>DFUT01000025.1 GCA_002381125.1 Bacteroidales bacterium UBA4179 | reverse complement strand
ATATTAGAGCTGCTAAATAAATTCAATGATTTAATTGTTGGTGTAAATAACGAAATAAAAAAATACACTGATATTTTCAACAATCAAAAAAATGAAAAGGAAAAACTTAATTCTGAAATCTGGAAATATTTCTGTGATGAAATAAAAACCGAAATAGAAAAATACAAAAAAGAAAAGGCCGATATCAAAAAAGCAATAGGTAATATAAAAGAACAGATCAAGGAGAAAGGTGGTAAAATAAAAGACATTGAGGATGAAATTTCTGAATTAGAAAAGCAAATAAAAAGTGTTAAACCGACAGTTGACAGCATAAATATGCTTTTAGGGAGATTTGGATTTAGAGGATTTAAATTAGCTACAACCGACGATGAGAAACATTATCGGGTTATCAGAGAGGATGGTAAATCTGCGAAAGAAAATTTAAGTGAAGGCGAAAGAAACTTTATAGTCTTCCTCTATTTTTATCATTTAATACAAGGTGCTTTAAATCCTGATGAAAATATAACTGAATCCAAAATCGTTGTTTTTGATGATCCGGTTTCAAGTTTGGATTCTGATGTATTATTTATAGTAGCAACTTTAATAAAAGTTATTTTAAAAAATATAAGAGATAAAAATAATAATACTAATATTAAACAAGTATTTATTCTTACTCATAATGCATACTTTTTTAAAGAAATAACATTTATTTCATCTAGAGATGCAAAAAATGTAAGAACTGATACTGGTTATCATATTATTCGAAAAGTTAATAATGAAAGCAATATTATATTTTACGAAACAAATCCAATTAAAACCACTTATCAATTATTATGGGAGGTAGTTAAAAATGAAAACGTTGACTGTATTTGTTTGCAAAATTCTATGAGAAGGATAATTGAATTTTATTTTAATACCTTGGCTAATCTTAATGAGGAGGAACTATTAAATAAATTTACTAATACAATCGAACAGAAAGTATGTCGTTCGTTAATTTCATGGATGAATGTGGGCTCTCATGATGTATTTTCTTCTATTGATTATTCACCGACTTCAAAAGAAATTGATACTTTTAAAAATGTATTTAAAAGTATATTTTGTGAAACAGGACATTTGGCTCATTATAACATGATGATGGGGTATAATGATAATCAAGAATAATTCATATTTTATCAGCCCATAATATTACAAATCGGATCATTTGTGGATAAAATCATTGCAGCGAAAAAGGAAAACCCCAAAGCCAATACGATTGCATGGGAACGCGAAATCGACCGCCTCGTGTACCAATTATATGAGCTGACGGATGAAGAGATAATGATAGTGGAAAACAAAATAACCACAAATTTGCCCAACATCGTGTAAATAACATTTAAGATTAAATGATTAAATCAAGCATTCTGTCCTGCATGTGCGTTTGTGTCGACAGATAAGTACGAAACCCCCAATCCCTACTGTGTCATATACGCAACCGTTAGGGCTACATTATAAAAAAACAGAAAATATGGAACCTTTATCAATAATTGCAATTAGTGCTGCTGTCGGCGGAGCAGCAGGAAAATTTGTTGAAAAAGCATGGGATTCTGGAGAAAAATGGATTCAATCCTATTTTAAAGACCATAAAGAAGTTGTTCGACAAAAAGGGACTGATAATACTATGGATTTTTTGAATGAATTAGCTCAGAGAGTAAAACAACTTGAAGAGTCAAAACAGATTTCACATGAAAAGATTGAATCAGCACAAGACCATCCCGATTTTTCGACAATGCTACAAAAAGCCTTATTGACTTCAGCGCAAACAGATAGTAAGGATAAACATATTATTTTAGCAAGACTAGTTTCAGAAAGACTAAAATCAGAACCCGAAACAATACTCGCCTTGGGGTCAAAAATGGCTTGTGATGTTATTTCGTATATAACTGTAAATCAATTGATGATATTAGGATTAGCAGTAAATTTTTATGGAATTAGACCAAATCCTTATCCACCAATGGGGGTTAATGAATCCAACTTTCAAGTTTGGATGGATAATTGGTTGATTAGAAGATTGAAACCCTATCAAACAATAAATCTTAGAGAAATTGACATAGTACATCTTGAATCTTTGTCATGTTTAAAGGTAAACACATTTATTGGTCGAGGATTAAATGAAATGTTTAAAAAAGACAATTTGGTGTATGATTTTGAAAAAATGCAAGATATACAATTAAGGGATTCAATGAAAAAAAGTTGGGAAGTACTTCAAAAAATTGACCTAACAACAGTTGGACAGATTATTGGAGTTTCGGTATCAGATTTATTGTCAAAAACAAATACAACTTTTGATGGATGGGATTAAAAAATAACATGCCCTAATAAGCGCAGTATAAAAAATTGCCGGGACAGTAGGTTATTTAAGGGATGTAACCCGCTTCAACTAAAAGTTATCTACCAAAAACTCATTCGCTTGAATCCTAAAAATATAAAAGGATTGTTACATCTATGCACGCCTTTTCACCGGTGAGCACATCTGTACTTTGCCGATGCTGCATTTACTTCTCCCGTTAATATCCCGGATTTTGTTTCATGTATGGATTTTTATCCAATTCATTTTGCGGAATTGGCAATAATTGTTTATAGGCAGAGATATTCAATACTTCTTCGGCCAAATTATTGCGTTTGAGAAAAGCAAAATACGTGCCTGTTCCTTTTAATTCGTTTTGCCACAACGATAACATGGCAGACATGAAATCCGTTGTGGAGGAGATGGTGGCAGCTCCTCTGCTTTCAGCCATCCTATTGTAATAACTTATTGCATCACCGGCATTGCCAAGACGATAAGCACATTCTGCAGCCAGCATCACCACCTCGGAATATAAAAGAGCGGGAACAATATCCGTCGATTCGATATACCGACTGTATTCGCTTTGCGGGTCTTGTTTGAATGCATAAATAATTTCTTTACTCGTTAAAGATAAGGCATTCGTTCTCGAATTGCTGAGGGTATACTTGCCGCTTTGAATAATTTGCGTCAACAAAGGATATGCCTTGTCGTATTCTCCAAGATACATGTACATTTTTGCCAGAATTGTCTTGGGTACAGCGTTCGAATAAAATAAGTAAGAGGAAGCCTGCGTTGCGTCAAAAGATATATTGTCGGCAGGGAACAATCGAATTCCGTTTTGAAGATCGTTTTCAAAAATGGCAAAAAGTTCATCTATCTTCATCCGAGGAAGAAATATATTCATACCCTCTTCCACATTAGGACCAACATATACCACATCACCCCACCAAACGGCCATTTCGTAATAAAACATCGATTCCAGTACGGCAAAAGAAGTATATATGGAAGGTTCGACTTCTTTAATGCGCTTCATTATTAGATTTAAAGAATGAATTGCTTGATAACTTTTTGCCCAAGAATCGGAAACTAGCAAAGTAGTTCCGTTTACTTGATGTTCATATATCGGTTTCCAATCGGTTTTCGAACCATAGGAAAAAAGTTGGGTGTATAAAGCATCGAAAATATGAAAATCGTTCATCGCATCCCTTCCTCTTGTACAAAAATTCGATAAAATACCACTTCCGGTCGAAGTCAGTTCCAACGGTTTATTGGAGTCCCCTTCCTGCACAAGTACCAATTCGGCTTTGTTCTGACCATCGAAACTGAAAATAGTGAAAGTGGTATTATTCATTATTCTTGATTCTGCCGGCTCAACTTCCAACACAACCTTGTCGCTCTCGAGAGATGCCGTATAGCTAATATTTCCGGTTTTAATCAAAGATTCAGAGAAATAATTATCTTCTGAAATTACCATAGCAGGGTGGTCTGAAAAAGGAATATTGGTTTCTATCTTCACTTCATACCTCCCTCCGGCAGCAGCTACATGCAGCGTATCGGTTTCGAAACGCAGTATTCTTTCTTCGTCCGGATCGCCCAATTCATTACCGGCAATGCCATCGCCATCCCAGTCCACATAATAACTCAAGTCTTTTACTTCTATGGTTTTACCAAGCTCGCTATATCATTCGATGATATGATCTTCAATCGATTCAAAAGATAATTGCATGCTCTTTTCCCGTATTTCAGCCTTGACTTCATCGGAAAAAGTTCCGGTGTTTTTAAATTCTTCACTCAACCTCATAAGATATTCCGTAACCTCCGCATCCGATCTGTCCTCCAATACAATTGATGAAATTACAATTAACGCAGCTGCCTCATCGGTGCCGGCCGTTATCGAATAGGTACTCGCATCTTTATCGGCATACTCTTGTAAAGCAAAGCAGGTGAGTAACTCCTGCTGAGCCTGTCTGTTTGCATCCTTGAAAGATTTTCCCTCTTTGATCAACGTGAGAATACGCTCTTTTTTAAGGTGTGTCAAAATATTTACATTGATATCCTGCTGCTTCGACACATCCACGAGTGCATCGAGCGAGAGTTGTCCTTCAGAGAGCTCACCTCTCACTTCGTTAAAATAGTATCCGTCGGCAGTCAACAAAACATAAGAAGAAGATACCTCCAATTCGCCAAAATCGAAATCGCCTTCATTGCTTATTATTCTTGTCGTGTAATTTACACCCGTCTGTTTGAGCGAGTTGTCGAGCTCGTAGAGTTTGACTTCCGATCCTTTAACGAAAGGACCCTTCTCCACTTTCCCTTTAATTTCGACGGAAGATTTCGGTGTAATCAATTCCTCATCTTCTTTATCGGAGCAGGAAGCCACAAAAAGAAAAGAGATCAACGTTAAAAAAAGAGTGAATTTTTTCATGTCTTTACGGATTAAAAGAGTTGTATTTTATTTATATGTTTTTACACCAATTGAGAGAATTACATGATTTGCAAAGATATATTATTATCTTTTGATTCCCAATTCTTCTAAGTTGAACTTAGCGAGTTAAATTAATCTGCATTCCCTATGCAGATTGTTTACGGCAGCGAATTCAATTTAAATAAAACAGAAAAACGCCCACTTGTTTTGGTGCGGCAAGGAGTGCAAATTTTGCCGGATCAGAGAAATAGTGTAATTTCACTTGGTTTTAAAATGATGCAAGTTGATGAAGTGGGATAAAATCGAAATCGAAAATAAAGATGGCGAAATTGTTGAAGCACAACAAATGTGTGGATGACGATTTGATGATAAAACTATTTTCGAACGATAAGGTGTTGATGGATTTTCTTGGGGTTGAAATAGTGCCGCCCGATATGTTCAACCCCAATGGCGTTATAAAGAAAACCAAAAACAACAAAGACAAGGGCAACGCAAATTTTGCGGCTGCATATCCGGAAAAGATATTGGAAAGTACGATACGTGTCCACATCTTTGCATATATTGTTATGCAAATGCATCAGAAGAAATTGTACTTCAAAACCGAAAACTGCACAAACAAAATCCGCATGACGAAACAATAACGGCAAAAAACGGTTTATATTAAAACTTTGAAATTTTTAAGCAAAACCATTACTAATTTAAAAATAAAATCATAAATTTAAAGCCAAATAAAATTCTATGCTTTCACATAATGTTTGAAATTGGCAGAAGACCCGTTGTGGAACAAGCCTGTAAGCAATCCTTATAATCAAAGGCATATACGTCTATATATTGTGAAGACTATTAAAATGGGTAAAGATTCATCAGCCCCCATCTAAATAAATTCAATAAACTATTGACAAAATCATATCTCACAAATTCTTTTTTTATGGAAAACAAATCTAAAAAAATTACACGAAGAGAATTCTTGGGTACGTCGGCACTGGGATTGACCGGCTTAACAATTTTACCCAGCTGGACTATAAATGGAATAAGGGTTGCACCGAGCGATAGAATAACATTGGGTTTTATTGGACTCGGAAGGCAAGGCATTTCGGATTTTCATGCATTCTCGCAATGCCCGGGTGTACAAGTTTTGGCCGGAAGTGATGTTGATTCGATAAAATGTGATCGGTTCAAAAAAGTGGTGACCGAATGGCAAGAAAAAAACAAACTTCCAATTAAATGCGATACATATGAATTTTACGAAGATTTACTGGAAAGAAAAGATATTGATGCCATTTCAATTGCAACTCCCGATCACTGGCACGCACTGACAGCCATTCATGCATGTCAATCAGGGAAAGATGTATATTGTCAAAAACCGTTATCATATACAATATCTGAAAGTTTATCGATGGTAAAAGCCGCCGGAAAGCACAAGCGCGTATTTCAGGTAGGAAGCCAACAGCGTTCCAGTTCAGAGTTCCAAAAAGCTGTCTCATTAGTGAGGGAAGGCAAAATTGGACATATTGAAAAAGTGTATGTGCGTATTGGCGAACCCCCAAAACCTTTTGATTTACCTGAGATGCCTATCCCATCTAATTTGAATTTCAGACAATGGTTAGGACCATTGAATGATCCTAAGGTACATTATCATCCAGACATATGCCCTCCGATAGCACCTCCCGATTATCAAGAAAAAGGGGATTGGGCAAGATGGCGTTATTATCGGGAAACGGGAAACGGTTTTACGGGAGATTGGGGTGCACATCATTTCGATATTGCGCAATGGGCTTTGGGATTGGACGGTACGGGACCAATTGAATATATCCCGGCAGGTTACAACGGAACTAAATATACAACGCTTAACTATGCGAATGGGATAGTAATGACAGAGCAGCCATTCCGGGAAGATAGACCGGATGATAAAGGGATACAATTTATAGGAACAAACGGTTGGATAAAGGTTGCTCGAGGATATATCGAATGTTCGGATCCCTCACTTCTGAAAAAATCGGAAAAAGAGATTGAGGCAGGAGCGTTTGAGATTAGTGCACCCCATATGCAAGATTTTTTGAATTGCGTGCGCTCCCGTCTAAATCCGATTGCACCTGTGGAAGCCGGTTGCAGTACAAACATTCTTTGCTGTTTGATCAATATCGCAACCGAGTTGAATCGACCCGTAAAATGGGATCCCGTAACCCATAGTTTTGGTGATGATATTGAGGCACAATCTCATAGACTGTATTGGTATGATTACAGAAATCCTTATAAATTGCCCTATTGGGATAAATAATGTTGAGTGTAATGTTGAGTGTTTTAAAGGACTTGCTAAAAATTAGATTATGAATATCAACAAAAAAATAATTGACTTTTTTCTCCTGATTATTGGAGTTTCTATTTCTTCTTCAATTCTTGCACAGAAAACAGCAGACCCTTTAAAAGGGAAGAAGGTACTGTTTGTTTACGGGGGTTGGGAAGGACATGATCCCGAATTAACAAGGGATATTTTTGTTCCCTGGATGAGGTCGGAAGGAGCCAAGGTTACCGTACGTGATAACTTGGATTGTTATACCGATTCTGCTTTAATGAATAACACAGATCTGATTATTCAGGTCTGGACGATGGGGAAAATCAGCAATGAGCAGGAACAAGGTTTACTGACAGCAGTAAAGCGTGGTGTGGGATTGGCCGGTTGGCATGGAGGCCTTGGCGACGCATTTAGAAACAATGTTGAATATCAATTTATGGTTGGCGGCCAGTGGGTTGCACACCCGGGTGGGGTTATCCATTATGATGTTCATATACTTGATCATGAAGATAAAGTTACAAGCGGATTAAAGGATTTTCACATGCATTCTGAACAATATTACATGCATGTGGATCCCAATGTAAAAGTTCTGGCAACAACCACTTTCAACGGTGATCATGCCCGGTGGATAGACGGGTGCGTTATACCGGTAGCATGGAAAAAAATGTATGGCAAGGGTCGGGTATTTTATTCTTCACTTGGTCACGTAGCTAAAGATTTTGATGTGCCCGAAGCATTGGAAATCATGAAACGAGGCATCAGATGGGCTGCAGTCAGTTTGTATGAAGAGCCGGAACCATGGATCAATCCGGTGTATGGCCGACATTGACCCTCTTCCCAACCGTCGGTCCATTTTTTGCGGTTTCTTATTCGCACTTCTCAGCCGCAAAATTCATCTCTCCTATTGAAGTATGGGCAACACCCCGGATTTTTTTACCCTCAACCTTGGCTTTTACATCTACGTATTCATTGTCAACATACAGATTACATTTTAAAGAGTCCTTAGCATAACGCAGATTCGTCAATTTAATTTTATTGCCTTCTCCAAATTTAACTTCCCCTTCCAACTTGTTGTCTTTCTCAAAAAAAGACAACATCCCTTTCTCGTAACCATAAGGTGCGGAAGGCACTTCAAATTTCCAGTCGCCAACAAGACCTTTATAATCTTGATCTACACCCGCATTTGTTGAAATGGCAACAAACGCAGCGATACAGGCAAAAACCAACATCTTTTTCATTTTCTCGTGATTTTTAAAAAGTTATACAAATATATTGTTTTTCAAAAAACTCTTTTCTGAAATTCCCGGTTTTATCCCATTTTCCCAAAATCAACCCCTGATAACGAGTGATAATATACCACTTTTATCACAATGGAATAAACCGCTTAAAAAGCATTGTATTATATCGCAAAGCTATTATTTTTTCTGATTCATTCGTATCTTTCCTCTATAAATCACAGGTTTGTTTCTAAAGCATACAAATCTATTGCTTTAATAATTAGTTTATTATTAATTTTCAAACCGGGCAAAAAGATTAAAAGAAAGTATCCGCCTTCCTTCCTCTACGAGCTTTCCTGTCTCATCTGCGCTTTCATTGCCGGCACAGCCTGCTGTTCATTTTGCTTACACAAGATAATTTTTTTCTATATTTCGCCACAAAGATAAGGAACTTAGAAAATGTTGGGAGAAACCATTCTAATCCAAGAGAAAGAGTTTCCTCAATCAGGCATTACTGTCTGTGAATTTCTCTCGACATCAAAGGGTTAACCGGTTTTAACGAAAAATCCGATTCAAGAACATGCCATATAGGCATCCGGTAAATACTGGCACCCTCCATCGCAACCCTTCCGCAACCCTGCTCTATCAATGCTTCACGCAAAGCAGTTAAATCCGGGGTAAGCGTCCCATAACGTTTTCCTAAAATTCTTTTGCCTTGTTCGTCCAAAATGCACGCAAATACACTATCTTTGTGAATGTCGAAGCCACAAGCTTTTGAGCTTCGAGCACCGTACGGCAAGCCGTTAAAGTTATTGTGGCGTTGATTTTTATTTTCGCTCGTTTGGAAATACCTCTTTTTTCATGTACTTTTGTTTAGATAAAGAATATCAAGAAAATTTGTTGTTTAATAAAAGAAAAAATATATGCAGAATAACGCAAAACCTTTTGTGAAATGGGTTGGAGGAAAATCGCAATTAATTTCGGCAATTGAGCAAACAAATACGTTTGGCACGATTTTGCACTACACTCAAAGTGCTGTGTCGTCGGTTTATATTAAGTAATTTCGATCTTAAAGAAATATTTAATAATGTTGCCTAGATGAAACAATACGAAGCTGTGATATTAACCCTAGAAAAACTTGGAGGAGTTGCAACATTAGGACAATTGTACCAAGAAGTTTTAAAGATAGAAGATTGCAAATGGAATACAAAAACACCATTTGCAAGTATTAGAAGAATAGTACAAACTAATGAAAATATTTTTAAAATAAAACCAGGGTTATATGGGCTGAAACAATTAAGAAAAGAAATCGAAAATAGAGGGATTATAATAGAAACCGATAAAACGAAGGACGCTATCGAACTACAAGAATTTAATCACTCTTATTATCAAGGTTTGCTTTTAATTGTTGGGAAATTAAAGGGATTATCAACATTCGTCCCTAATCAGGATAAAAACCGAAAATTTTATGATGGGAGAAAATTAGGAGATATTAGCTCACTGTCAGAATTACCAAAATTTTCTTTCAACTATTTAGTTCAAAGAAGTTCAACTGTCGATGTTATCTGGTTCAACGAGAGAAATATGCCTCATTCTTTTTTTGAAGTTGAACATTCAACCGACATTCAAAATTCATTACTGAAATTTAATGATTTACAAGACTTTTATTCCCGTATGGTTATTGTTGCCGACAATAGAAGAAGGGAAGAATTTTTGAATAAAATAAAGTATTCTTCTTTTAAGGATTTAACGAAAAATAACAGAGTGTCATTCTTAGACTATGAAACATTAAATAAGCAATACGAAAGTCTTATTGAACGACAAAAATTCGAATTCATTCTTTAAATTGTAGTATAGCTATGGAAACATTTGTAATAGAAGTTCAAGAAATTTTATCAAGAAAAATCAGTGTTGAAGCCGAAAATCTTGATGGTGCAATTTCAAAAGTAAAAGAAGATTATCGTAAAGAAGAAATTGTTTTGGATGCAGATGATTTTATAGAAGTTGATTTTTTCCCTTACCTCGATCATTCCCGAATTGATGACATATTACAAAGGAAATATGAAGATCCAAGAACTAAGTTAAGTGAAATTCTTTGTCTGATTGGTATTCCGAAAGAAAAATCTAACCTTATTGCTGCAGAAGCAGGGAGTACTCAATGTATTGTAGATGAAGAATATTTATTTGAACTTAAGATTAAATCTTATTTTATAAAGGAAGCTATAAAATATATAGATATGTTTTATAAAGGTGAACTTTAAGTTCAACATGATTTTTGCCGACCTTATGAATTTCATATCAAATGAAGGGATAATACAACGTGGCTTCAACGCAAAAAACACATAGATTCTTGACAATAAACAGTTGGACCTATTTTTGGTGAATGAACCCGATATCTTATATCATCGAGATTTAATTTTAGAAAACAAAATATCCTAATAACTTTAATGGGGTAAAACCCACGCGTGATTTTAAAAAGGTTTAACCCATTAAAAATTTTTCGTCAAATCTTCTTTAATTTTGCAATGAATATGTAAATTTGCTCCCGCATTCACTCAATAAACGTGTTGCATATTTTTTTGTTTTGCTACGCTATGTTTCACTTCAGAAGGAAAAATAACGTCAACAAACGTTTCGAAACAACACCATAAATGAATTTCTATGTGTGGAATTGTAGGTTATATTGGCAACAGGCAAGCATACGATATCTTAATCAAAGGAAAAGTAATCGCCATCGTTACCGAAGGCGATAAAACGGTACGCGAATTGGCCGATCATATCATCAGCATCCCCCAAACAGAAGAATGCCTGTACCCCATTTTGACCTCTATTCCTTTGCAGTTACTGGCTTATCATATTGCTGTAGTTAAAGGATGCAACGTTGATCAACCCAGAAATCTGGCAAAATCCGTCACCGTGGAATAGGATAATCAAAACACCACAAATTGTTCTTTGGGAGTCAGACAGAAAGCACACTTTTCCTCCACCGTTGCCTCGTCGTAAGTGTTGCCGCAAACCGGACAAACGGCATAGCTATAGGGCAACGTGCTTTCATCATTTACGTTAAACGCTTGTAGCGCTTTTTGGTAAAAATCACGATGCTTTTTCTCCGTATCGTACGCCCAGGTAAACGACTTCACCGCATCCTCCACTTTTTCTGCCTTTGCATCTTCCAAAAATTTCACATACATCGTATCCACTTCATACGATTCACCCTTAATGGCAGCTTGAAGATTCTCGGCAGTTGTTCCTACCTCAAATTGAGGAGTAAAATCGTCCATTTTCTCTCCCAGCGCTTCCAACACTTTTCTATGGTTGGCTGCATGAACAGCTTCTGCTTTAGAGGCAGCCTCAAACAGTTTGGCTATCGTATCGCAGCCTTCTTCACGTGCCTTTTGGGCAAAAGCAGCATACTTGGCACTTGCCGTAGTTTCTCCTACTATTCCTTCTTTAAGGTCAGCTATGGTTTTGGTAGGAGTAGATTTCTTGCACCCCGTTACCGCTATTACGCTGATAACAGACAACAAAAGAATGACATTACGCATTGTTTTCATAACGTTTACATTTTTAAATTTCTATTTCTTAAAGTGGTAACATATATGTATATACGAGATTCCCTCCGTAAAAACCGGTTATTATTACCAAGATGGCCGAAAGCGCATAAAAGCCAAACGAAATCCATTTCAGGGTATCGTTCTCTTTATGAGAAAGTTTGAGGTAAATCTTCAAACCGGAATCGACAAGGGCACACAATACCGTCATTCCTGCCAAAATTTCATGGATTTCCTTTATTTTTCCCGCTGTTCCTGTTAATTCGCTTGTAAAAAGCAAACCGGAACCAAAAGCGGCCAGAGCTCCCAATGTTCCTGCTATAAGCAACCAGAACCCTGCAAAAGACCAACACGTTTCTTTTTTGAAAAGGAGAGAACAAATTTCAAAAACAAATCCCAAAAGAAGCAAGGCAATGGGAAAATGTACCATCATCGGATGTAAATGACCTGTGGAAAACATAGTATTTATTTTTTATGGTTTTAAAGCTCCTATTTTCTTGTTTTGTTATTATAATAAACACTTGATTTTTTATTTTGTTTAATGAACTTATTTTCTCCTTCAATTTTCGGATAAATCAATTTAAGAGAGAGATCCTTTGTCTCCGAATTATCGAAAGGTGACTGCCTCTTTTGTAACTCTCTCCAAATTCAACTTTCCCTTCCAACTTATTGTCTTTCTCAAAAAAAGACAACATCCCTTTCTCGTAACCATAAGGAGCGGAAGGCTCTTCACGGGTATTTACTCCCCCACTCCATGTTCGGGGTTGAGCCCATATCAAACTCGATTACTCCCCCTTTTAGTATGTCGCTGTGGAATAAATAATTGTTAGTATACACTTTCCCATTCAATTTGGCAGACCGGATATATCTATTTTCGGGCGAAGCATTATGGGCGATAATTATAAATTTTTTGTTGTTTTCCAACTTTATCACGGCTTTCTTGAAACTCGGACTTGCAATCATGTAATAAGGTGTGCCCGGACAAACAGGATAAAAGCCAAGTGAAGCAAATACGTACCAAGCCGACATCTGCCCCGCATCGTCATTTCCGGAGAGGCCACCGGGATCATTTAGATATTCCGTCTCCATAATATGGCGTACTTCTTCTTGCGTTCGCCACGACCGACCGGCATAATTAAACATAAACGGTATTTGATGACAGGGTTCATTACCATGCCAATAAAGCCCTTCGGAGAACATGGAATCGAGCTTGGCGAGATACTTCGCCTTACCACCCATCCGTTGAATCAACCCGGGTACATCGTGAGGAACATACCATGTGTAGTGGGCCGGTGTTCCCTCTGTAATAAAATCGACGAAATCGAACGCATTATTCGCTTTGAGAAATTCTCCATTGGCATAACGTCCTTGTGCATAACCCGAAATTGTATCGATTACATGCGCATAATTCATCGCCCTCGTTGATAGCACACGATAATCCTCTTTTTTGCCCAATGCATTAGCTACCTGCGCCAACACAAAGTCATCGTACGCATATTCCAAGGTACGCGATACTTGCTCATGCGTATGAAAGGCATCGGGCACACTGTCCTCAAGCGGAATGTATCCATACCGAAGATACGATTTCAGGGCACGTCGCCCCATCCCGTTTTTGTAATCCTCGATAGAGGAAGGCGATTCAAACGCATTTTTCCGCATCCCTTCATACGCCTTTTCGATATCGAAATTTCTCACTCCTTTTACAAAGGCATCCCCAATAACAGAAATACCATGATCGCCAATCATTGCCGATGTATAACTGTTCCAGCATGGAAAAATGGGCAACCACCCACCCTGCTCATATTTCAATATCAAAGAATGCACCATGTCTCCCGATTTCCGGGGCGAGATGATGTTGAGCAAAGGATGCAACGCACGGTAAGTATCCCACATGCTGAAATCGTCGTAATAATTCCGCCCTTTCTCCATACGCCTGATGGGTTTCCCCGCAGCAAACGACGGATAGCGTCCGTCCACATCGTTAAAAGTGCGCGGGAGAAACGATGCTCTGTACAACGCTCCGTAAAACTTGCACTTCTCTTCTTCGGAATCCGTCTCCACCTCGATTAATGCCAAGTGTTTTTCCCATATCTGCGATAAATCGTCCCTCACTTGGTCGAAATTCCACGTGGGAATTTCCTTCTCCATATTTAAACGGGCACCTTCCTCATCCGTAAACGAGGATGAAGCTTTTATGATGACTTCCTCGTTCTCTTCAACCCGGAAACGGATGTATGCTCCGATTTGTTTCCTATTCGACAATGCGGTCTTTCCGGGAAAAACGGTATCGCCGATAAAAGTACCGAATTCTTCCCATGGCTTTTGGCAGGAAACAATAAAGTATCCATTGTATCCCGCATATTGTCCCCATCCCTGATAAATCCGATGAACGGGATTATATCCTCTGATTTCATACCGGACCGTATCGATCTCAATGCATCCTTCCCCTTCATCACTATTGGGATTTACGACCAAAAAAGCATCACCTTGTTCGCTGTAGGTAAACCGAAAAATAGCGGAACGCGATTTTCCGGTCATTTCCGCCTTAATACCATAATTTTCAAGAAATACGGAATAATAAGAAGGAGTGGCTGTTTCCTGATCATGCGAAAAAATACTGCCTCGTTTTTCGGGATCGGTTTTCAGCGTCCCAAAAAGAGGCATCAATGTCATCGATCCGTAATCCTGTGTACAACCACCGTTAATCCAATGTGAGTTTCGAAATCCCTGCAAAATAGAATCCCGGTAATAATAGGGCGCGATACATTTGATTTCGGTATCCCTTGTCTGTGGCGTCCAAAAATTCATGCCGTTGGGTTCAAGTACAGCGGGAATCGTTTGCGCATACTCTTCACTTCCTTTGCCAAACCTACCGGCATGCTTTGTTATGGAAGCCGCAGTTCCCACCCGGGTGTCAACGTATTGAATCCTCGCTTCTTGTTGAAATTGTTGCGAATTGACACAAGATATTATCAACAGGTTGAGAAACAACAATTTAAAAGGTGCTTTTTTCATACAAATGGATATTGTTTTCCCATTTTGAACGAAGGTCGTTTATACTGATATCTGTTCAAAAAAGATGTCATCTACAAAAAAGCAGTTGAAAGCGAATATCAATCCACCTTTCAACTGCCCTTCTGTTAATTTATACCACATCAATAACCCGTGTTTTGTTTCCAATTCGTATTGGTATTCAACACATAAGTAGGTATCGGAAAGATGCGGCGGAATTTCTGCGTTTTCGCCGTCGGATTGACCACATGCTTAAAGCCCCAGTCATCCTCGAATTTACCGAACCGGATCAGGTCGTTACGACGCCAGCTCTCATCCGCAAACTCGCGAGCCCTTTCGTCCAGCAGATCGTCCAAGGTAGGCGAGCCGACAAACAACGGTGCATGAACGTACGATCGAATCTGATTCATCAGCGAAGCCGGGGTATCGCCCTTTGTTGCAGTTGCCCCCCTCAGAATTGCTTCGGCCTTCATCAGCAACACATCGGCATAACGGAAGATGGGAACATCATTGCTCTGACTGCGATTTTGTGCTTTCGTTGTCTTCAAATCCATATAAAACTTAATGGAGCGATAACCCTGTGAGCGACCTTTAAGGTCATTTCCCACATCAAGGGTGGGAAGGTCTTTCAGTTCAATCTCCCGGGTAAGCGTCACATGCACGCCGTCCACAATCCAGGGTGTCGAAGTAGCTTTATAGGTGGACGGATCACGCACATAGAGCGGACCCCTGAGGATCTGTTCGTTCCGATCGTCACCCGTCAGCGAAAATTTATCCGCGAATTCCGGATTGTAAGCAAAATTACCCGCCACACTATTCGGAAGATCGACACCATAAAAACCTTTGTTCCCGCTGCGGTGGGTCCAAAAACGTGCATACGTCATTCCTTGCTGTGTTGCCCTGTCGTACGGCATGACATAGATAAAATCCTTGATATGCGGGCCGTTTTCGGGAATAAATTTGGATAAATACGGATCACTCAGATCAAACTTCCCCGATTCGATGATGTCGTCACACATCGCCACTACATTGTTCAACTTCTCATTGGTCAGGTTAGGTGTATAAGACGCCACATCGGCACAGGTATATACAGCCCAATTCAGGTAAAGTTTGGCGAGAAGTGCTTCCGCCATATAACGTGTCGGTTTACCGTATGTGGAAGCGTCCACATTGGTGGGAAGATAATCGAGCACCGCCAGCAGTTCCGATTCGATATACTCGGCCACTTTTGCACGAGGAGAACGATCAATCGCCTCATCCTCCTCAAGAAGGCGGTTCAACAAAGGTACATCACCGTAACTGTCCATCAATACCCAAAAATAGTATGCCCGAACAGCGCGAATCGAAGCCGTTACCGGCGATTCCTCACCACCCAGTTCAAGAATAGTCTTGTTACATTTTGTTATGCCGCTTGTCAATGTTTCGAAATAACCGATGACGGCATCATCAGGGGTCCAAGAGTGGAGAGACATATGCGCATAGCGGCCGTTATCGTAGTAATCGCCGCTCAGGGAAAGACCCACAGCCTCATCAGAGGAAAGTGTCTGCGCATGATTGTAATCGCGCGCCAAGGGATCGCGCATTGCAAAAAGCACATCGGCAGTCTTTGCCTCTATAGCTATCTTAGAATTTGGAAATGACGTGTATTGCGACTTAATTTCCACATCCAGGTCGGTGCAACTTGCAGCAAGAGTCAGCAGCAAGATTGAGAAAATAAATTTTATATAGTTGATCTTCATATTGATACGATTTTAAAAATTAACATTTACGCCCAACAAAAAGGTACGGGTACGCGGATAGGTCTGTCGGTTATCGATGCCCGGTTCCAGTCCGCCGAGATTGATTTCCGGATCAATACCCTTATAACCGGTAATGGTGAACAGATTGTTACCCGTAACATAAAGACGCAGCCCTTTGATGTATGCGTTGATAACGCCGAAGTTGTATCCCAACGTAAGGGTGGAAAGCCTCAAGTAATCGCCTCTCTCCAGATAACGATCAGAAGGTGCATGCGAGTTGTAGTCCGTGGCCAAGTTGTCGGTAAACATCGAAGCCAGCACATTCTTTCCGTTACCCACACTGGCATAGTTACTCAAATAGGCGCGGGTCCCGTTCATGATCTTGTTCCCGAAAACACCCTGGAAGAAGGCGGTCATGGTCCATTTCCCGAAATTCAGCGTGTTATCCCAACCCAACATCAGTTTTGGCTGTGCCGATCCGGTTGCGGTACGGTCGTCATACAACGGCTTGGCCGTGGTAACCAAGTCCCCCGTCTGGTTGTCTGTGTACCGTCCGTCGGACTGCCGGGTCACTTTTGAGGCAAAATCATCCCCATAGAGATCTTTCAAACTTCCTTCTCCATATACATAAAAATGCGATACACCCTCTTTGTAACCGGCCCATTGCCAAGTATAAAATTGGCCGATGGGATACCCCTCCATCACCCTTTGTACGGTAGCCGTTGAAAAACCTGCGGCATCCAGGTTAGCCCGGTCGAAATAATCGACAGAATAGGTTTCATTGGATAATTTCTCCACCCGGTTTTTGTTGTGGGAAAGATTGAGCGACGTCTCCCAGCTGAAACGACCGGTTTGCACGGGTATAGCATTGATATTCAATTCGATTCCTTTGTTGCTTATCTCACCCACATTAGCCGTAAGCCAGTTATACGGATAGCGGGTGGTCGATACCTGATAATCGGCAATCAGATCCCTAGTCCGTTTGTCGTATAATTCAATGGTACCGTTCAGGCGGCTGTTGAAAAAAGAGAAATCCAAACCCACATTAAACATACCCGTACGTTCCCATTTCAGATCAGGGTTGGCATTTCGGGTCGGTCCGATTACATGATACTGTTCGGTCTCGCCCAACGGTGTCACATATTCAAACCATCCGGTAGCACCATAAACCTGTGTCGCGGTAAATACGTCAAATCCCAGCGAATTGCCGCTGATGCCGTATCCCGCACGCAACTTCAGATCATCAAACACATTGAGGTCTTTAATAAACGACTCCTCCGAAAGACGCCAGGCAAGAGATGCAGAAGGAAATGTACCCCATCGGTTATTCTTGCCAAAAGCCGAAGAACCGTCACGCCGGATAGTCGCCTGAAGAATGTATTTGCTGTTGAAAGAATAGTTGGCACGACCGTAAACAGAGATCATTCTCAGTGTAGAGAGCATATAACTGCCATCTCCGAGTCCGAGGCCGTTGATATCGACTTTGTTTCCCATTGCCAGGTTATAGTAGGTTAAATCATCATTGTAGAAATCGTAAGTGGTTAACTTAAATCCGTCGTTGTTGTTGCTCTCTTCCCACGAATACCCCGCCATCAGACCCAGTTTGTGACTCTCGTTAAAAGTTCGGTCATAATTGAAATAGCACTCGATCATTTTTTTCTTATTGCTTATAGTCGATCGGTCGGCTTTACCGTTCATCCCGACGGCAACAAGCGACTGCGTCGTGTTGTAGTTGCTGTAAATGAACTGCTCGTTTTGATAGGCAAGCGTCATGTTGTACTTCAGTCCCGGCAGGAGGTCCAGCGAAGCCTTCACATTTCCCTGTATGTGTTTGTTCTCCGTGTCGTACATATTCTCGTTGATCAGCGCCACAGGATTATAATTTTGTGAGATGCCGATATTTTCATACCAGGTGCCATCTTCGTTTTTCACGGGAACAAGTGGCGAGTAATAGCACATCGCATCCAATACACTTTGACCCTGAGTGGCGAAGGGTACACTCTTACGGTTGGTCACACTGGTATTCACGTTAAACGAAAGGGTAAGCCGGTTATTTATCGCCTTCGACTCCACATATGCCCGTCCGATAAGACGATTCATCTCCGTTCCGTCAATCACCCCCTTGCGTTCCATATAATTGATGCCGGAGTTATAAGAAACCTCTTCCGATCCGCCGTTGATGGAGACATTATGATTATGACTTAATCCCGTCCGTTGCACCTCTTTCTGCCAATCGGTATTGGCACCCAGGTCATTTATAAGGGTAATATTATTCTGAGCGGCATAACGACGCAGTTGGTCGCCATCCATCACGTCCCAATTTTTCAGTATTTCATCGGTTGCAACATAACCACTGTAATTAATGTTGGTATGTCCCGCACGCCCTTTTTTGGTATTGATGATAATCACCCCGTTTGCCGCTTTCGACCCATAAATGGCCGTTGCCGTGGCATCACGCAACACATCAATACTCTCGATATCATCGGGAGCAACCAAGGCCAGCGACATGCCGGGTACGCCATCAATCACGTAGTACGGTTCCTGCGCTGCTCCGCTGCGGATGGTAGATGCACCACGCAGCGTTATGGAAGGCGATGCGTTGGGGTCGCTGCTCTGGGTAATGACCAATCCCGGCACTTTACCCTGCAGCAACTGCGCGGGATCGGAATAGGCGCCCACGTTCAGCTTTTCGGCCTGCACGGTAGTAATCGAACTGGTCACATCCTTACGCGCCATACTGCCGTAGCCAATCACCACCAGCTCACCCAATGCTTTCGTATCCTCTTGCAAAACCACATCAACCTGGGTTTTACCTGCAGTGTTGACATCTTGGGTGAGATAACCGATATACGAGATGCGCAGTATGGCATCGTCTGCCACGCTCAACGTAAATTTTCCATCGAGATCCGTAACCGTTCCATTGGTCGTTCCAACTTCAACGATATTGGCTCCGGTAATGGGCATGCCCGCTGCATCGACCACCCTTCCCGTAATTTGCTTCTTCTGTTGAGCAATGCTTTCCATGGTCGTTTTCGAATTACCCGTGTTGTTGGCTTCGCGACTTTTATACACCGTCACTTGCCTTTCTACCAAGCTGTAATTCAAATCCGTGCCTTTCAACATCATTTTCAGAATATGACTTATCTTCTCGTTCTTTACCCGGATTGACACCTTTTTACCGAGTTCGGTTTTTGCCTCATCTGTAATCAAAAACACATAATCGCTCGATTTTTCAATCTCTGAAATTGCTTTTAGCAGGGTCACATTCTTCAAATCCAGTGAAAGCTCTTTCTGTTGAGGACGAACATTTTCTGCAGCTAAGCTAAAAATGCAGATAAATAAAAGTAATGTCGATACTTTCATGATCTTTAAACTTCGGTTGCATTTTTTGCATGCACATTGTTGAGATTTAATAATTTCTTTCATACTTTTGTAATGAATTTAGTTTACTGATTAGGTTTATTTGTAAATTAATTTTCGCGTGATCGGACAATGCCCCCACATTGTCCGATTTTTTCATTGAATTTTTCTTTTTGAGGTTTTACTTCATAGGCATCGCTGTTTTTTTACGTATTCGTATGGTGTTATTTTCTCTTTCATATTCCGTAGAGGAGAGTATCGAAATGGAAGTCATCACACTATCCAGATGTCCCGACAAAAACAATTTCCCCGAAAAGGTCTGATCATTTAACGCCGACGTTTCATCGAATTGAACATTATAGTACCTGCCCACCTTTTTCAGAATTTCGGACATCGGTGCGCTGTTGAATTCCAATATCCCATCTTTCCAGCCGATGTATTCCGAAACATTCACCGTTTCTTTCGAAACAGCATGTTCGAATATCTCGATCTTTTCATTCGGCCTCAACTCGTCTCTGTAACCGTCGCCGGCCTCAATTTTCACTTTACCTTCTACCAATACAACCGTTTTGCGGTTATCTTCCTTATAGGCTGTAATATTGAATGCGGTACCTTCCACCATAATATCCATATCGTGTGCATGCACAATAAACGGAATCTTCGAATTGTGTGCTACCTCGATATAAATCTCTCCGTCAACAAAAATTTCGCGTCGTTTCCCCCTGAATTCCGAAGGAAAATCCAGTTGAGTCCCCGAGTTCAGCCACACTTCCGTACCGTCTGAAAGCTTCATATACGTTCTTTTGCCATAGGGCACAACCAGTCTGCTCATTTCCGTTTGAGCGAGCTCGATCTCTTTTTTTGTATCCGTACCGAATGTTATCGTAGCCTTTCCCCCTTCGGCTACTCCGATATGCGCGTTATGGGGTAATTGGGTTTTTTTGCCGGCTGTAATCAGACAGATCTCTTCTTCCGGAAGCGTTTTTCCAACAATCATCGCCGGGTTATCGGGTATCGCATGACGCGCATTATTTTTCATTTCCTTGACGAAGATGACAGACAACAGCCCCATTACAAGTACAGCCGCAACAGAACCGGCACGCAACATCCACAGGTGTCTCTTATGCTGTTTGATACGATACGTAACTTCCCCGAAGATGTCTTTTTTTTCGGTATCGGAAATGGGGTAGTAATTGATTTTTACTGCCTCGAAGCGAGAAATTGCCTCTTGCAACACGTCCTCATTATGCGGATTTTCTTTCCTGAAGTTTTCCCAATACTCCTCCAACTCTTCCGTTCGAAAAAGTCGCCATTTGATAAACTCCTCATTTTGTAACAGGTTATCAACATCCCGAGAAAAATTAGTATTGATGTCCATAGTAACCCTTTTCTTAAATGACGAATCGGTTTTACTTTCGTGGACAGAAAAGAAACAAAAAAATAAAAATTTAACATTTAAGGTAACTGCATAAGCCAACGATTTCTCCCTCGTATCTACCTCTGTTGACAAAATAATGGCATAGCAATTAAAGTAGGGTTGGGCTAGTAGCTTTCGCCATTACATCAGTTGACAAAACAAGTGAACAAGCGTAAGCACTACCGTTTTATCAAGCAGCTTATCCTCTGTAGCTTTTTGACGCAATTTTTCCATGGCACGATAGAGAAGTTTTCGTGCCGACTCTTCACGCATATTTAAAATTTCCGCAATCTCTTTATGAGAAAGCCCCATTACATATTTAAGATAAATCGCCTCTCGTTGATTGGTCGTTAACCGATTTAATAACAGCCCAACCCGCGTTTTTATGATGGCACGCGTTTCGCTTTCAATTATATTATCCAGGACGGTAACCTCTATAGTAAATCTATCTTCTATGGACTCGATACTATCGTTACTGCGATTTTTTCTTGCCAAATCGATCAATCGGTTTTTGAACGATTTGAAAAGATATCCGGTTACATTTTCAATATAACGAAGGTCGTTTCTCGATAAAAAAAGTTTAATGAAAGTATCCTGTATGGCATCCTTGCATGTCTGCCTTTGAAAACCCAGACTCATTCCGTATGCGAACAAATCATCCACATGGCTGTTATAAATTGCCTCAAAAGATGCTTCGTCTCCATTTTCCACGAATTTTTTCCAATGATGATCTATTGAGCCCATTCGCATAGGGATTTTTATCATGTAGCGATACAGAAAACAAATTAACATGATTTTTTTTTCACAAGCAAATTTTCATCCAAAAACTAATCGGCTTAAGAGAGAGGAAGTTGTCGGTTTAGCGACGCAGCGTTACAGCGGCCTTGCGGTAGTTGTCGTAGCCGGCATGCACCAGCCGCTGCAATTTGCAGAAGTTGCGAACGTACTTATCGGCCGTCTTGGGTTTGATATTCATCTGCGAAGCCGTTGCCAAATAGGTTTTCCGATTAAATTCGAACGGAAGGTTTTCGAAGTACTTCCGGCAAACAGGCGATTTTGCCAAACTCCTGCTCGCCCCATCTTTGGCGTCGGAAGCCGCATCGAAAGAAAAAAATTCGAGATACACTTCTCGCGTATGCCGCACAATCACTTTCGCCATACGAATTACCGTTTGAAAATCGGTATCGGAACAAACAAGAAGTGTTTTCAAATCGCCGTCATCCATGATGCGCAAGGTGGTTATTATCATTGCCATACGAAAAGTCATCAGTCCCAGCCGACGAATAGACGAGACAAATTCCCCTCCGTAGAGCCTGTAATACTCCCTGTGCATCCGATCGAAAAACTTCGAAAACTGCTTCTCCTGATTTTCCGTAAAACAAAACCGAATGGGATCGGTTTCGCGCTCCAACAACCGGTACAAATCGTAAAAGCGTTCGGCGATCTGCTCAAAATAATCGTCCAGCGTTTCATCGCCCTCTTCCGCGAAAACGTTTTTCCACTCCGGCGACATTTCCAGGTTGTAAAACAGGAAACGACTGAACAAACCGTTTTCCACGTCCGGAATCAAATGCTTTATCTGCTTCGGGGTTCCCGAAAGCACTGCCGAAAGACACGGTTTTTCGATCTCCACATACTCCCGATCCTTCCGCCGATTATACGCAATGGTTTCGTGCTGAAACGCCTTGCGGAAACTGTCGGAATAATTGCCGTATTCCTGTTTGAACGCCTGGGCAAGCGTATCGCCTTCGGTTTCAAACATCAACCCACGGCCGTCGTTGTCGTTCAACAACTGCAACATCCCCGTAGCGCTGGTATTGGCCGGGATAAACAGCAGCCGCAACGGAGGCTCCTTGGGTTTATCCGCCTCGCTCTTGTTCTTATCCAAGGCATATTCGGAAAGGGCACACTGATATTCGGCATATTCCGCTTCCGCCAACTTACGCAGCTGCCGGTGTACCGGCTCAACGATGCGTCGGCAAAGGGTAAGTCGGCCTTTGCCCGCCGAAGCCTGTGCCGCAACAAAGAGAAACAGATTGGGAAAAACCTCCCGCTTGTCGTAAATGCCGTACACATTCGGCAAACATGCCGAAATGGCAACGAGCGAGCCCAGCAACAGCAGATCGGCATCCTGCGGCGAATCGGCTTTTGCCGCCACATCCCGAAGCAGACAGGGAAGATGCTCGTAAACGGATTGCGGAAAAACAGGCAAGAAATCCGAAAAATCCAACATGCCCACATCCATACCCGCCTGCGAAGCCAGATAAAAAAACGTTCTCACGGTGATTCCGCTTCCGCGGGAACACAAACACTTGTCGAACTGCAAGTCGGTCTCCGCTGCACGATAATCCGCATAAAAACGACTCAACCGGTGATAATACCCACGCCCCCCTTCACCCAACGCCTCGGTAAGGGCAAAACCCAGATCGCGCCATTGCGTGTAGGTGGGGGCAATATCTACGCCCGCCCGCTCAATGCGTTGCGTTACGGCTTCGATTTCCTCCCGTAACCCGCCTGCCGCCCGAGGACTGCCTGCCGCCCGAGGACCGCCTGCCGCCCGAGGACCGCTCTCCGACCAACTCTCCGCCGCCACTTCGTTCGCCAACCCGACTCCCGGCAGCCAACTCTCCGCCGCCACTCCGTTTGCCAACCCGGCTCCCGGCAGCCAACTCTTCGGATTAAACACCGGCGAGTCCCCTCCCCTCTCACTCCCGCTACCCAAATACGCCTCCGGATCATAAGGCAGAAAACACGCCCGCGACACATCGCGCCCCGATTTATCCGCCTCCACACCATAACAAACCTGCAGGTAATGCGCCACACCATCGAAATAATCTTCATGCGAAGCCCGGGAAAGATCAATGGGAAAGACCCACTTGAGACCGTCGCCCGAAGGGCTCACAAACAACAGCTGCGTATCGAACAGCGGATCGGCAAGCAACCGTTTTTTCATTTCCGCCACATCGGACAAATGATCCAAATCCATGCACAACAACCCCGAATGCTCCACCAGCGCATGATTGGCACGCAGAGCAAAAACACCCGAAAACGTACAATAGTCGAAGTTGGCCGCTTTGTACTTGCGTGCTTCCCCCTTATCGGCGAGCGCACGCAAATGCCCGGTCCGCGCTTTGTACTTTTCTCCCGTTATCAACCGGTGAACTTCCCCGAGCGACAGCTCCCCCCACGGTTTCGTGTTCGAAATGGGCGCCTCGAAAAACGAAATCCTACCTTTTCCCTTTTCCATAGCTGTGAATTTTAGACATCAGGTAATGCTGCGAAAGCACCTGCTGAATGTCGGAACGGCGATAGTAAATCTTGTTGCCGATGCGCGAGAAAGGCAATGTACCGTTTGAACGCAACGTTTGCAGCGTACGCTGACTGATGTGCAACAACTGCATCACGTCCTGATTATCGATCCAATCTTCCAACGGCTCGATTTCCAACACTCCGGCATTCATCAATACCTGCCGACAGGGAAGTCGGGAAAGCACTTTTTCGGCATCACTTTGCGGATCTTCGGCCATGCGGCGCAACATTTCCTCCATATCTTCACACATACTCAAAAAAATTTAATCGTTAACCGCCACCCCACCATGAGATGGCACCACAAAAGAATGTGGGTTATTTTGGGGCACAATCACCCCGAAAACGGAAATTTATCGCCCCGAAAACGGAATACACCTGTTTCCATTGCCCTCGCCCTCACCCTCACCCTCCTTCGCAATATCTTCGTAATCTTTTACTACTTTCTCCATGAAATAGCGGGCGTTATAGCGCGAAGCATCCTCGTTGGAAGACGGATTCATCACATAATAATTGCCCTTAACCGTACGTTCGGTTGCCGAAAGTGCTTTTGCCAAATGTTTAAAAGTAAATGTATTGGACAAGGCATATTTTTTCTTCAACCAATCGAAATAGCCCAAATATTTCAACATAGGCACAGCATAACCGATTGGCATTTCAACAATCCGATCGATGAGTCGGACGCGCTGGTCTGCATTCAACCGCTTTATTTTTTCCATCTCGTTGAACCGATAAAAAGCAACCGTATCGACAAAAGTCTTATATTTGGTTACGGCCAACCGCATCGCATACGTTTCGGCAGAGGGAAATGCGGTTTGCTCTTCCACACGCTCCTCTCCGGGCTCTTGTGAAGGCTCTTCCAGGCGATTCGCTGCACGATTTTCGCGGTTGACATACGCATGGAACGTTTCGATGCCCTTCTGCCGTTTTTTCGCAATGCACTTGAAAGCGGCATCCGGTTTTTTCAGATAAATTTGGCGCTCTTCTTCGAGAAACGCAATCAACCGGTGCACAATCGACAAGTCGGTATCGACCCGAAAAGGAAAGTCGAACAGCAATTCCTCCACAATCTCTCCCAACAGTATTGCTCTACCTATGGCCGTTTCTTCGATTTCGCAACACCGCCGCAGATTTTTCTTCTGTTGCCTTACCACCTTGCGAACAAATTCCGGCGTTGTCACTTCCTCAAAAGTGGGAACGGCAAGCTTGCGCGTTGCCAGAAAGACGAAATTCTCCAACGCAGCCGTCACCGCAACCAGCGTTTCGTCGTGAGGCATATTCGCTATCACTTCATACAAGCCGCAGAGCAGCTCTTTCCCCTGCTCCACCTCCTTCGAAGGGCTCAACAGGTATTTTTGTACCCGGCAAACATACTGTGCCGCCGGAAAGGCATACTGCTCCGCACCCTGCGGATAACGGTTGAAACACTCAAAAAACAACGTATCGAAAGAAACATAATGCTCCTCCTCGAGCACATCGCCAAAAGCCGCCACCACCTCGTAGTAAAGCCGTATCAAATGCAGTTTCAGCAGATTAAAAATCTCGTCTTCACATCTCGCCACTTTCTTTAGATACGAAATAACGGACTTGAGCACCTTCCTCACCTCTTTCCTCGTGGCACTGTCGGATCTTGCCCTTTCCGAAAAACGATGCAAGGTAAGTTCCACACGCAGCAATTCCGCCTTGAGAACGGCATCGTAAAACCGTAGTTGAGGCGTATCGGGTGCGGGAAATATCCAATTGACAGTCGGAGGAAAAGGGTAACGCACAATCGGCAAATCGTTGCCGGGAACAATGCCGCCTTTCCTGGGGTACCCTTTGTTGCTAAACCGAAATCGAACCCACCCTCCCAGCTGCCGTTGTAAAAGCGCCTCCACCTTATTCAGCGAATCGGGCAACACCGCAAAAGCAGCTGCCTTTTTGTCGTAAGCAATATAGCTTTTTCTTAACGGGTTAAGATCCCCGTAAATAATGGCATTTATAACAAAAAAATGCATGTTTTAAATGTTAACGATAATAAGTAATGCAGTAAAAGCCGCCTCTCGAAAGAAGCGGCTTTCCAAATCCAACAAAAAAACCTCCCGGTCAAGCTACCGTTTTTTTACCGAGATAAACACTATTGGCAACATTCAGACCGTCATCCGAAATAAATCCCAAATAAATTTGGATCTCATCGTCCAGCCAATGAGAAGGAAGATTGAGATAAGTTGACTCTTCTGCGCGCGCATCTCCGGCTTTAATGTAAACAGCCTCGTGGCGTGTACTGTTGAAAACCAACGGCATGGCACGGTCGGTAGGCGACGCATTGCCAATTCCGCTGTTGTCGATCCAGGTAAACGTAACCCTTCCGTCAACAAGCGTTGCTTCCACTTTTTCGGCCGTTACCAGCGAACCGCACGAAACCAGAGCTTTTGTAAAATCCAATTCGTAATTGGGGTATTCGCCCGAAATGGCATTGCTCAGATGATACGACATGGCTGCGTTAAACGCAGTTTGCCCTCCGGCAAAGCCCTTGAACCCCACCCGCAAATAAGGGTGTATGGGTTTCAGAAACTTTACGGTTAAAGCAAATTTCGAGCGTTGACTCAATTGCTTTTCCGTACGCGGATTTTTCACGTTGGAAGGCAGCGAACGCATGTACGTGATACCGTTCCAGGTACCGCCGACCACCGATCCCACCTTACCGGAAAAACCTCCCAGGATTCCTTTTTTAATGGTTCCCATAACTGTTAATTTTTTATTTGTTAAACATAAATTTTATCCGGCTTCGGTATCGACCCACGGCAGCAGCCTCTCCCATGGTCCCGACCCCTGCTTGGTCTCCACCTCAACCAACAGCGAAGATACCCATCATTCATGTCGTTGATTTACAATTGGTTTCTCATACTTCGCATTGCCTCGACTTGCACTTTTTGTTCCGGATTCAACCCCGTTAGAGCTTGCTTACACCCTTGATAAATTGCCTCGACTCGCACTTTTTGTTCCGGATTCGACCCTCTGTGTACAATCACAGATACTACAGATCCTACAGACTACTACGCCCCCTGTTTTTGTCTGAACCCCGCTTCTGATCACGCTTTGCTACAGATACTACAGATCTACGCCTTTTTTTCACGCGCGTCTCCCCGATATTTCCCCATGCCTCTCCGTCCCCGCACCATCCTCGCACCAAGGCTGCACCATCCTCGCACCATCCTCGCACCATCCTCGCACCATCCTTGCACCAAGGCTGCACCATCCTTGCACCAAGGCTGCACCAAGGCTGCACCATCCTCGCACCATCCTCGCACCAAGGCTGCACCATCCTTGCACCAAGGCTGCACCAACCTTGCTCAAATTCCGCACCGTCAACACACAAGAATCCCGCTTCATATGCAGAAAAGCCCTACCCCGATCACACAAAATGCGGAGCACTTGTCCCTGCTTAGGAGCAAGCATGGAGCGAAGGAAGAGCGAAGGAAGAGCGAAGAAACTCCATCCCACTCCGATAAAAACAGAAACACAATTAAATAAAAAAGATTTACAAATTTAGCAAAAAAACAAGAAGAACGGCAAGGTGAAGACTCCTGCCCGTCGAAATTGCCGCCGCGATGCTTCGCCGTCAACAAGCCGAAACCATCGTAAAGGTGAAGACTCCTGCCCGTCGAAATTGCAGCCGCGATGCTTCGCCGTCAACAAGCCGAAACCATCGTATCGGCACGCGAACAAATAATGAAAAGCGCAGCAACTTCATTGAAAATGGAGCACAAAAGTAATGCTTGTGCCTGGAGGACAAATGATATCGATATCAAAAAAAGTAATTTAAGGACAACCGAATGCCGCCAAGGATTGGAAAAGTGAAAAAGCCCTTAACCTGTTTCATTCATTCAATTGTCTGACTAACGTAGTGAATCATAAGGTATTCGATGTTTTTGGTTTTAAATATAAAATTATGATTTCAAAGTTTTTAGTTCTTGTTCCAACTCCTTTAACTTCAAATTCAATTCGACTTTTTTGTTAAATTGAGGGCAGGAAAGAACCTTCTTTTTGAGCTGCTCAATCTCTTTTGAAAGCGCACTTACTCTGGAATTATAGGCTGTAAGGTCGGAAATATTTTTTATACTGCTTTTTGATTGTGGAGATAATTGTCGGCAAAAATCAAAAAAAACGGTATCAATATTTTTCATTAGCTTGATGCGGTATGTATTTTCCGTTTTTTTGAACCACGGACTTGTATAAGTCCAATCAATAACCGATTTATCGTTATTTAGAGGTGAAGGGTGTTTTGCCGAAGCCGACAAATATACCTCGTCTGCAAACGAAACGATAAAGATGATATGATAAGGGATTGTTTTGTCGATTATTTCAAGAATGCTTTTAATCTCTTTTTTTTCTTTTAGCTCAATACTAAAAATTTGAATCTCTTCAATTTCGTTGTGAGGCAAATTTGTAGTTTCGGAAGAAAGCGTATTACACCACATAATTTTTGCAATATCATTGGTAAACATCGCTTTTTGTTTGGTGTTCGTAACCGAGTCAAAAAGACTTTTTGCTACAAATCGTCGGATAATCGTACTATGTGGCAAATCAAAAAATTCCATTTATCGCACAATTAAGAATGTGATTAGTTTAAAATCTTCCATTCCCTTAAATTTATTCTTACCGGATATTGTACCACCCGATCTGAATAAACTTAATATTGTTTTTTCTTCTTCGGTTTGCAATATGGAATGAATACTTTTTTTAAGCAACGAAGAATAGTGATCCATTTTGTAATAATCGTTTGTTTCTTCCGCGATTTTTCTGCAAAGGTCATCCATAGCATGACGTTTGCCATTACAAGCAAGCCTCATTGCATCCAATATTTTTTTTGATTCGATATGTTTCAAAAATAATTCACCGTTATTTTTGATATAAACCAAATAATAGGGGTGCAAACGATTGAGCTTATCGATATTCACATTCTCGTTGACATTTTTCAAGACAAAGATTGCTCCTTGAGGTAAATTCTCACCCTCCGGAACAACAGCATGCAACCCTTCGGGAACGTTTTTCGTTTCGTTGTAAACTTTGATAAGATTACTCAAATCAACGCGAAAATCATTCAATCCTAAATCGGTAATAGAAACACCCTCCCGCAAATCCTCCAAATCGATCACCTCCTCTTTGAGCTTTTGAAGTTGAATTTTGCGGTACTCCATTTCCTTCTCTTCCTGATTCAGCACATTATCGTCGCCCGTGCCAGCCATATTGGCTATAAGCATACGATTTTCAACACGCTGCTTTAAATTGATATATGCATCGAGCGTAACATCCGGCCAAAAATTGACAAGCGTAATACTGTCGTTTTTTGATCCAATTCGGTCAATACGGCCAAAACGTTGTATAATGCGAACAGGATTCCAATGGATATCGTAATTGATCAGATAATCACAATCCTGCAGATTTTGCCCTTCGGAAATACAGTCAGTTGCAATGAGCAAGTCAATTGATTCGGTTAGAGTTGGGTAGATTTGCGATTTCCCTTTCGACAAAGGAGAAAAACAAGAAAGAATGGCATTCAACTCTGTCGGAATTTTCTTTTCTGAACAAAGGCGCCGAGATCCGGTTACCAAGGCAGTATTCAATCCATATTTCTTCTTGATGTATTTACTTAGTTCGTTATATAAATAGTAAGCCGTATCGGCAAAAGCCGTAAATATGATTGCTTTTTTGTTGTTTGGATTGAAAGGTTGAGATATTTTATCGTCCAACAACTTCTTTAACACTTGCAGCTTAGTGTCGCGTTCTTTTTCAATCGGATTAGTCTTGTTGAGCAAGTCGTTCAACAAAATTAAATCAGCCGTCAAATCCTCCTTCCATTTTGTTTTATCCAAATCCGCAAGGTGAATTTTCACCTTTTTGCCAATAATATTCTCTTCATCCCCCCAATCGGCTTCCCAATCGAAATTTTCATCGTTAATGTATTTTTGAATACCTTCGAGTTGATTATCAACGCCATTTTGTTCAATCGATTTCAATGTATTTTCTATCTGCTCTATGATTCCGGTGAGCGTAAGGCGAAATGAGTGCACAGAACTCTCAATCCGTTTTAGCAGATTAATTCGCATCAGGATTTGTAAATTCTGTTCACGATCCCGTTGTTTCAATCGCCCGCCTTTTCCTTCTTTTACGGTTTTGTCGTAGAGTGCTTCATAATACTCAATTCTGCTTGGCAACACATAGTTAAGTGGCGTATAAACCGATAAGTTCAGAAAACCGAGTTGTTCGGCAATATAGGCGAAACCCACGCTGTTGTCATCGGTCAAGGGACATTCGACAGAGACCGGCTTGTTGCGTTTAGGAAATGTGCCGATAGCAGTGGTATCGTAATAATTGGTTATGTGTTTGCGGGAACGGGCAATGGTAAGCGAATCGAGTACTTCAAAGAAATCGAGATCAAGCATATCGAGTAACTTCTCGGTAGTTCGTTTTGCCGTTTCCATTTTACTCCAACTGTTAAATGCCTTTTGAGCCTGATTGAATATTTGGTCTATGTTTTTTGAAGTAGCTAACCGATAATTGATTTTTTCGGGATTACCTTCGTAAGCCAAAGCCAATTGGTTGCGCAAATCGTTGAAACGATTGTTGACAGGCGTTGCCGAAAGCATCAGCACTTTGGTTTGAATACCCTCCTGAATAACTTTTCGGAGAAGTTTTTGGTATCGATTTTCTTTACCTGCCACGGTGTTGTTATTTCGAAAATTATGGGATTCATCGATAACGACCAAATCGTAATTTCCCCAGTTTACAGCTTCGAGGTTTCTACCGTTGCTTTCACCTTTTTCGCGCGAAAGGTCGGTATGGAATAACACATCGTAGCGAAAACGATCGTCGGCCAGCATATTGTTTTTGTCGTTATATCGATAGGTATTCCAGTTGGCCTCCAATTTTTTGGGGCAAAGCACCAACACATCCTTGTTGCGCATTTCATAATATTTGATAACGCCCAATGCCGAAAAAGTTTTACCCAATCCGACACTATCGGCCAGAATGCAACCGTTGTACTTTTCGAGTTTGTTGATCGCCCCAATAACGGCATCTTGTTGAAAGTTGTAGAGTGTATTCCAAATAACGGATTCTTTGAATCCCACTTTGTCGTTTGGAAGATTATCCAGGGATAAGTCCTCCAAAAAGTCGTTGAAAATGTTATAAAGGGTAACAAAATAGATAAATTCGGGACTGTTGTCTGTGTACGCATTCTCAAAATAATTGCGAACTCTGTCGCTAACATCTGTCAATTCATCATCGTTTTCCCAAACTTGTCTGAACCATTCGAGATATGCTCTGCTATGGGGATATTCTGTTTGCTGAATTAATGTCGGGAAACCTTTACGTTGGGAAAGCCCCAAATCGGAAGTAGTGAAACTGCTTATGCCCGAGTAAGCAAATTCGTTTTTATTCTTCCCTTCAATGTAAATGAGCCCATTTAAAGGCATTCGATTTTTGTTGGATTTGAAGGCAACTTTCTTTTTTACCCAGTCGGCACATTCTTTGGCAATTGCCCGTTGATTGAGCCGGTTTTTTAAGCGAATTTCGAAGTCGCCGCCGCAAAGGTCGGCTTCGTTGTTGATATGAGGTATGTAAAATTGCCGTGCATCTTTCTTTAAATTTTCTTCAACGAAAGTAGGGGAACTGAAAATAAACTGTAATTCGTCAATCTGATTGAGTTCCTTTTTCAAGGCTTCGTAAGCATATATGGAAAATGAAGCCCCTGCAATATATAAGCGGCTCCCCTTTGTGATTGTCTGCTTTAAATCATCAATCAAACGGGTATTTACATTATCTATCAACTTCATTTCTAAAATCTATTTCAATTGCACCAATTCCATCAATTTATCGAAATTATTGACTACATCATATTTCACGTCAGCACCGGCAATTTCTTCGAAATGGATTTTTGCGCAATGGATTTTCAAATTTTCGGTACCTCGCAACTCCATTGAAGAATCGGATCCTTTTGTTTCGGCCACAAAGTAAATGTAGCGGACTTTTTCTTTGTCGAAGACAATCGCCCAATCGGGGCTGTAACGACCAACTGGAGTAGTGATATAAAAACTTTTCGGCAGCTTGGCATATACCACCACTTCAACGGCTTGATCCAATGCTTTTGCAAATTCGGTTTCTATGCTTGAATCCGAAGTAAGGTGGTCGTAGATATGCTTTTTCAGATTGATTGAATTCCGAAGAACGGCGTTGTCGTTGGTAAATACCGTTTTTGCATCGTACTTATCTTCGATTTTGTGATATACAATGTTGTTGATTATCAATTTAGCTTTAGCCTCATTGATAATCTTGCTGACCTTGGCTATAAACTCTTCAGGATTCTTACGAACGAGATAAAATTTATCACCTTTTATTTTTTGCAAGATTGCCACAATTGTACGACGAGTCAGACTTGTTTGTTTTTCAATTTCACCCACAATGTCGTACACTGTTGTGTGAGACGGATTGCTTTTGAGTACGAATCGTTCCGTACTCGATTGTGTAATATGCGTTCTGTTATCCATATCCTGCTTTGTGCCCTCTGTTTTTTGTTCACCGGTTTTAACTTCATACACCATGTCGGCAATGTATAAATCGCCGTTGATTCGATTGGCACTTTCTTCAATCAGTTGGGGAGTATCGAAATTAACTTCGTAAATGGTTTTCAAACTGATTTTATTCCACAGCTCCTGAAATTCTTTCTTTTTGAAATTTTCGTTAGTTTGAAGAATCAATGTTGCACGCTCATTTTCAGGTTTGAATGTACTTTCTGTGTAGATTGATTTTAAAAGATTTACCACACTAGCCCGATACATTTCCAGGTTATCGGGTAAAGGAACAGCGTCTTTTTCGATTATTTCTTTACCTATGGGTGTTATCTTATCTTCTTCGTCGATAATATCGTTTTTATAAAGCAACTTGTTGATTTTCTTTGCATCGTCGGCTGTTATGCGATATTTTTCGCCCTTTTCATTTTCAACCAGTTTACTAATGAAAAAGTCCACTTCTGCTTTTTGCGGACGGTCTTTAAGTGTGGCTGCAATTTCGCTTTGCAAGCCTTTGGCAAAAGCCTCGTAACTTTCGGAAGCAATGACTGTGAGCACGTTGACTTTGTGCACTTCATCGCCAATCATTTCGTAATCCAAACGTACACCGGCCTGATTGACACACAAACGCATGCCACGTCCTACTTCCTGTCGGCGGCGAATTTCGCTACCTCCTTCAGGATTCTTCAGCGTGCATATTTGGAACACGTTAGGATTGTCCCAACCCTCTTTGAGCGCCGAGTGAGAAAAGATAAAGCGAACAGGTTCGTCAAGACTCAACAAACGTTCCTTATCTTTCATAATCAAATCGTAAGCCGAAACATCATCAGAATCTTCGCTGTTTTTCTTCAACGAAGGGTCGATCATTCGTTTTTTCTTTTTATCTATGGCAAAATAGCCTTCGTGAATGCGTTGCGCCTCGTCACGTTCCAAATAGGAAAAGTAATTTGGGAAATAACCCTTATACACCTGATTCGGATCCGTATTTCTCAGATAATCGTTGTATTCCTGTTGAAAAAGGTCGAGAAAATCGTTTTTTGCATTGTTATATTCTTCTTCAAAAATTTGAGCATATTCACCCGGGGACTCATCGCCATTCTCATCGTATTTGCGATAACGTTCTACCGAATCGATAAAAAACAAGGAAAGCACTTTTACGCCTTTATCGAAAAGCTGTTTCTCTTTTTTGAGGTGTGAAAGAATGGTTTCACGAATTTGCACACGCCGAAGTGTGCTATCGTTTTGATCGTTGATGATATCGCCGGGAAAAATATCAACCCCGCCGACAACAATTTTGTTTTGCGCACCATTGATCTCTTCGATCATCACATTTCGATACGCAGGCATTCCACCTGAAAGCTCGAAAAGATTGGCACCCTGTTCCAATTTCTTTCGTACGCGTTTTACTCCATGGGATGAACGCTGTTCAAACTCTACCAGAGCCAAAGGCGGCTTGTTGGTACTCAACATAATTTGCTCCAAATACAAATACCCGCTTGTTCCGGTACTGCTTTTCAGGCTGACTCCTTTTACCTGAATTTTCTTGACAAGGCGTTTGTTGTATGCATCGAGTGCGTCCAAACGATAGATCTTGTTGTATTCCACACGGTGCGTAGCCGAATAGCGCAATGTAAACAAAGGATTAAAGTCCTGCATGCTTGCCAGTGTTTTGGCGCCATCGACAGATTGAGGTTCATCGATAATCAAAATCGGATTGGTTTGCGAAATAATCTCTATCGGTTTTCGCGTACCGAACTGATCGAGCTCCTGATAGATACGACGAGCATTGGCACTACGGGCATTAAATGCTTGAGTATTGATAATCATCACACTGATACGGCTGTCGGAGGCAAAGGTTTCGATATCCTGCGGATTACTCGAATTGTAGATAAAGGGTGCGATTTTGTGTCCGTACAGCTCCTGAAAATGATCTTGGGTGAGTTGAAAAGATTTGTAAACCCCCTCACGAATAGCAATACTCGGTACAATAACAATATACTTGCTCCAACCATATTTTTTGTGCAGCTCGTACATGGTGCGGATATAGGTATAGGTTTTCCCTGTACCGGTCTCCATCTCAATGGTAAGGTGGTAACTTCTGTTCCTGTCTTCTTTTGGACGTTCAATGGCAGTGCTTTCGTGTATATTGCGGGCTGCCTGTACTTTTCGGATATTCTCCAGAATACGCTGTTCAGTAATTTGAATGGGGCTGTTGCGATAACCGATCTCTTCGAATATCTCATTTTCGAACAATTTGTTGGCTCCGGCTGCTGCCAACTTTGCACGGCGAATAATTTCGCTACTTCGCTCAAGGGTAAACCGATTGGTTTTCAACGGTTGCCCTTCGAAACAATCGACCACTGCCTGCACGGCATCTATTTGAAATTGTTGTTCTTTGAATTGTAGTTTCATAACATTTCCTATTCACGGATACAGTCTGTTCACAAATCATGATTTACATAATTGAACAATATAGATCTATTTTTATTTCTTGGTTATGTATGCCTGTTCAGGATGATTAATCATTTCGGGGTACAGATAAATCAATTCTCCTTCTTGTATCATCACTGTCAGATATTTTCGTTTTATATAATCATCCCCTTTATTTAAATATAATGCTATTTCAACTGCTTTCATAGCTCGAATCGCACATAAATCTTTAATAATAGCCTTAATCTTTCCCGCATCATGCTCTCTTTGATTAAGCTGAGCTATCCGGTCAAGTAATTCTTGAGGTGGTGTACTTAATTCTTGAGGTGGTGTACTTAATTCTTGAGGTGGTGCACTTAATTCTTGAGGTGGTGCACTTAATTCTTGAGGTGGTGCACTTAATTTTTCGCCTGCAATATAATACGTACTTTTCCCCTTGCCTTTCTGACTTAGTAAGCCAAAGTCTTTAAGAGTTCTAAGTTCACTACTTGCCTTTAGGGTATCACAATCGGCCATCTGCCTGTAAGTCAGATTATCTATAGCTCCAACCTCCCGAACAAATATTAATGCTTGTTTCTGACTATCAGCTAAATCATAAGCCTCAAAGGAGTTGAGCCAACTAACATCTTTTTCATTCAAGAAATGATGTAAAAGCAGTCTTGAAGTAAATTCATTACTATTTCTGTCAGAATCGAAAGTGGGTGGAGCTAAGTGAGCTTGTTCCATTAATTTACGCATAGCCCTGATGCCGGAACCCTTGGTCTCAGCTAAATTTGTTTCATGAAAAACGGCAGCGATAAAAGGATTTCGCGTTTCGCTGCCAGGTTCTCCCAAGTGTTCTTCGGATTTCAACGAATACCCCGGATTGATAATTTCGATACGATTGTCATAACGAATAACTTGTATAGGGCGATGTTCGCGATAAGAACGGTGCATTAAAGCATTAACAATAGCCTCACGAAGCGCTCTGGTAGGCAAACCAAGGGGGCTTGCCTGAATACCTTCTTCAGGTAGTAAAAAGCCTTTAGGCAAATCAGACTGAATAGCATCAATTAATCGATAAATCAGGGTTAAAAGAGGTCCTCGCATATCAATAGTTGTAAATCGGTTGTCAGGATCTTCTACCCACTTGTTCCCGGGTACTCTGATATAATCAACACGCAACATGGGATAAAATGTCCTCAATGCTTTTGTTGTCCCAAAAAGCAACAAACCTGCCAAATTGAGTTCTGTTTTGTTTTCTCGATTCAAACAGCCTAATGCCTCTAACAGCTCATTATCGGTATAACTTAATTCTTCAGCTGCAGGATTCACTTTCTCCCGAAGATTTCTATATCTCTTTAGTGCATTTTCATCCACATCATTCATACTTGAACCTTTAACGGGCGTTTGGTCAAAACTGGTAGCATCCGCATAAAAGATGTGCATATCGTCTTCGGTACAACGCTGGTCAGTAGAACCAATCCGTCGATAGGCACCTGATGGCAAACCCTCGGATTTGAAATATAAAGGCTTCTGATTTTGTGGCAATTCGTTCACCTGAACTTTAATGACGGTATGCTTATTAATTTTTTCTACACTTACTTTAGGACGAATAGGCATATTGAACATAGAACTGCATCGAGACACAAAATCTCGTTGAAACTTGTCCGGATCAGAAATGTGCACTGTTTTATATTGAGGAAAAAGGCTTGTTTTATCTTCAGCTACACCCATCAAAATATAACCTCCTGCTAAACCGGGTTCATTGGAAAAAGCACATACGGTTTCCATAACGGAATGGGAACTCTCATGTCCTCCTTTGCCCTCGATCCATTCGCACTCATCTTGTTGATTGAGCAATTCAAATAATTCTTGTGCAGTATAATTTTCCATTTTTTTAAATCACTTTCATTTCCGTTTCGGGGCTGAGTTGTTTGAGCAACTGCTGTACATTGATTTTTGCGGTATCGTCGGCAAAACCACTGTCGCGAAATACCACACGCAAAGGCTTTTCTTTGGCAATGGCTTTGATAAATGCCTCGTCGATGCCGGTATCGAAACACGCAAGGAGTGAATCTTGTGCTACCCGGAACACTTGTTTGCCGTTGATGTTGGTCCGGTCAATTTTATACGAAAGCGGAAGACCCCAATCGAGCATTACCTGCGCCAGAAGGTCGTCGGCTGTGCGATCGGGCTTGATATTGTCGGCAAACATATTAAGCGTTTCCTGTTTGTAGTCTTGCGGACGGTAATATACATCCTTCATATTGCTGCTGTCGAGGCGATAGACGCGAAATCCGTAATCCTGTGTATCTTCAACATTAGCAAACAATTCTTCTTTCTCTGCTTTTTTGGGCTTTTCTTCTTTTATTTTATTGGCAGCACGGCGGATTCGTTCTTTGCCTATTTCGCAAATATTTTTGTAGCCGGCTTTGTAAGCCTCGCTTTTCTCATCGGTTAGTTCAGGCAATTGCACCATTATATATTTGCGCTTGCCGCCATCTTCGGCATTGAGCTGCATTACGGCATGGGCAGTAGTGGCAGAACCGGAGAAGAAGTCGAGAATAATGGAATCTTTATATGAACCAATATGTAATAAGTCTATGATAAATGGAACTGGTTTTGGACCATCAAATAATTTAACTCCAAATAGATTTTTTAAATGTGTTGTTGAAGTACTTGTGCTGTAATCAGCTTTATAAAAAAAAGACTTAGGTTTTTTTGTTGGTAAATCACCTAATTGAGGTCTTTGTTTTCTATAAAATTGCCATCCGTTAGTCGTTTTCTTTAAAATTAAATTGTGCTTACTATTATTGAAAGTACTTTTTCCCCAATACCAGCTTAATTCTTCTCCATCTGGATTAATTGGTAAAATTTCGGTATCACTTTCCAACAATGGCTTGTCATTATCAGTAATATAAAATTCTAGAGTATCCTCATTTAAATAAATTGGATACCATAAATTTGGTCTTTTTTCTCTTGGTGCATTAACACCTGTAGCTCTTAAATTATCTGCTTCTTTATAAAGTCCATACTCATCTTCCAACCAATTTTTCATAAGTTCCTCATCTTCTACAGGAAACATACCCAATGAACATATGGTTTTATCTTTAGTACAAACTACAAAAAATTCATGAGTTTCTGCAAATCCATATGCGTCTTGATTTCCTTTGAGATTCATCACAATTGGTAAAGTTCCAATAAAATTGCTTTCTCCAAAAATCTCTCTACATAGTTTTTCCATGTTGCACACTTCATGCTCATCAATGGAGATAAAAATCACCCCATCATCAGTCAATAGGCTACGAGCTAACTTTAATCGTGGGTACATCATGGAGAGCCAGTCGGAATGGTAACGTCCGGAGGTTTCGGGATTGGCTACCAGGCGTCGGTTATATTCATCAATTTGGCCGCTTTCAAAAAGCTCGGTTTCGCGGTCGATGGCAAAGTTATCTTTGTACACAAAGTCTTTCCCTGTATTGTAGGGCGGATCGATGTATATCATTTTGATTTTGCCAAAGTAGCTTTCCTGCAAAAGTTTCAGCACTTCGAGATTGTCGCCCTCAATGTAGAGGTTTTCGGTGTTGTCGAAATCAACCGAATCTTCGCGCACCGGGCGGAGTGTTTTGGTGGTGGGCAGGTTGGCCGTAACAATGGCTTCGCGTTTGCCGGGCCATTCGAGACGGTAACGTTCGCGGTTGCCTTCCACTATGTCGTGGCTCAACTCTTGCTGCAAGAGGTCGAAATCTATCTTTTTCCCTTCGGCAGTTTCGGTAAGGCATTGTGGAAATAGTGCGGCCAGTTTTTCTATGTTTTCGTTCACGAAATCGGGAGTGCGGAGGTCGAGTTTCTCTATGTTACTCATATTATTTTATAGTTATATATCAAAACATTACTAATCATCGTTTCAGAGACTGTTGTGTTATTTTCAGTACATTGTAGTAGGTGAGGATAGCTCTCAACACAACATCATCGTTTTGTTTTAGACTTTTCATTTCTGAAAATTGTCGTAATATGGCAAAGATAAACAATTATTCACAAAAAATTAATGCTATAAGAAAAGTGTGTAGAGTCCCGGCAAAGAAACCGGTACTCCCAATCTTTTTTCATTCCGTTATTGTCAGTATAGCCTCCGAATGATTCGGCCCGATAATCGTATCCATCTCTAAGTCTCCAAACCTGCTTCCGTCGGCTTCTTCAGACCTTTGTTCCGAAGTTAACTGTTTGTATTTTTTCATTTGTTTAAAAAAACCTGTATAAAACTTAGCAGGAAATTCGCACTTCTAAGTTGAACTTACGTATCCACTTTTTTTCAAAATAATTGACTTTGCGGATTTTAGATTATATTGAAATGTTTACGTACCTTTAAATAAATCTAATATTCAATATTATGGCTTTAATTAATTGTCCTGAGTGTTCAAAAGAAATTAGCGATAAAGCTACAATGTATATTCATTGCGGTTATCCACTTGTTAAAGAAGCAGGTTTAACATTTGAAAAGGAAATGATATTTTTGGGACATAATGATGAGGAATTTGATTTTGATTTTGAGGATGAACCTATTGAAGAAGAATATCTTTGTTGTCCCAAGTGTTATTCTAAAAAGTTAACGCCGATGAAAAAGGGATTTAGTGTGGGTAAGGCAGCCGCTGGCCTTTTAACATTAGGATTATATGGTGTTGTTGCTGGCTCAATCGGTGGTAGTAATGTTAAAATGTTTTGCAATGGATGTGGGCATAAATTCAATTCGAGCGAAGCAATTAAATTAACCGATAGTCTAAGAAAGTATATGAAAAAATCAAGAAAATAAAAAAAACTCAAATTTTCGCATTTTCTTACCTTTCATTTCATTGCTTTGTTACCTTTTTTTTGGATTAATGATTTATATATCCTTTTAATCGTACCGGTAGGAATTGAGAGTCGAAATAAATTTAGGATTGTCTTGTTTTCCGACGTTGTACCGTATAAATGAATCAGGAAAAGAGAGCAAAAAGCTTTATGATTCAAAGCGAATGGTATAGGACCTGTAGTATGTGTAGCAAAAGTAGATGGGGAAAGGGGTTCAGGCAAAAATACGGGGAGTAGTAAAGTGTAGGATCTGTAGGATCTGTAAGATTTTCGTTGATGCAAATACGACGAAAAAAGAAAGAAAGTTTGATGAGCATTTTTTCATTTCATTAAAAAAATGTATTTTTATTTTGTCTATTTAAATTTAAATATGAAATTTGTAGTGATGTCGGCAACCCTCCCTAAAATAGGTGACATTTTAGACAATAAGCTATCGGCATCTGATTAAATTGGAATGCTATAAATTGAGCAAACATCTCTTGGGAATGAAAAATATAAACCTTTTAAATGGATTTTATCGGCAAAAAAAATAATGAAATTGGAAGACGATTCGCTGATTATTTTCTCGAGCCGAACAGAAAAATTTCTTGACAAACAAATTATTGGTAAAGAGCTAAGTAGCACGAATAATTACTTGTGATCCGATTGTCGATGGATGTGTTTTTTGTTTTTTGGGTGCGC
>DFUT01000046.1 GCA_002381125.1 Bacteroidales bacterium UBA4179 | reverse complement strand
CAAATAAGTTTGCAAGTCCAACCTGCATAATCACTAAGGCATCTATATTTTCGAATTCGTCTTCGCTATATAGTGTACCGTTGATCATGCGGTTGGCAGTATTTGCAATTGCCTCCCCTCCTATCGCACGGTTAAGGGGTATTGCACCCAGTAAATCGCAACCAACTTCAAACCACCCATTTACAGGCGAAGCAAACGAGGCACCCGTGAGCAGAAAAGTATATGGTGCAGTGTCTTTTTTGTGTTGAGCCGAAAGCATTAAGCCAAAAGCAATCCATAAAATCAGAAGTGTACGAAATCGTTTCATAGGGTAAAATTCGTTTTTTATGACAATAAAATTAGTAAAAAAGCGTACGCTAATTGATGAAGTTGGAAATTTTAATGTTTTTATTGTTAATAAATACAAACTCCCGGCTTTGTGTTTCCATCTTGTCTATTCTGTTTGGCAGAAGGGGGAATAAAATACGTAAAGGAATCCGTCTTCGGGATCGAGAGTGAATACTCCAACTTTTTTATCGGGGGAATATAAGAAAGAATTCCACGGGAGATAGCGTTCAGCCAAAAAATCGTCTATTATTTCGGCTGTGGATGATTGAACCGGGAAGGGAAGACACGATGAGGAGAGTTTTCCCTCCTTAAACAAATAGGCATATCGGAAAATGGTGTTTTCAACATTTCTGGTTTGTACTATATTCCCGTTTACTTCGGTGATCTCGGCAGCGTTTTTTATTTTGTCTTTCACCGTTTCATAATCGCTGCCAAAATCGACACAAGGCTCTACGATATGGTTTATGGTGGTGTTTACCAAAACCTTGCACACAGCAGTTTCTGCTCCCGATTCAACAATTATGTTTGCCTCTCCTTTTATCCCGGCAGATACCATACCGTAGGGCGACACGGTGGCAACATCTTCGTTGGTGCTTTTATATGTAGTGAACCCTTTGGCGTTTTCTACGATCAATTTTTCGGTATTCCCATGAAACATCGTCAACTCGCTGTTTTTTATCGTCATGGGAAAATCAACGTCATTTACACTATTCATACAAGATTGATGTGCAACCAATACAATAAGTAATAAAATGTAGTATACTTTTTTCATATGATCGTGTTTATTAGTAAGTTGAAGGAAATTCATCTCGGCTTTTATCAAAAAACCAAAAAAAAACGTGGCATTCCTTAATCGGTGCCACGTTATTTCATCATTTATAATTTAAGCCGGATGAATTGCTTCGGTAGGACAAACTTCGGCACATGTACCGCAATCGGTACAAATTTCAGGATCAATGACATAAATTTCACCTTCTGAAATGGCATCTACAGGACATTCGTCAATACAAGAGCCGCAAGCAATACAATCTTCTGTAATTACGTAAGCCATAATACTTCTTTAATTTAATTTTAATGTTAATAATATAGAGTTTTTAAAATGTTTATTTTAAAATGTTGCCGCAAATATACATAGTTTTTTTCAGATACAAAATTGAAATGCATTTCAATTTCTATTTTAATGTGTTTTGAATAGTTGTTGATAGGTTTTTTTTCTCTTGAAGTAATAATTCCATAAGATGCTGCCTTTAAATTGCGTAGGAATAGTTGTTACAATGGTTTTTTCGAGATTTTCTTTCCGAATATTTTTATATCGACGCCGCATTTTAAAAAAATCGACATAAGCTGTTGTCACCGCCGATGCGTTTCGAAATTTTCCTTCCAAACAAAGATGCACAAAAGCCAAAAAATCGAAGAAAAACCGGGCAATAACCACTTCAATCAATCTCGATGTCGGAATATTTTTGTAGATCATCAAGAGATTGTTTCTGAAATTGAGGTAAGTTTTTCGGGGATTTTCCTTACTCAACGATGCGCCTCCCATGTGGTAGACTACCGATGCCGGAATGCATTCGATTTTTCGGCCGCGCGCATTGAGCCGCCAACACAAATCGATTTCTTCCATATGGGCAAAAAAGTCGGCATCGAGCCCCCCTACATCAAGGTAATCGCTGCGGCGGATACACAAACAAGCTCCGGTAGCCCAAAAAACAGGAACAATGGTATCGTACTGTCCGTAATCGGTTTCCACATTTTCGAGAATGCGTCCGCGGCAAAAAGGATACGCATATCTGTCGATGAAGCCTCCTGCCGCACCGGCATATTCAAACTTTTTACGATCGAAGAATGCACGTAGTTTGGGCTGTACAGCTGCTGTTTCGGGATGCGTATCCAAATAACGGATAAGAGGATCGAGCCACCCTTCCGTAGTTTCTATATCGGAATTCAATAAAACGACGTATTCCGAATCCACCTCTTGGATGGCCTTGTTGTACCCTTCGGCAAAACCGTGGTTTTTATCGAAAACGATCAACGGAACCATTGGATATTGCGTTTCGAGAAACGAAACGGAATCGTCTACCGATCCATTATCGGCAACAATCACTTCACAATTGTCCGACACGGAATGTTTCAATACGGTGGGAAGAAATTGTTCCAACAATTTTCGGCCATTCCAGTTGAGTATGATTACCGAAGTTTTTTTCATGCCGATGGGTTGGTTTTTTTGGTAAATTTCCATCGGTTGTGCGACCATAGCCAATAGGCCGGATTGCGCAAGATGGTTTTTTCGAGTTCACGCATATATTTTTCTGTTACTGCAAATTTTTTTTCTTTGGAAGCATCGGCAGTTATCAAGGAAAAGGTTCCCCGATAATAGCCGCGTTTTACGCGCTGTATATCCAGATAAACCACTGCGAAGCCAAATTTTGCCGCAATACGTTCCATACCCGTGAGTGCTAGTGTATTCTGGTTCAAAAAAGTAGTCCAATAGTGATCGAGATAGCGTGGTGGACGCTGGTCGGCTACAAAACCGATTACCATAGGCCGACCCTCGTTTTTGTTTTTTACAATCGTAAAAAAAGTATCCCTCATTTCTATATTTTTAGGTGAAAAACGAGAACGGAGTTTCAGAAAAAAACGGTCCGCAGCGTTGCTGTGCAGCTGTTTGTAGATTTGTCCCTGAACAACGTTGGGAGAAAGATAAAAACTAATGGAAGGCACGTACTCCCAATTGCCGTAATGTCCGAGGCACAAGAAGCACGAGGTGCCGCTTTGCGTTAGCTCGTTGATTAGTTCCGGATTGTCAAATTTCATACGTTGTTTTATCTCTTTATCCGAAATATGCAATAGTTTAATGGTTTCCACGAAATAATCGCATAAGAAACGATAAAAATCTTTTTCGATTTTTTCGATTTCCTTTTTCGATTTAGAAGGAAAGGCATTTATTAGGTTCTTTCTGACCACCTTTCTCCGATACCGGGCAAGGTAGTAGAGAAAAAAATAAAGGGCATCCGATAGAATATAGAGAGCCGGTAGCGGCAAAAGAGCATGAAGATAAGAAATGCCATACCACAGATAATAACCCGCTCCTACATGTTTTTTTGTTCTTTTTTTCATTTGCATTTCTGTTTTTGATGGTTAAGGAAGATGGCTTCCATAGCCATGTGTTTTTCGTCTAATTTCCCAATTTCTATTTCAATAACTCTATTAACCAAGGAGGCATCGTAATCCGATACGATTTTTACATAATTTTCGGTAAAGCCCATCATTTTTCGTCCGTGACGAGTGTGTTCGAAAAGTACTTTTCGACGGGTTCCTTGTTGAGAGCGATAAAAGCGGAGCAGTTTTTTCTCCGAGATATCGAGCAACGTTTTGCTGCGTTCGTGCTTTACCTTTGGATCCACCACATACGGAATTTTCAATGCCTGTGTACCCGGACGTTCGGAATAGGTAAAAACGTGTAACTGCGAAACAGGCAGTGAATCGACAAATGCGGCACTTTCGGAAAAATATTCATCCGTTTCGCCGCGAACACCTACGATGACATCCACGCCAATGAAAGCATCGGGCATTGTCTCTTTGATCTTTTCGATTTTGTGGCGAAACAATGCCGTATCGTATTTTCGTTTCATGAGTTTGAGTACAGCATCGCTGCCTGCTTGAAGGGGAATGTGGAAGTGAGGCGCAAAACGTTTTGAATCGGCTACAAACCGAATGATTTCGTCGGTTAACAGATCCGGTTCGATCGACGAAATACGGAAGCGCTCGATTCCTTCTACTTCGTCGAGTGCTTTAAGTAAATCAAAAAAACTTTCGTTTGTCGTACGCCCGAAATCGCCGATGTTTACACCCGTGAGTACGATCTCCTTTCCACCCTCGCCTGCCGCTTCTTCGGCTTGCCGTACCAGTTGTGCAATGGGTGCATTGCGACTGCGGCCGCGGGCAAAGGGGATGGTGCAATAGGTGCAAAAATAATTGCAACCGTCTTGTACCTTTAGGAAGTAGCGAGTGCGGTCGTCGGCCGAAAGCGAAGGTGCAAAGGCTTTTATTCGTCTTGTTTCGGAGACAACGATTTTGCTTTTATCTTTTTTCTCTAGATTGGTCAGGTATTTTAGTACGTCGTGTTTTTGTTCCGATCCCAATATCAAATCTACTCCTTCGATGGCGGCAATTTCATCGGGTTTCAACTGTGCATAGCAGCCGGTTACCACCACGAAGGCTTCGGGATGTTGACGGATGATTTTGCGGATGGCCTGACGTCCTTTTTTATCGGCCAGTTCCGTTACCGAACAGGTGTTTATGATGCAAATATCGGCTTTTTGTCCTTTTTGTGCGCGGGTGATTCCTGCCTGCGAGAGTTGTCGGCCAAGTGCCGAGGTTTCCGCAAAATTAAGCTTGCATCCCAACGTATAATAAGCAGCGGTTTTATTTTCAAATATGGAACGATCAATCATATCTCACGTCGATGAACGGCTATAATGTGTCTACAAATTATTTACAAAAATACAACAAATCCGCTAAGTTCAACTTAGAAGTGCGAATTTCCCGGAGAGTTTTATCGCGGTTTTTTTAAACAAAACCATGAAAAACACCGCGGGGGATTGCCAAGCGGCTGGGGGTGCGAAACCCCCAAAGAGCATCAACCGGCAACATAATTCAATAAAGAAGGAGACCAAAGTCTCCCTAAAATCAACTATTATGTTGCCTATGAAAAAATACAACCGGTTAACTTCAGAGCAAAGGTACGCAATTTATTTGGGTCTGAAAGATGGAACAAGTAAAAAGGATATTGCATTACGAAGGGGAGTTGTATAAGCATTGTCGCCATAAGCTGAAACACCGCAAAAGGTCCGTAGGTTCGGCTAAAAACATACCCAATCGTACGAGTATACACGAAAGGCCTGAAGAAGCTGACGGGAGCAGGTTTGGAGACTTCGAGATAGACACGATTATCGGGCCGAATCATTCGGATGCTATTCTGACAATAACAGAGCGAAAAACGAATTATTTGATGATAAAAAAATTACCGATCCTTATTGTTCATGGCAAAAAGGAGCAATTGAAAACCTATTTCAGGACGAGACACACCATCCTCGCACCAAGGCTGCACCAAGGCTGCACCATCCTCGCACCAAGTCCGTACCAAGGCTGCACCATCCTCGCTCCATGCTTGCATCACCCTTGCGTCATTCTCGCATGAAGTTCGCTCTGTCCGCACCGCTGTATCCCGCTTCAAATACGGCAAAGAGGTAGGTTTGTTTTACACCGGTCT
>DFUT01000045.1 GCA_002381125.1 Bacteroidales bacterium UBA4179 | reverse complement strand
CTTTAGACTAAACCCTCGTCACAATTCCACAAAGATAAAGAAATTCATGAAATAAATGTTATCTTTGCAATTAAATGCAAAACTAAAACAGCAGCGTACCTGCAAAATATCACACAAAAATTTATTTAGGTTATATATTTTTTATATGGAATGGTTATATGAACTGATTTTCGGAACCGGTGTTGCACATGGTATTCTTATATTGTCACTGGTCATTTCGATTGGCATTTTACTCGGTAAAGTAAAAATCTGTGGTGTGTCATTGGGAATAACGTGGATTCTGTTTATCGGTATTTTCTTCGGACATCTCGGCTTGGGAATTGACGAAAACGTCCTTCAGTTTTTAAAGGAATTTGGATTGATTTTGTTTATCTACTCCATAGGAATGCAAGTGGGACCCAGTTTTTTTTCGTCTTTCAAACAAGAAGGGTTAACGCTTAATCTGCTTGCAACAGCAATTGTTTTTTTGGGAGTGATCACTGCTTACGTGATTCATTTGATAACCGGTGTGCCTATTCCTACTATGGTGGGGATTCTTTCGGGTGCCGTTACCAATACTCCCGGACTTGGTGCGGCACAACAAACCTATTTCGATATGACAGGCCAAAACGATCCATCCATCGCAATGGGATATGCCGTTGCCTATCCACTGGGTGTTGTAGGTATCATTTTAACGTTAATCATTTTAAGATATTTGTTTCGCATTGATCTTGAGAAAGAGAGTAAAGATCTCGAGAAAATAAACGCTTCGAAAATGACCGAAGCCCATATGTTTTCGCTGCAAGTACTGAATCCTGCCATTTTCGGAAAAACCATTCAAGAGATAAAGCGTCTTATTGACTGCGAATTCGTTATTTCTCGTGTATTGCATGCAGATACAGGAACCCTGGAAATTCCTCGACCCAACACCCGCCTCTACGAGAACGATAAAATCTTGGTTGTTTCCAATTTAAAAAATATCGATATCATTGAAGCTTTTATTGGAAAGAAAATCGATATGGACAAAAACGAGTGGGATAAACTGGATTCCCAACTGGTTTCTCGCAGAATCGTCATTACCAAACCAAAAATCAACGGTAAATCTATTGGACAACTTCAACTTCGCAACTTATACGGAGTAAATATCACACGGGTCAACAGAGCAGGTGTAGACCTGGTTGCCGATGCAGGATTACGATTGCAGTTGGGAGACCGGGTAACAGTAGTGGGATCCGAAGCAGCCATTGCCAATGTAGAACAACTGTTGGGAAATTCACTAAAACGCTTAAGAGAACCAAACCTGATTACCATTTTTATCGGTATCGCTCTGGGTGTCCTTCTAGGAAGCATCCCCATTATGTTCCCCGGAATTCCTCAACCGGTCAAACTCGGTCTTGCAGGTGGACCATTGATCGTTTCTATTCTTCTTAGCAAATTTGGCCCGAAGTTTAAACTTGTCACCTATACCACCATGAGTGCCAACCTAATGTTGCGCGAAATCGGCATTGCTATATTTCTCGCTTGTGTGGGGCTGAGCGCCGGAGAAGGTTTTGTGGAAACTATTGTGAATGGTGGTTACAAATGGATAGGATATGGAGTGATCATTACAATGGTTCCGTTGTTCATTGTCGGTATTGTCGGACGCAAAGGCTTTAAGCTGAATTATTTTACGTTGATGGGGTTGATTTCGGGAAGTATGACCGATCCCCCTGCTTTGTCTTACTCGAATGCCGTGGCCGGAAACGATGCGCCGGCAGTGAGTTATGCAACGGTTTATCCGTTGGTTATGTTTTTGCGCGTGGTTACGGCACAACTCATGATTCTTATTTTTCTGTAAAATCATTCGTGATTTTACAACTAGACCCAATGCCGTTTCAGTAAAAAAACAACGGTATTGCGCACTTCGAATGGAAAAATAATGTAGCTTTGTTGTGTTTCATTATTTTACTATTTAATCCATGTCGACAATCCATATAAAATTCAATATCGAATACTATACCCGATGGGGACAACAAGTCTGTATTTGCGGATCCATCCCTGAGCTGGGAAATAGAGATGAAAACAAAGCGATAGAACTATCCACGACAGACGGGCACAACTGGGGTGCAGAAATTACGATAAGAAAAACAAAAACAATCGAGTATTACTATTTTATTAGAGAAGCAGGCACCACCACTCGCCGCGAGTGGGGTAAATGGCGCCTGCTAAAAACCGGAGGCAAAAAAATGTTCTCCATTAAAGATCACTGGAAAGATAAACCCTTTCATCAATACCTCTATTCATCGGTTTTCATCGAAAGCGTATTTGCTCACAAAAAAAACAATACTGTTTCTGCATACAAAAATGGCAATATATTACTCCATGTGCTTTGTCCTTATGCGGAGAAAAACATGCAACCGGTTATCAGTGGCGAGAGCGAAGGATTGGGCAATTGGGATTTGACCAAAGCGCTGCCGTTGACTTATGTGGGTAACGGCGAATGGGAAATCGTCCTGAATGCAGAAAAGGTAAAACCTCCGACAGCCTACAAATTTGTTATCGTCGACGTTTCAACAAGAAAAGCAATACGATGGGAAGACGGCGATAACCGTCTATTGATTTTTCAAGGAGAACAGAAGGACAATTTCATGCAAGTAGAAATGGCCATCCCTTTCCGATACGCATCCTATGCGTGGAAAGGGTGCGGCGTTGCCATACCCGTTTTCTCGCTCCGTTCGGACGAAAGTTATGGGATAGGCGATTTAAACGATCTGAAAAAAATGGTCGACTGGGCAACAACTACCGGACAACACATTGTTCAGCTTCTGCCAATAAACGATACCACCGGTTCCAAAACTTGGCGCGACTCGTATCCTTATTCGGCAATTTCCGTTTTTGCTCTGCATCCCATCTATCTTGGTCTTAAAGATTTCCCACTCAAGGATTCCAAAAAACAAGCAGCATATTTATCGGAAGCAAAAAAATTGAACGATTTAAAAGACGTTGATTATGAAAAGGCCTTACATCTGAAACTGAAATACTGTCGCGATTTGTTTGATCAAGAGGCAGAGAACATCCTGCCATCAGCGGCATACCGCACATTCTGCAAAGAAAACGAGTCCTGGCTTTTCCCTTATTGCTGCTATTGCTATTTACGGGATAAAAACAATACGACGCATTTCGAAGATTGGGGAGAATTTGCCCGATATGATAAAGCGCAGCTCAAGCGTATGTTGAGAAAAGACAAAACAGCCAAGCAGGAAACCTCTTTCTACAGTTTCATGCAATATCTGCTCCACTGTCAGCTTTCCAAAGTAAAAGAATATGCCCACAAAAAGGGCGTTGCATTGAAAGGCGATATCCCTATCGGCGTTCATCGCAACAGCGTGGATGTATGGGCGAATCCCGAATTGTTTAATTTGAACGCACAAATGGGTGCTCCACCCGACGCTTTTTCGGTATTCGGACAAAATTGGGGTTTCCCCACCTACAATTGGCCTGCAATGGAGAAAGAAAACTATGCATGGTGGAAACGACGTTTTCAAAAAATGGCAAACTACTTTGATGCCTATCGCATCGATCACATTCTTGGTTTTTTCAGGATATGGGAAATACCCATCGATGCCATTCAAGGATTACTTGGACAATTTAACCCTGCCCTCCCCTACACTTCCGACGAACTCGTGGCGGCAGGACTCCTTTTCGATGAAGAGAGAATGGTGAAGCCGTTTATTCACGAAAATTTTCTTCCGGTTCTTTTTGGATCATACACCAAAGAAGTTGTTCGGCTTTATTTGGAGAGTATCGAAAAAGAACGATACCGGTTGAAACCGTTTTGCGATACCCAAGTGAAAATAAAAAATTTATTTAAAGATAAAACCGATGTGAAAAATAATCGGATAAGAAAAGGGCTGATGGAATTGTGTACCGAAGTACTTTTTGTAAGAGACCGCATGGAGCAAAACAAATTTCATCCACGCATTGCCGCACAATTTACTTACTCGTATCGGTATCTGGACGATACCGTAAAACAAGCATTCAATCGGATTTACGATGATTTCTTCTACAACAGACACAACGAATTTTGGCGCGAGCAGGCAATGAAAAAGCTTCCTCCGCTCATTTCAGCCACATCAATGATGGCTTGCGGCGAAGATCTTGGCATGGTTCCCCAATGTGTGCCTTCGGTGATGCAGGAATTGCAAATATTGAGTCTCGAAATTCAACGTATGCCGAAAACCGCTCACACCCTTTTCTCGGATCTTAAGCGTCTGCCCTATTTTTCGGTTTGCACCACATCTACTCACGATATGTCGCCCATACGGGTATGGTGGGAAGAAAACAAGGAATTGACACAGTACTATTACAACCACATTCTCGGACATGAGGGCGAGGCTCCCGATACATGTACGCCGGAGTTATGCCGCGAAATATTGGAATTGCATCTTCAATCCTCTTCCCTGTGGGTAATCATTCCGTGGCAAGATTGGATAGCGATCGACGGTGAACTCCGTTATCCCAATCCATATGCGGAACGCATCAACATTCCGGCAAACCCGAAACATTACTGGCGATACCGCATGCATATTTCCTTGGATGATTTGCTGAAAGAAAATCGTTTCAACGCCGTAATGAGAGAAATGACGCAGCGAAAAAAATAACAGATCTTTTTTAAATGTGAATCAGTTGCAAAACAATATTTTCTGCGTAACCTCACATATTCGTAAAAAACTGGAAGAAGCAGGCGAAACGGATTTGGCCGGGTACGCCCAAAAAATTAAAAATTGGCTCGAGCAAGGGAACAATGAGTAAGGCATATTTTCGTTTTTATGAAGAGTTGAATGAGCATCTTCCTGAGAAGATGCGAAAGGTATGGTTTGAATATCCGCTGAAAGACGGGATGTCGGTGCAACAGGCAATCACTTCATTGGGAGTGCCGCCGGCTGAAGAAAAAAGAATTATTCTTTCCCGCAATTACCGGTTAATCAGAGATGAAAAGGTAACCCATTCCTATTGGATCAGGTCGTCTGTTCCGTTGGAACAGATTCGGGATCTCGTCAATAAACTGGATTTGTCGAAGAGTATTGATCCGCTAACCCGTTGTATGGAATGTAACAACGTACTTATCCCGATAGATAAACAGCAAATCCTTCCCCGACTCAAACCTCGCACGGCAAACCATTTTAATGAGTTTTTCCACTGCAGTTCCTGTGATCGCATCTATTGGAAGGGATCACATTTCGATAATATGCTCAGCCTTATTCATCAGTACCTTCTTCCTGATTGATACGATTGTTTCGTCCTGATTTTTTGTTTACATTTACTGTAAACTTATTTTAGGACAAGACACACCTTCTCCGCACCAAGTCCGTACCAAGGCTGCACCATCCTCGCTCCATGCTTGCATCAGGCTTGCGTCATCCTCGCATGAAGTTCGCTCTGTCCGCACCGCTGTATCCCGCTTCAAATGCGGCAAAGAGGCAGGTTTGTTTTACACCGGTCTCACGGAATCCGATGTTGT
>DFUT01000016.1:31047-55945 GCA_002381125.1 Bacteroidales bacterium UBA4179 | reverse complement strand
CCATGAAAAAGCAAAGAAAAATTGACTCGGAGAATGTCGAATATTTTGGAATACATCCGAAAATCACTACCTTTGAATGTTTTTAAACTGAAGAATTATATACACGAAAAAGCTTAACGAGGAATATAATAGAGGGATATAAATGAGTATGTCTTCCGACGAAATTTTAGACGACGATTTGGATAAAAGCAATAAAATACCGAAGCGATTGGATGCCGATGCACCCATGAGCCTTTCGAAAATGTATCAGACATGGTTTCTGGATTACGCTTCGTATGTAATTTTGGAACGTGCCGTGCCGCATATCGAAGATGGACTGAAACCGGTTCAGCGCCGCATCCTGCACGCCATGGAACGCATGGATGACGGCCGATACAACAAAGTGGCCAATATCATTGGGGCTACCATGCAATATCATCCCCACGGCGATGCTTCCATCGGAGATGCTCTCGTGCAGCTTGGGCAGAAAGATTTGCTCATCGATTGTCAGGGCAACTGGGGAAATATACTTACGGGCGATGGTGCCGCCGCGCCACGTTATATCGAAGCACGTCTCTCGAAATTTGCTCTCGAGGTGCTTTTCAATTCCAAAACCACCGAATGGAAACCGTCGTACGACGGGCGCAACAAAGAGCCGGTCACGCTGCCGGTGAAGTTTCCGTTGTTGCTGGCACAGGGCGTTGAAGGGATTGCGGTGGGACTTTCGTCAAAAATTCTGCCACACAATTTCAACGAAATCTGTGATGCGGCGGTGGCGTATCTTGAGGGAAGGGAGTTTAAGCTATATCCCGATTTTCAAACCGGTGGCAGTATCGATGTGGAACATTACAACGACGGCGAGCGTGGCGGTTCGGTAAAAGTGAGGGCTACCATTTCGAAGCTCGACAGCAAAACGCTCGTTATCAAAGATATTCCTTACGGAAAAACCACATCCACGGTGGTGGACTCCATTATCAAGGCCAACGACAAGGGCAAGATCAAGATAAAAAAGGTAGACGATATCACGGCCGAAAATGTGGAGATCCACGTTCAGCTCGCACCGGGTGTGTCGTCCGACAAAACCATCGACGCCCTTTATGCATTCACCGATTGCGAAATCACCATTTCGCCCAACTGTTGCGTCATCAAGGACAATAAGCCGCAGTTTCTCACGGTAAGTCATCTGTTGCGCGATTCTGTCGATCGCACCAAGAATCTGCTTCGCCAGGAGTTGGAAATCGAAAAAAGCGAAAAACTGGAAGCATTGTTTTTTGCTTCGCTCGAAAAGATTTTTATCGAAGAGCGCATCTATAAGGACAAGGAATTCGAGAATGCCGAAAACATGGATGCAGCCGTGCTTCATGTCGATAAACGACTCGAACCTTTCAAGGCGCAATTTCTCCGCGAAATTACCCGTGAAGATATTCTTCGCCTGATGGAAATAAAAATGGCGCGCATACTTCGCTTCAATTCCGACAAGGCCGAGGAGGTGATTGCCGGACTGAATGAAAAAATAGCCGAAATCGACGATCATCTCAATCATCTGATCGATTATACCATAGCATGGTATCGGATGATTAAAGGGAAGTACGGCAAAAATTTTCCGCGCAAAACCGTTATCCGCAGTTTCGAAGACATTGATGCGGCAAAAGTGGCCGTTGCAAACGAAAAACTGTATGTAAACCGCGAGGAAGGATTCATTGGAACGACGTTGAAAAAAGATGAATTTGTCTGCGAGTGTTCCGACATCGACGACGTAATCGTTTTCTTTAAGGACGGGAAATACAAGGTGGTGAAGGTGAGCGAGAAAATGTTCGTCGGAAAAGGAATTCTCTATGTCAACGTGTTTAAGAAAAACGATAAGCGCACCATCTATAATGTGGTTTATCGCGACGGGAAAACGTCGCCCTGTTATATCAAACGTTTTTCGGTGCCGGGTGTTATGCGGGATAAGGAATACGACTTGACGCGCGGAACGCCGGGGTCGCGTATCATGTACTTTAGTGCCAATCCCAACGGCGAGGCCGAAACCATCAAAGTGGTTCTGAAACCCAAACCTCGGATGCGTGTTTTTCAGTTCGAGAAAGATTTCAGCGATATTGCCATAAGAGGACGGCAAGCAAGGGGAAATATTCTCACGAAGGCCGAAGTGCACCGCATTTTGCTCAAACAAAAAGGGGGGTCGACACTGGGCGGACGCAAGGTGTGGTTCGATCCCGATGTACTGCGCCTCAACTACGATGCAGAAGGAACCTATCTTGGCGAGTTTCAGGGTGAAGACGAAATATTGGTCGTAAAACAAAACGGGGATTATTATACCTGCAATTTCGATTTGAGCAACCATTTCCCTGCCGATTATCTGAGAGTAGAGAAGTACGACAAAAACAAAGTTTGGACGGCGGCTCTCTACAATGCCGATCAAGGGTATGCGTATTTGAAACGGTTTACGTTTGAATCTTCAGATAAACCGTTGAATTTTATGGGCGATAATCCGCAATCGAAATTGTACTTGCTCACCGACACGGTGTATCCGTATTTGCAAGTCGTTTTTGGTGGGAACGATGCGTTTCGTGATCCAATAGAGGTAGATGCCGACGAGTTTATTGCCGTGAAAGGTTATAAAGCCAAAGGGAAACGCTTGTCGAACTACGAAGTTGAAACAGTAAAAGAGCTGGAACCCAAACGTTTTCCCGAACCTGTTAAAGAAGAACAACGTTCAACCAGTGTAGAAATCGAAGAGGAGGAAGTAACGGAAGAAAATACAGGGCAGATGCCATTGTTCGACAAATAGGGCGGAAAGAAACGGTTTGTATACCCCATATCAACAAAAGAAAAAGCGTATGGTAAAGAAATTATCTCTTACTTTTTTTCTGCTGACGGTTGTTTCCGCCGGTATTTTTTCACAGGGAGTGTCCGATTCGGTTTTGCCGGGAATATCTGATTCGGTTGCGTTGGGAATGCCCGATTCGGTTTTGCTGAAATTAAGTCCTGTAAATCAAGCAACGTTGTTTGGTGTTGGCAAAGCGTTTTTTTCCGATACCTATCTTTCTCCCATGAAATATGACGGATTGACCTTTTCTCTACTGCATGAACGACTGAATGGCTCGTCTCTTTTCAATGAGAAATTGCTGCTGCAGCAACAGTTTCAAATTCAGTTGGCAAGTGCCGACAATCCTGCAAAAACGGGATCGTCGTATTATGGAAATCTTTATTATGCAATACACGGTTTTTATCCTTTGGTGGAAAACAATCGTTTGAGATGGTATGGCGGCGCCGGTTGGAATGCCGAGTTGGGAGGCATATACAACGAGCGCAATTCCAACAATCCCGGCTCGATGAAAGCTTCCACCAACCTCAATCTTGCCACGATGGCGCTGTTCGATTGGCGTATGTTTACTTTCCGGTGGCAGTTGAGTACCCCCATTATGGGAGTGTTTTTCTCTCCCAAATTTGGTCAATCTTATTATGAAATATTCACATTGGGTGACGATGACGGCACGGTGATTTTCGGTTCATTACACAATCAGCGGGCTGTACGCAACTACTTTACGGTTGATTTTCATGTCGGCAATTTGACCATTCGCACGGGTTACCTCGGCAATTATTACCATACCGATGTAAATCATATTGTTACCAAAATATTATCGCATCAGTTTATGATCGGATTGGCTGTCGAGTCGCTAAATGTTGGCGGAAAACGGCTGAAGCAAAACCGTTGGCTGCACAGCGTCTATTATAACGAACCCTAATTCTTTTTTTCGACAATGGCTTCTGTAAAGGATTGGATATCGACAATGATCGTGTAGCGGGCAAAGTAACTCTTGCGGCTAAGTTGGGACTGCAAAATGCCAAAATTTACCATACGTTGCTCACGTGTCTGATGTGTGCGTGTTTTTTCACATACAGTCTTTTGTATGCCTCAACGCCGTGGTATAGATATTTATATGTGCTTGTGTTTGTGTTTCCCATGAAGATATTGGCAGAAATTTATCAAAAAAGCGGGAAGGATTTGGATTCCTATTTAAAGCAAACCTCTTTGTTCAGCTTTTTGCTGGCTATCGTTTTTACGCTTTGCATCAATTGATTTTCCCGAGCTTCGTGCCGAAAAAGTCGGGCAAACCCCGACATGCAGTACCACTTTCAACTTTATAGCTATCTTTTCGTTGTTATACGACGTGAATTGTTTGCCGTAAATTTGCAGTTTCCGAAAATAGCGTGAATTATGGCACACCTTTACAAAGATTTTTCTCATCTTTGTAAAAAGTTGCATTTGCGGGTTGGATTCACCGGAGGGATTATGCAAATAAAGACGAAATCTATAAACATAAATATTGATTGGGAAAAGAATGAAATACAATTTTGATGAAGTGATCGACAGGAGAAATACCTCTTGTGTGAAATTTGATGCGGTTTCGGAACGTTTGGGAAGAAACGATTTTATCCCGCTATGGGTTGCCGATATGGACTTTCTTTCACCTCCCTGCGTTATTGAAGCGTTGAAAAAGCGGGTCGAACACGGCATTTTTGGTTATACTTTTGCGTCGCCGCAATATTACCGTTCCATTATCGATTGGTTGAAGAAAAAGCATCATTTGACGGTAAAAAAAGAATGTCTTACCTTTGTGCCCGGCGTAGTGAAAGGAATTGCTTTTGCCCTCGAAGAATTTACGAAAAAAGGCGATAAGGTAATTATTCAACCCCCTGTATACCATCCGTTTCGGTTGTTAACCGAAGGGCTGGAACGGCAGGTGATCGACAATCCGCTCGTTCCAGAAAACGGGCGTTACGGAATGGATATGGCCGGGTTGAAAAAGATAGTTGAGGAAAACGATTGCAAGGTGTTCATCCTATGCAATCCCCATAATCCCGGAGGGAGAATATGGTCACCGGAAGAGCTTGCCGAAGTAGCCGAAATATGCGATGATAAAGGAATTTTGGTGGTTTCGGACGAAATCCATGCCGATTTGGCGTTGCCGGGTTATAAACATACTCCTTTTGCAGGCGTATCGGAAAAGGCTGCCCAAAACAGCATCACCTTCATGGCTCCGAGCAAAACATTCAATATTGCCGGCATAGTGAGTTCGTTTGCGGTGATTCCGAATCCCGATATTCGCAAACGTTATGTGGGCTATCTCGAAAAAAGGGAACTGAATCAGGGGTGTCTTTTTGCTTATACGGCTACCCAAGCTGCTTATGAAGGTGGTGAAGATTGGCTGGACGAACTGCTGAAATATATTCAGGGAAATATCGATTTTGTATCGGATTTCATCGAAAAAAATATTCCGCAGATCAACGTAATGAAACCTGAGGCATCGTTTCTGATTTGGCTCGACTGCAGAAAGTTGGGATTGTCGCAAAAAGAGTTGGTGAGTCTTTTTACGGATAAAGCCCATTTGGTGTTGAACGACGGTACGATGTTTGGAAAGGAAGGCGAAGGATTTATGCGTATGAACGTGGGTTCTCCGCGGGCAGTGATCGAAAAAGCAATGAACAATTTAAAAAAAGCTATCAATGAATAAATAAACCGGCGGGGCTTATTTTTTATTTCAATTCAATCGGGATAGAATAAAAAGAAAATACCCTTCCAATTTATAAATATCAAAAACAACCATTTCAATGAAAATTTCAACAAACAAGTATGTTACATTGACCTACGATTTGCATGTAGGGGAAGACGAAGAGCGTGAATTAGTGGAACAAGCAACCATAAAAAAACCGCTGGAATTTGTTTTTGGCGTGAATGCGATGCTGGAAGCATTTGAAAATTATCTCGAGGGATTGGAAGAAGGTGATCGTTTCAGCTTCTCGATCACTCCCGAAGAAGCATATGGCCAATACGACGAAGATAGAATCGTCAATTTGCCGAAGACCATTTTCGAGGTTGACGGCGAAATAGACGAAGAGGTGTTGTTTGAAGGGAATATGGTTCCGATGATGGATACCGAAGGAAACCGTATGATGGGTTTTGTGGTAAGCGTTGGAGACGATGCGGTGACAATGGATTTTAATCATCCGCTGGCAGGCGAAACCATGTATTTTGAAGGAACCGTGATTGGGGTGCGTGATGCAACTCCCGAAGAAATTGCTGCTTTCTCTATGGGTTGCAATTGTGAAGCAGACGATTGCGATCACGATTCGGGGAATTGTGGATCGGGATGCAATGGCAAAGAAAAATGCCATGAGTGAAGCATGAATACATTCGGGAATATATTTAGGTTGACGTCTTTCGGTGAATCCCACGGCGAAGCCGTAGGGGGAGTGATCGATGGTTGCCCTCCGGGAATCAGAATGGATATGGATTTCATTCAGAGTGAACTGGATAGGCGTCGCCCCGGTCAATCCCGTATCACGACTCCACGAAAGGAATCGGATACGGTGATTTTTCTTTCCGGTATTTTCGAAGGGAAAACAACCGGTGCTCCTATTGGATTTATGTCGAAGAACGAAAATTTTCGTTCTTCGGATTACGAAAATCTGAAAGATGTGTTTCGCCCATCGCATGCCGATTATACATATTGGCAAAAGTACGGTATTCGCGATTATCGTGGGGGAGGGCGAGCTTCGGCTCGCGAAACCTTTTCGCGTGTGGTAGCCGGAGCGATTGCCAAATTATACCTGAGGAGACTGAATATCGGCATAACGGCTTATACCTCGCAAGTGGGCGGAATTACGCTGGATAAAGATTATAAGAAATACGATTTTTCGCTGATAGAATCTACTCCCGTGCGTTGCCCTGATCCCGAAAAAGCATGGCAAATGATCGATCTCATAGAAGATGTGCGTTCCAAAGGCGATACGATAGGAGGGGTGATTACTTGCGTGATCAAGGGAGTGCCCGTGGGGTTGGGCGAACCGGTATTCGGTAAACTGCACGCCGCACTGGGTGCAGCCATGCTGAGCATCAATGCCGCAAAAGGTTTTGAGTATGGCGATGGGTTCGATGTAAATCACCGGGGGTCCGAAGTGAACGATGTTTTCTTTAACGATAATGGCACCATACGAACGCGAACAAATCATTCCGGAGGTATTCAAGGCGGCATATCCAACGGCGAGGATATTTATTTTCGGGTAGCTTTCAAACCGGTTTCGACCATTTTGATGGAACAGCAAACGGTAGATATCGATGGAAACGAAACCATAATAAAGGCTCGAGGAAGACACGATCCGTGCGTTGTTCCTCGTGCTGTTCCCATTGTGGAAGCGATGGCCGGCATGACCATATTGGATTATTATTTGCTGTCGAAAGCCAAATAGAAGGGAAACGTTGCCCACATGTGGGCGATATTAGATAAAAAAAGTATCCGTAAATCATTTGCGGATACTTTTTTTAATATTGAGAATGAGAGAATTATTCTTCCGATGCTTTTTCTTCCTTCTTCTCTTCTTTAGTCGTTTCTTCCTTCTTTTCCTCTGTAGCGGGTGTCGCTTCTTTCTTTTCTTCTGTAGCGGGTGCCGCTTCTTTCTTTTCTTCTGTAGCGGGTGCCGCTTCTTTCTTTTCCTCTGCGGTCGGCGCTTTTACTTCCGGTTCTTCTTTTTCTTTTTTCTCTTCTTTAACCGGTTTTTCCTTCTTTCCTTCTGTAGCGGGAACTTCTTCTTCCTTTTTCTCTTTCACAGCAGGTTCTTTTGTGGCAGATTCTTCAACATCCGGAGCATTGGCCGCTTCCACTTCGGCTCTTTTCTTGGCTAAAACCTTGGCCTTTTCTTCGTTTATCTTTTTCTCTGCTTCGAAGCGTGCTTTTTCCTCGGCACGTTGTTTTTCTTCATCTTTGTTTTTCAACGATTCGAGGGTTTTTTGCTTGTTCTCCTTCCACTCCTGGAATCTTTTTTCAGCTTCCTCTTCCGAAAAAGCACCTTTAGCTACACCACCTAGAAGGTGTTTCTTCATCAATACGCCTTCTCTCGATAAGATATTGCGTACGGTATTTGTGGGTTGGGCACCTGTTTGCAGCCAATACAAAGCTCTGTCGAAATTTAAAGTGATTGTAGCAGGATGAGTGTTCGGATCATATGAACCTATCCTTTCTATAAACTTTCCATCCCGTGGAGCCCTGCTATCAGCAACGACAATGTGATAGAACGCGCGATGTGTGCGTCCGTGTCTTTGTAAGCGCAGTTTTGTTGCCATTTAGTAGTTTCTTTAAATTTAATATGTTAGACATTTTATATTGAAGTTGCAAAGGTATACAAACTTTTCAGAAAAATGAAGTTTTTGTTTAAAAAAACCTCGATAAAAACTTTCCGGGAAATTCGCACTTGCCAATTGAACTTACAATGAGGGAGTAGATTGCTTTTGGATTACATTTTTTAACATCCATAGACCCGGATTCGGGGTTTAAGTTTTTAAACTTAATAATTATGTCATATTTTTGTAACAACTTTGTAACATAAGTGTTATACTTTTGTAGTCGAGATAAGATTTTTAAATCGATGATGAAAAAAACGCTGTGGTTTCTCCTGATAAGTTTGGCGTTCTTTTCTTGCAGTGGAAGCAGGGATAAGAGCAAAAGGTCGGTGGGAGTTACTCTTTCGGGTGCAGGTGCCACCTTTCCTTATCCTTTTTATAGTATTGTTTTTAGAGACTACATGCGCAAACATCCGGGTGTGACAATCAATTACGGGGCTATCGGTAGCGGAGGCGGTATCCGCAGTTTGCGCGATAAATCGGTTAATTTTGCCGCAAGCGATGCGTTTTTAAACGAAAAAGAAACTGCATCGATGGGCGCGGAAGTGGTGCATATTCCCACTTGCATGGGTGGGGTGGTATTGTCTTATACGCTTAGCGGGGTGGATAGCTTGCGGCTGACAGGTGAACTTATTGCCGATATTTTTATGGGAAAAATTACCCGATGGAACGATCCGCGGGTGGCAGCCGAGAATCCGAATATTCGTTTTCCCGATTTGGAAATAACGCCCGTATATCGTTCGGACGGTAGTGGGACGACGTTCGTTTTTTCGGAATATCTAAACAAAGTGAGCCCCGAATGGAACAAAGAAATGGGAGCGGGAAAAGCATTGAAGTGGAAGGCCGGTCTTGCTGCAAAAGGAAATCCGGGAGTGGCAAGTATCGTACAACTGACGGAAGGCGCTATCGGTTACGTTGGGTCGGAATATGCGTTAACGTTGCAGATGCCGTCGGCCATTATTAAAAATAAAGCAGGCAATTATGTGAAAGCTACATTGAAAACCATTTCTGCTGCGGCCGAGACCGACTTGCCCGACGATATGAAAGTCACGCTTACCGATATGCCGCACCCCAATGCGTATCCCATCAGTATGATGACGTGGCTATTGGTTTACCGAGATCAAGGTTACAGTGGGCATTCAAGACAAGAGGCCGAAGTGTTGGTCGATTTATTGAATTACATTATTGGTCCCGACGGGCAACAGTTGGCCGAACAGGTGAATTATGTACCGCTGCCGTTGCAGGCAATACAAAAAACTAAACGCATCATCGACCAGATTCATTTTGAAGGAGAAAAGATATCGACCGTTTCCGATCCGGGAATTGCCGTTGGAAATGTTTTGTCGGAAACAAAGACCATGAGCGATCATGAAAAACCGGCACCCCATGGAAAAATTGTTAGCGAATGAAAGATAAGATTTTCAAATCGTTGCTTTTTGTTGCTGCGTTGACTGTTTTGGTGTTAACGGCAGGAGTGGTTTATGTGTTGGTAAAGCAGTCGTTGGATGTTTTTCAAGAATACGGTGTTTTTGGTTTCATCTTTAATGCCGAATGGGACCCCCGACCCGATACGGAAGAATATGGGGCATGGTCTTTTATAGTTGGAACCCTTTTTACGGCTTTTTTTGCGCTTTTGCTTTGCATCCCCTTTTCGTTGCCCGTGGCGTTGTTCAACGGCGAGTATTTCAAAGGTCGCAAGATATCGTCTTTCGTTTGTTCGGTGGTCGATTTGCTTGCCGGCATTCCTTCGATTGTTTACGGATTATGGGGGTTTTACACCTTACGTCCGATCGTCATCCAATTGGGTGTCAATGCACAAGGGTTTGGAATTTTTCTGGCTTCGATAGTATTGGCTGTCATGATTATTCCGTATGCTTCGTCGCTGAGTGCCGAGTTTTTGTCGATGATTCCCGATACGGTGAAAGAAGGAGCGTACAGCTTGGGGGCCACGCGGGCAGAAACGATTTGGCATGTAAGCCTGCCAATGGCAAGTTCGGGCATTCTTGCTGCGTATATTCTTGCTTTGGGGAGAGCGTTAGGCGAAACAATGGCCGTGACCATGCTTATCGGGAACACCACCAATGTGCCCACTTCGTTGCGTGATACGGGAAACACGATGGCGAGCGTCATAGCCAATCAGTTTGGCGAGGCCGATGGTTTGAAACTGAGTGCTCTTATCGGCATTGGTTTGTTGTTGTTCGTTATAACGGCAGTAATCAATCTGATAGCCAAATTCATTATGAAAAAATTAGCGGTACGATGAGTGATAAGACGAAGTTGTCAAAGGTGAAGAAACGCATTGCCAAAGATAAAATTGTTTTTGGCCTGGTTTGTTTCTTTTCTTTCCTTTCCATGATCCCGCTGTTTCTCATTATTTGGAATGTGGTATCGAAAGGATATAAAAATTTCAATTGGCGTTTGTTTACAGAGGTTGCGCCCTCTTCCATGGATGCCTTGATTGCGAAAATGAGTGGCGAACCCATTCCGGGAGGAATTCTCAACGGTATTACGGGAAGCATCCTTATCGTAGGAATGGCGGTTTTGTTGACCGTTCCGTTGGGATTGTTTGTCGGTATTTACCTTTCGGAGCATCCTAAAAATAAGTTTGCCCGTACGGTGAGTTATCTCACCGATTTGCTCCAAGGAATGCCCTCCATTGTAATCGGCATTATTGCCTACATATGGGTAGTAAAACCGTTGAGAAGTTATTCGGCATTGGCCGGAAGCGTGGCTCTTACCATCATGATGTTGCCTATGGTTATACGCTCGACGGAGGAGACCTTGAAAATGCTTCCCCCAACGTTGAAAGAATCCGGATTGGCTTTGGGCGCACCGTATGCAAGTGTGATTTTTAGAGTGATTTTACCGTCGGGATTCGGAGGAATTTTTACGGGTATTTTATTGGCAGTGTCGCGTGTTATGGGCGAAACGGCACCGCTTATGCTTACGGCGTTGGGTGCTTCGGTAGTCAATTGGAATATTTTTGAACCCACCAGTGCCATCCCTTTGTTGATTTGGGATTTTTATAACGATCCCAATCTGGTAGATATCATTTGGTCTGCGTCTTTGTTGTTGTTGATTGTGATATTCTTGCTAAATTGGATAGCTAAAATTGTTGCACGTAGATGGAAAATATAACGGAAAACAAATCGAATAATCAGGAAGAAATTTCGGCAAACGAGCCCATACTGAAGTTGAGAAATCTTTCGGTATCGTATGCACCGGGTAAAAAGGCGGTCAACAATGTTTCTGCCGATATTTATCCCAATACCATTACCGCTATCATGGGGCCGTCGGGTTGCGGAAAAAGTACCCTCCTTAGGGCAATCAATCGTATGCACGATCTTTATCCCAACGTAGAGACAACCGGCGATATTTACCTGAAAGGGAAAAACATCATGGATATGAATCCAATGGAGGTGCGTCGGATGGCAGGAATGGTGTTTCAGACTCCCAACCCTTTTCCTACCATGAGTATTTACGATAATGTGTTGGCAGGTTACAAGTTGAACGGTATCAAACTGAAGAAAAAAGAGAAAGACGAGATTGTACGGAAATGTCTGATGGCGGTAGCCTTGTGGGATGAGGTAAAAGATGTGATAAACCGACGCGGGTCGTTTCTTTCCGGAGGTCAGCAACAGCGATTGTGTATCGCTCGTGCATTGGCATTGGAGCCCGAAGTGTTGCTCATGGACGAACCGACTTCGGCGCTCGACCCGGTTTCTACCAACAAAATAGAGGAATTGCTGTTGGATCTTAAAAAGAATTTCACTATCCTTATTGTTACCCATAATATGTCGCAGGCTGCACGCATCTCGGACAATTCCATGTTTATGTATCTTGGCGATTTGGTGGAATATGCTCCAACCAGGCAGATGTTTACCAAGCCACAAAACAAGAAAACCGAAGAATATCTCACCGGAATCTTTGGGTAAAAATACGGTGTATGTATCGTGTTTTCTGAATTATTCTATTAATTTTACACTCTGGGAGTGAACAATATAAAATCAAAACACATCAATGGATACTTTAAATAATAACTTGGGTTTCCCCGGTTCGTTGATCAAAGAAAAATACCTGGAAGAATTGCAGAGCGATTTTCGCATTCTTTCAGAGATTGTTCTTAATCAGATTGCCCTTACGCAACAATTGCTTGAAAATAAATTCGACAAAGAGGTGTTGAGCCGGATTGCAAGAAACGAAAAGATAATCGATTCGTTGGATCTTACCATCAGGGAAAAAGTGATAAACGCAATTATTCTTTTTACGCCGCGTGCTACCGATCTCAGAAAAATCATGGCTTATCACGATATCACCATCTCGATGGAAAGGGTGGGAGATCAGATAAAGAATGTGGCCGGGTTTCTGCAACGAACCGATCTTACCATTGAAGGATTTGGCGAATACCGCGGTTATTTGGATAAAATGCTGGTATACGCTACCAATATGTTGAAAAATGCTATTTTCTCCTTTACCGGATTGAGTCACGAATTGGCGTACGAAACCATTCAGATGGATGATAAGGTGGATAAGTGGGATAAGAAAATGGAAAAACGCCTTGCCGAAGAGTTTAAAGATAAAGTGCTCAGCCATCAAGCCATTTTGAATATCATGTACATTACCTCCATTTCGTATAACATAGAGCGTGTGGCCGATATGGCGGTCAATATGGCCGAAGCCGCTATTTATCTGGTTGAGGGCAAGGATATACGGCATCATAAGATGGAGGAGAAAAAACCTCCCGCGAAATCTTAAAAACAGCGAAAGTTTCAATTCATCGGATTATGGCGGAGATGCAGGAGAAAATTTTAGTGGTGGATGACGAAAAAGATATTTGCAATATTCTGCAATTTAATCTTGAGAACGAGGGGTTTGAAGTAGAGGTAGCGCATTCGGGTGAGGAAGCACTGCGAAAATTATCCGACAGCTATAGTCTTATTATATTGGATGTGATGATGGAGGGCATGTCGGGTTTTAAAATGGCAGAAAAAGTTCGGAGGGAGGGAAATACGGTTCCTATAATTTTTTTAACGGCAAAAAATGCCGAAAACGATATGCTTAAAGGGTTTTCGTTGGGAGGCGACGATTACATTACCAAACCTTTTTCGGTAAAAGAAGTGCTGGCAAGGGTAAAGGCTGTCTTAAAGCGGACAACAATGACCCAAACGACTTCCACGAAATGGGTGCACGAAGATTTGGCTATCGATATGTCATCCAATCGGGTTACCATAAAAGACGAAGAGGTGCCGCTTACGAGAAAAGAGTTTGAAATACTGGTTTTGTTGGCACAATCGGCGCCAACTATTCTTACGCGCAGCGATATTTTGAATAAAGTCTGGAGCGATAATGAATTTGTGTTGGATAGAACGGTAGATGTACACATTACCCGTTTGCGCAAAAAATTGGGCAATTATGCTTCGCTTATTCAGAACCGTTCGGGATTTGGTTATTATTTGAATACGGATTTAAAAATCGAAAAATGAAACTCACACTTTCGTACCGCAAAAAAATTTTTATCTATTTTTCAGTCATCATTGCCGTTTTCACGGTAGGGATTATCGTCTTCGAACAAAATCGTGTCAAACACGAGAGAATGGCGAATCTGGAAAATATTATGGATGTCTATGCCGAAACGGTTCATCGCTATATTTCCGAAAATCGGTTATATGAAAAAGATAGCTTGACGGCCGTGTCCGAGTTGCTTTCGTACTTGCCTGACGATGGCGTTCGTTTGACCATTATCGATTGGCAGGGCAACGTGATGTATGACAATACCCTGCTTGCCGACACAATGGGAAATCACCTGCAACGACCGGAAATACAAAAGGCTATCATGCAGCAGAGCGGTACCCATGTGCGTGTTTCGTCAACCAACAACGTAAAGTATATGTATTACGCCAAAAAATACGATGAAGGGTATTTTGTTCGCGTTGCTTTGCCCTACGATATAAAAGTGAAACCCGTTCTTGGTGCAAAAAATGATTTTGTATGCTATATTCTCCTCTTTTTTGTGGTTTGTGTATTGATGATGAACTATTTTGCCAAACGGTTTTCTAAATCGATTAAGGAGCTGAGGGAGTTTTCGTTGCAACTAAAAAGTGGACAGCCGATTAGCGAACCGGTGAATTATGTGGACGATGAAATAGGGGAGATTAGTGCCGATATTATCGAAAATTACAACCTCTTGCAGAAGAATCGCAAGCAATTGGCCCTGGAACGTGAAAAGTTGGTACAGCATTTTCAGTATTCCAGAGAGGGAATTGCGATTTTTTCGAGCGACCGAGAAAAAATATATGCCAATCCGCATTTTTTGCAATACCTCAATGTGATTGCCGACAAAACGGTGTTGGATGCAGAAAAAGTATTCTCGGATCCTCATTTTAGTGATGTTGTCCGTTTTTTGGAAATCAAACCGCGCAAAGAAAATATATATACCAAACGCATCGAAAAAAGCGGCAAACAGTTTAATGTGCGGGTGATCGTTTTCGACGACGAAAGTTTTGAAATCTATATTGCCGATGTGACCAAACAAGAAAAAACCCGCTTGTTGAAACAGGAAATGACCAATAACATTGCGCATGAGCTGCGTACACCCGTTACGGCCATCAGAGGATATATCGAAACTCTTCTTACGCTGGACGAAAACGATGTGGAGCGAAGGAGAAATTTTTTGGAGCGTGCTTATGCGCAGACCATTCGTTTGTCGGAACTGATTCAGGATATTACCCTGTTGACAAAAATAGAAGAGGCTCCCGACCGTTTCGAGTGGGAAGAGATAAACATCAAACACCTGTTGGAGGAACTTCGATCGGATTTGGAAGAACGGTTTAAAGAGAAGAATGATCGTTTCGTTATCGATGTTGACGATGACGTAACCGTGAATGGCAACCGAACATTGATTTATTCCATTTTCCGCAACTTGGCCGAAAACTCATTGGCTTATGCCGGAGAGAATATCGAGATCGGTGTGCGTTGCTATGCCAAAACCGACGATACGTTGTACTTTGAATTTTACGATACGGGCATAGGTGTGGATGAGCGCCATCTTGGGCGTATTTTCGAACGGTTTTACCGGATCGGTGAGGGGCGAACACGCAAAACAGGGGGGTCGGGATTGGGGTTATCGATCGTGAAAAATGCCGTATTGTTGCATCACGGCAGCATTGTGGCAAAAAATCGTCCCGGCGGAGGTTTGATGTTTCTCATAACTTTTCCACGATCACCGCAAAAATCGAAAAATCCATAGAGATATGAAATATGTAGGTGCACACGTTAGTGCGGCAGGAGGAGTAGAAAATGCTCCCTTGAATGCTCATCGAATTGGGGCGAAGGCCTTTGCTTTTTTTACAAAAAATCAGCGGCAATGGTTTGCCGCTCCCTATACCGAAAAAAATATCGAGCTTTTTAAGGCGCGCTGCAACGAATTTGGGTATTCTCCCGACCATATCCTTCCTCACGACAGTTATCTGATTAATTTGGGGCATCCCGAGGAAGAGGGTCTGAAAAAGTCGCGGGCGGCTTTTTTCGATGAGATGAAACGTTGTGAGCAGCTTGGACTGAATCGCTTTAATTTTCACCCCGGCAGTCATCTCAATGTTATATCGGAAGAAGCTTGTATGGACAGAATTGCCGAATCCGTCAATATGGCATTGGAAAACACAAAAGGTGTTACTGCCGTGATTGAAAACACGGCAGGGCAAGGAACCAACGTGGGTTATCGGTTCGAACATTTAGCCTATATTATCGACAAGGTAGAGGATAAAACGAGAGTAGGGGTTTGTATCGACACAGCCCATACGTTGGCAGCAGGTTACGAAATTCGCACAAAAGAAGATTATGAGGCTACGTTTCAACGGTTCGACGAGATTGTCGGGTTCGACTATCTGCGCGGAATGCACATCAATGATTCCAAAAGAGAACTGGATTCGCGGGTCGATAGGCATGCCAATATCGGAGAGGGTATCATGGGTATGGACATTTTTCGGTTTATCATGAATGATCCGCGCTTCGACGATATGCCGCTTATTCTTGAAACACCGGACGAAACCTTGTGGGCTCAGGAGATACAATTGCTTTATTCGCTTGTTCGATAATTGACGGTTATGGAAGGAATACAATAAAAAACGCACCGGTATTTTCCGGTGCGTTTTTTATTTCTATTTCAATTGGAATCAATCCAACACAATTTCATCGACAAAAATAAATGCTCTTTTTCCTTTGCCGGGATGCCATGCCGGAATAATGGAAGGCTTTACCGTAACCTTGAAATAACGCGCGGTTACCGGATCGAAAGTCAACGTATGCGTTACTACATCCGACCAATTTTCCATTTTTGCATCAATGAATTTCTCGCTCGTTACCGCGTTGAAAACGGAATCGTTGTCCGATGATGCAATTGCTATTTCCGATGCATCGAAAACCCAGTCGCCGGTTACTACGGCATTTCTGATTTCTGCTTTGGATATCGTTGTGGGTTCGAGCATATCGATTACAGCGATCAGATCTTCGGCTTGAAATCCAATCCATCGGCCGGTTTTGTAATTTGCACTTTTCCCGAATAACCCGTCAACCAACATGGGCGCACCATCAAAAGCATAATTGGGAGCAGGATTGGTGAGCAAAGTGATGGGTTTAAAGGTTGCCTTGCTTACCCTTACTTTTTCGGTGTATACTTTGCTGTCTCTTCCTCCTTCGCGAATAGCCACGGCTTTAATTTCGGCATTTTCTTTTATGGTAAACTTGCCTTCGTATAATGTAGAGGCCGTTGTTGGTTCGCTTCCATCGAGCGTGTAATAAATAGGTGCATTGTCGATGGTGGTGAGCTCTACTTCCAGCGAATTGGTATCGAAGTTGGGCGTTAATTTCGCTTGAATGTCGAAAACGTGAGTTGCATAGTTGTATCCCAGCTTGTCGTACAATGCCAGCAGACGGGGCAATCTTTTCAGAAATTCTTCGTAATTTTTCTTTTCGGGTTGCATCCATTGCACTTCGCAAAGCGCGGCAATGCGTGGCATAACCATATACTCTGCATGTTCGGGCGTTTTGATGTACTCGGTCCAGAGATTGGCTTGTGGACCCAAAATATGTTTTTTCTGTTCGGATGTCAATACCTCCGGAACAGGTTCAAAACTATACACTTTTTCAATGGGAACGTATCCGCCAATGGACAGTGGTTCGTTTTCGATATCTTGCGTTTGGTAATAATCGAAATAGCAATACGAAGTGGGTACCATAATAACATCGTGATTCATCTGAGCGGCAAGGATACCTCCTTCCATACCGCGCCACGACATCACAGTGGCATTGGGCGCAAGTTCGCCTTCCAGAATTTCATCCCAACCGATGATGTTTCTACCGTGATCGTTTAGGAATTTTTCGATGCGGGCCGTAACATAACTCTGAAGGTAATGTTCGGCCGTGTGTTTATTGTCGCCTTTCAGCCCCAGTTCCTTTATGCGTCGCTGACAATCCGGACATTTCTCCCAGCGGACTTTAGGGCACTCGTCGCCACCGATATGAATGTATGGCGACGGGAATAGTTCCATCACTTCGGTAAGTACGCCTTCCAGAAAGATAAAAGTGGAATCTTTTCCCGGGCAGAGTACATCTTCGAAAACACCCCATTCCTTTGCCACTTCGTACGGTCCGCCCGTACAGCCGAGTTCGGGATAGGCGGCTAAAGCAGCCAACATATGGCCGGGAAGATCGACTTCGGGGATGATGGTGATATACCGTTCTTCGGCATATTTCACGATATCTCTGATTTCGTCTTGCGTATAGAATCCGCCGTGTGGCGTGCCGTCATATTTTCCCGTATTTTTCCCGATGACGGTTTCTTTTCTAAAGGCACCGATTTCGGTAAGTTTGGGAAATTTCTTGATTTCGATTCTCCAACCCTGGTCGTCGGTGAGATGCCAATGAAATCGGTTGATGTTATGCAAAGTCAGCATATCGATGAATTTTTTTACAAAATCAACCGGCTGGAAATGACGGGCAACATCGAGCATCATTCCACGATACCCGAATCTGGGTTGGTCATTGATAATAACTTGCGGATAGGTTACCGAAATGTTTTTACCTACGGGTGTTGCTTTTCGTAACGTTTGAATGCCATAGAAAACACCTGCTTCGCTCGATCCGGTTATGGTAATGGTGTTTTCTGCGACTTCAATGCGGTAAGCTTCCGGATTTTCGTTCTCCATTCCCAATGCCAGGATAATGGCATTTTTTTGGGGAGGAGTGTCGGTTGTTTCAAACTTGATCCCGGTAGCGGTTTCCAAATATTCTGCCAGAAACCGGGCATTGCGTTGCATTTTTTCGTTTTCTTTCGGGAAAACGATTTTTGTGGCTTTCGATAAAGTAAAAGATGCCCCATTTTCCGTAGTGATTTCGGAAGGTAGAGGTACTACCTCGTAATTGGCCTCTTTTATTTCTTTTTTTCCGGAGCAGGAAAACAAAAGTCCTGTTGCTGCCACACACATAATAAAATACCTGATCTTTTTCATGTCATTTCACATTTAGTTGTTTTGGCTTTATAATTAATTCCGATATCGGATTACATTATTGTCTCAATCGGTTTGTTGTAAATTTTTTAAGGCTTTTTCCACGCGCAATGCGCTGGTGATTTCTTGTGCATACTCGTCTATGGTGATTGTTGTGCTTCCCATAGAGAGGTTTGGATTGCGATAGATCATTTTGCTTTCCACTCGCTCGCGTACCGATAAATGAAATTCTTTTGCCCCTGTTTCGCGAGCGATTTTTGCAATATTGTGTTCGTTGATACCGCTTCCGGGCATAATAACAATACGATCTCTTGCTTGTTGAATCAACTGTTTTATCAGAGCGGTGCCTTGTTCGGCCTTTGGTTTTCTACCGGAAGTGAGGATCCTGTCGCAACCCAAAGATATAATATTTTCCAAACTTTCGAAAGGATTGCGGCACATATCGAAAGCCCTGTGAAAGGTAACGCTCATACCTTCGGCCGCCTCCATCAGTTCGCGGTTTCGTTGCATGTCCACGTCGCCATGCGGAGTAAGACAACCTATCACCACGCCATCGGCGTTCAGTTTTTTGGCTATTTCGATATCGTTGAGCATAATTTGGTGTTCCGTTGAGGAATAAAGAAAATCGCCACCACGTGGACGAATAATCACGTGAAGTTTGATGTTCAATAGTTCACGCGCCAGCGCAATGGTTGCGTATGAAGGGGTTGTTCCGCCTTCGGGAATGGATGCACAGAGCTCAACACGATGAGCTCCGCCTTTTTGTGCTTCCAGGCAACTGGCAACGGAATTGGCACATATTTCTATTTTATAATCCATCATAATTTTAGTGTGTTGCTGCGTACCAGCTTGTTTTTGTTTTATCGTTGATTACTTTTTGATTCGTACTCGGATCGGAAGTAGTAACGCCTGAATAAGTGTCAATCGGTATCGCTCCCTTACTTTTTGTGTAAAATTGCTTTGTGGATGTTTTGTAAGGGATCGTACGGTTTAGTTGTTCTTCAAATTGCAGCAATAATTGCTCATCCGTACACAAATGTGCAACATAATCGCCATAATCGTAAAAAATGGGTGGCTCATAGCCGTCCATTCGTTGTAAAGAATTGAGTTGTGCAGTATCAAAAGTATACCGGCTGTTGATTTCCCGCATAAGGGATGCGGTAGAAGCGAGTTCGGAACAATCGGTCACGGCCAATGTTCCATAGGGAGCTTCATCATAGGTAGAATAGAACGCATAAAAGCCGTCGCAGACCGCTTTGTAATTCGTTTTTCCAAACAAGTATTCTCCCACAATAGCATAGGGCATGCCGTAAGCCATTATTTCGGTAGGTGAAGCGATCAGATAATTGGTTGCATTTCGTAGTTCATAGGCGACCTCTATCGAGGACATGTAACAATTGTCGAAAAGAATATATTCCATTTTTATTCCTGTTCTCGCGATAGCATCTGCCAGCGTTGTGATATCGGTTTGGTATTTGGGTGTTGTTCCTCCAAAGTAGCGGGTGTGAAATGCTCCTTCATATTCCCAGTAATTTTTAAAGGATGATACGGATGTGGATGATGCTCTTATTGTTGGAGTCGGGTAAACAGGAATCCAACCCATGCCGTGTCCACCGATAATCATAGCGTAGGTGAGTGCCGGTGCAGCACTTTTCATTTCGCTCAGAATGAAGGCAATATCTTCAGCAGTAGTAAAAGACGGATTTGTGTAATTTTTGAGTGTATCGTGTTTGCATATGCCATTTTTACAGGTTATTTCATACAGGGTAGCTTTGGTTGAGCTCGTCGATATGAATACGACTATTTTCTCGTAGTCCAACCCTCTTTTTCCGATTGCTTTTTCCATGTCCGATATGTTTTTTTCGAAAGCTTCCGTTAAAGTCTTATCGGCCGGCCAAGGCAGGTACATAAATACCGTTTTTTGGTTTGGCAGTTTTACATCTTCTTTCTCGCAGGATATAAGAAAGAAAGAAAAAGAAATGGTGATCAAACAGAAGAAAAACCTTACCGGTTTTTCGAACACAGTCGTTTTGCTCATTGTCCTTACAATTATTCGCAAATTTACAATAAATTTCATAATAGAAAAGAATGTGTATTATTTGGCTTACGATGTATTTTTGATGTTTCGTCTTAAAACTTCGCCTATAATATTGCCAAACAACTTTGTCTGTCAATGGAGAACGTAAAATATATGGGGTTTTAAAAGCATAATGTTCGATAATTTATACCTTTGTAGTTTCAGTTGCAGTTTCAGTACGGACATAGAGTAAACAAATCAACGTATAATAAGGCTCTCTAATTCTTCATTGCCTTGTATCGGTACGAACATGGAGTAAAAAGTTCGGTGGAGAGTTGCAATGGGGACGGCAATTGGCCGGGCGGTAGTTTATTGCAAACATGGAGCAAACAAAATCAGAGAACAAGATACTTTGCACAAAATAAAATTAACGTATTAAAAAAAGAAACAAATGACAGAAAAAATCAGAGAAACGCTTCGTGATTCAAAGCAAGCGCGATGGACCGCTCTTGCTCTCGTATCATTTACAATGATGTGCGGTTATTTTTTTGCGGATGTAATGTCTCCGTTAAAAGGACTTCTTGAAGGGCAGATTGGTTGGACGAGTAGCGACTATGGAACATTTACGAGTGCTTACGGTTGGTTCAATGTTTTTCTCTTGATGTTGATTTTCGGGGGAATTATTCTCGATAAAGTAGGTGTTCGGATAACCGGTTTCGGATCGGTATTGATTATGGTGATCGGTACGGTGATTCAATATTGGGCAATATCGAGCGGCTCGCTTCAAGGGACTACTATACTGGGGATAAAATCCCAAGTTTTTTTTGCCAGTATAGGATATGCCACCTTTGCCGTTGGGGTCGAGGTTGCCGGTATCACCGTAACCAAAGTGATCTATAAATGGTTTCAGGGCAAGGAATTGGCGTTGGCGATGGGTTTGCAGGTGGCGTTGGCTCGTGTGGGAACGGCTTTCGCACTGGCTTTTTCCGTTCCCATAGCAAAAATTACGGGAGTGGCCAATGTGTCGCGCTCGGTGTTGGTGGGGTTGATTGCGCTATGTATCGGTTTGTTGGCATATGTGGTTTATATTTTCATGGATAAGAAGCTGGATCAATCGATTGCCGATGCCAAACCCGAAAATGTGGAAGAAGAAGAATTCAAAATCTCGGATATTCGCAACATCGTTACCAATAAAGGGTGGTGGTTCATTGCTATTCTTTGCGTATTGTTTTATTCGGCTGTTTTTCCTTTTTTGAAATATGCGACCGACCTCATGGTGAATAAGTTTGGGGTTGCTTTGGATGTGGCCGGGCTTATTCCTTCGTTATTGCCTTTCGGCACCATACTCCTCACCCCTTTGTTTGGCAATATTTATGACCGGATTGGGAAAGGGGCTTCTATCATGATTTGGGGATCCATGCTGTTGGTTGTTGTTCATTTGTTGTTTGCCGTTCCGTTTTTGAATAATTGGGTGATTGCCATTTTGCTGGTGATTCTACTCGGTATTGCTTTTTCGTTGGTTCCTTCCGCCATGTGGCCTTCGGTAACGAAGATTGTTCCCGAGCGACAGTTGGGAACGGCAATGGCGTTGATTTTTTGGGTGCAAAACTGGGGATTGATGGGGGTTCCTTTGCTGATCGGATGGGTGTTGGACAAATATTGCGTAACCGGGCAAACCGTTCGCGACGGATTAACGGTAAATACTTACGATTATACCCTTCCAATGCTTATTTTTGCCGGGTTTGGTTTTCTGGCTGTTCTTTTTGCTTTCTTATTGAAAATGGAAGACAATAAAAAAGGCTATGGTTTGCAGAAACCGAATTATGTCCGATAAGACGGCAAATTAATGTTTTTGTTTTCGGCAATGCAAACCGAAAACAAATACAAATACAAATACAAATCTGTCAAAACGTCATAAAATATTTTTTGGCAAGATATTTGATTTCCTTAAAAAGTGAAGGGAATTATAAAATAAAAAATATAATTATGAATTTTAACAATTTTACCATTAAAGCACAAGAGGCTGTACAAAAGGCTATCGATTTAGTACAAGCAAACAGTCAACAAATGATTGAACCGGCACATGTGCTGAAAGGTGTGATGCTGGTAGGGGAGAATGTGACCAATTTTTTGTTTCAAAAATTGGGTGTAAACATGCGTTCATTGGAAGCCGCGGTTGACAGAGAAATCGACTCGTATCCGCGTGTGTCGGGAGGCGAGCCGATGCTGAGTCGCGAAAGCAATGCGGTTTTTCAAAAAGCGGCCGATTATGCGACGCGCATGGGCGATCAGTATGTTTCGCTTGAACATTTGTTGCTGGCTTTAGTAAGCGTAAGCAGTTCTGCATCACAGATCTTGAAAGCTCAAGGGGTATCGGAAAATCAGCTTGAATTGGCGATAAAAGAACTTAGAAAAGGAGAGAAAGTGACTAGCCAGACAGCGGAAGAAACGTATCAGGCATTGAGCAAATATGCGGTTAATCTGACCGAAATGGCGCGTCAAGGCAAGTTGGATCCCGTCATTGGGCGTGATGAAGAGATTCGCCGAATATTGCAGATATTGAGTCGGAGAACAAAAAACAACCCCATCTTGATTGGCGATCCCGGAACCGGAAAGACCGCCATCGTGGAGGGACTGGCGCGCCGTATTGTTCGTGGCGATGTTCCCGAAAATCTAAAGAGCAAGCAAATTTATTCGCTGGATATGGGAGCGTTGATTGCCGGCGCTAAATATCAAGGTGAATTCGAGGAACGGTTAAAAGCCGTAATCAACGAAGTAGTGAAATCCGATGGCGAAATCATTTTGTTTATCGATGAAATTCATACGCTGGTAGGTGCGGGTAAGACTTCGGGCGCTATGGATGCCGCCAATATATTGAAGCCGGCATTGGCTCGTGGCGAATTGCGGACGATTGGTGCCACCACATTGGACGAATATCGGAAGTATTTTGAAAAAGACAGGGCGTTGGAGCGCCGTTTCCAGGTTGTCATGGTCGAAGAACCCGGTGAAGCCGATTCCATCTCCATTCTGCGAGGCTTGAAAGAAAGGTACGAAAATCATCATAAAGTACGTATTAAAGATGAGGCTATTATTGCTGCCGTGCAATTGTCGCAACGGTATATTACCGATCGTTTTTTACCCGACAAGGCGATTGACTTGATTGATGAAGCGGCCGCCAAATTGCGTATGGAAATTGATTCCGTACCGGAAGAACTCGATGAGATTCAACGAAAAATCAAGCAATTGGAAATTGAACGCGAAGCCATCAGGCGCGAAAAAGACAAACTGAAAGAAGAACAGCTGACCAAGCAGATCGAAGAGCTAAAAGAACAAGAAGCGGAGTATAAAGCCAGATGGCTGGCCGAAAAAGAAATCATCGATAAGATTCAGCAAAACAAAGCCGAAATCGAACAGGCAAGAATTGAAGCGGAAATAGCCGAGCGCGAGGGCGATTACGGTAAAGTTGCCGAATTGCGTTACGGAAAGATCAAGGAAAAAGAAAGAGAGATTGAAGAGCTGCAAAAGAAACTTCGAGAAGTGCAAGGCGATCGGCCTCTGATTAAAGAAGAAGTGGATGCCGAGGATATTGCCGAAATCGTATCGAAATGGACGGGTATTCCGGTATCGAAAATGTTGCAGAGCGAACGCGAAAAATTGCTTTCTCTCGAAGAAGAGCTCCATAAGCGTGTTGTTGGGCAGGATCATGCAATTAAAGCCGTTGCCGATGCCATCCGTAGGAATCGTGCCGGATTGAGCGATCCCAAACGGCCAATCGGTTCGTTTATCTTCCTCGGAACAACCGGTGTGGGTAAAACCGAATTGGCAAAAGCGCTTGCCGAATGCCTGTTTGACGATGAGCGAATGATGACGCGTATCGATATGAGCGAATACCAGGAGAAATTCAGCGTCACTCGGCTCATTGGTGCACCTCCGGGATATGTGGGTTACGAAGAGGGTGGACAGTTGACCGAAGCTATTCGGCGTAAACCCTATTCGGTAGTACTCTTCGACGAGATCGAAAAGGCCCATCCCGATGTGTTCAATGTACTGCTTCAAGTGCTCGATGACGGACGGTTGACCGATAATAAGGGAAGGGTTGTGAATTTTAAGAACACGATTATCATCATGACATCCAACATGGGATCGGATATGATTCGAGCTAATTTTGAACAACTCAACGATTCCAATCGGGAACAAATTATCGAAGAAACGAAAAAT
>DFUT01000016.1:0-30825 GCA_002381125.1 Bacteroidales bacterium UBA4179 | reverse complement strand
CAACTGGAGTATACCGATGAAGCAGTGGAATATCTCGCAAAAGAAGGGTACGATCCGCAATTTGGTGCGCGTCCCGTGAAACGGGTCATTCAACGTAGAATACTCAACGAGTTGGCGAGAGATATTATTGCAGGCACGATAGATAAAACAAAACCCATCATCATCGATGCGGTCGATGGCAAGATATTTTTCAAGAATTAAAAAAAACAGTGATTTAGCGCTTGGCGCAATATGAAAACCACGCAAAAACAACTTTGCGTGGTTTTTTTATTTATCAGTTAAATAGATTTTCGATATTTTTCAATGATTTGCTGAGAAAAAAAACAACTACCTTGTCGTACGCTTGGATAAGGGTGTTGCCATCTACTAAAATGGGCTCGCCATTCCGTATGAGTGCCCCGAAAGTAATATCCGGGGGAAGGTTGAGGTTTTTGATTAATTTTTTGGTCACTTTCGAGTTGGGCTTGGCTATAATCTCGCCTACATTTGCGTCGGCAAAGGTGAGGCATTTGATGTTCGACACATCGGCTTTGAGTAAAAGTTCGTAAATTTTGCTTGCGGTAATCACTTTTTTGTTGATGATCGTTCCGATATCGAATCGTTCTGCCATGTTGATATAATCGAGATTTTCCACTTCGGCAACCGTTTTTCTCACGCCATACTGTTTTGCCATTAGGCAGGCCAGAATATTGGCTTCGGAATTTCCTGTAAGAGCCAGAAAAGCATCGGTTTCCGTAATCCCTTCATTTAGCAGCAATTCGACGTCGCGACCGTCTCCCAAAAATATGCTTACGTTTGAAGGTACGTTTTCGAGAAGCATCTCGGCTCGTTCCCGATCCTGTTCGATGATCTTAATGTTCATATGTGATGGAAGATATTGTATCGTGCACATGGTAATGCGGCTTCCACCCATAATCATGACGTTTTTGACTTCAAACGATCTTTTCCCCAAAAATGCGGGCATCTCATCAAGGTATTTCCGCAGTGTGGTGAAATAGAGAATATCGTTGGGCAATATCTGATCGCTTCCTTTGGGAATGATGGTTTGGTTGTTTCGTTTAATGGCTACGATATGAAACTTTTTGTTTTCTTGGATCAATTCGCGTAGATATTTGTTGACGATGGGTGCATTTTCTCTAATCTTGGCTCCCGCAAGAATGACCGATCCGTTTGAAAGCTCCCACCAAAAACGTGTCCACGGCGTTTTCAGTGCCTGTAGAATTTCGCGAGCAGCCATCATTTCGGGGTATATCATGGAATGGATGCCTCTTTCTTCAAAAAAAGCGGCATTTTTGGGTAAAAGGTATTCGTGATTATTGATTCGTGCGAGGGTCTTTTTTGCTCCCATGTTAGATGCCAACATGCCTGCCAGGATATTGCGCGACTCTTCGGGTGTAACCCCGATAAACAGATCGCTATCTTTTACTCCGGCTGCATTTAAATCGTTTAACGAGGTGCATTTTCCCACCACAGCTGTCAATTCTGCATTATCTTTGAGGGGTTGAATTCGCTCTTTACTTTCGTCCATCACGGTAATGTCGTGATTTTCTTCCCCCAATAAACGTGCAAGATGAGTTCCTACCTCTCCGGCACCTGCTATGATAATTTTCATCGATTATTTTGTATTAGGATAAATTTTTTTCGCTCTTTCTACGTGTGGGAGCGATTTATTTTGTTTTGCATCCAGGGGGTTAAAAGTTTTTTGTTTGATTGTAACTTTGGAGTACTGCTTGACGGTTTCGTTTGCTTCGATAATGGCTTCGAGTATGCCGTCTTCGTCAATTCCGCATAGATGCTGCAGCTCGTTTATCGTTCCGTGTGTTACAAATTCGTCTTTAATGCCTAGTTGTCTAACATGAATATCGGTGTAATGATGTGTGGCCAGAAATTCGAGCACCGCACTTCCCATGCCACCGGCAATCACTCCGTTTTCAACGGTAATGAGGTAAGCATAATTTTCCGCTATTTCGGTAAGCATTTCCTCGTCAATGGGTTTCAGGAAGAGCAAATCGTAATGTGCCGCTACAATCCCTCTCTCGGCGGCTTTTTCGATGGCCTTTGCCACAGTGTTCCCGATTGCTCCGATCGACAGCACGGCAATTTCTTCCCCATCGCTTAGTTTCCTGCCTTTGCCGATGGGAATGATCTGCATCGGATTCTGCCAATCTACCCGTTCCCCTTGTCCTTTCGGATATCGAATAACGAAGGGTCCCTCATTACCATATACGGCGGTGTACATAAGGTTTCGCAGATCGTGTTCGTCTAACGGAGCCGCAATGATAAGGTTGGGTATGGATCGCATGTAGGCAAGGTCGAATACGCCGTGGTGAGTAGGCCCATCTTCGCCCACGATACCGGCTCTGTCGAGACATAAGACGACTTTCGATTTTTGCAGGGCAACATCATGGATGACCTGGTCGTAAGCCCGTTGCATAAAGGATGAGTAGATGTTGCAAAACGGAATAAATCCTTCTTTGGCCAGTCCTGCCGAAAACGTTACGGCATGTGCTTCGGCAATACCGACATCGAATGTGCGTTCCGGAAATTTTTTCATCATATAATTCATGGAACATCCTGTGGGCATTGCCGGTGTTACGCCGACTATTTTTTCGTTTTTTTCGGCCAATTCTACGAGGGTATGGCCGAAAACATCCTGATAAAGTTGCGGTTGGTCTTTTCTTCGTTTGACAATACGTTCGCCGGTTTCTTTATCGAAGAGTCCCGGCGCATGCCAAACGGTTGCCGATCTTTCTGCCGGAGCATATCCTTTTCCTTTGACTGTTTTGATGTGCAACAATTTGGGACCTTTCATGTCTTTTATGTTGTTGAGCACTCGGATGAGCTCGGGCAGGTTGTGGCCGTCGATAGGACCAAAATAGCGGATATTGAAGCCTTCAAAGAGGTTTTGTTGGCGACTAAGCAGCGATTTGATGCTATTGTTGAAACGGAGAATAAAGTTTTTTTTGTTCTCGTCGATGAGGTTTTTTTGTTTAAAGGCCTGATAAACCCTGTTTCTTATTTTATTGTATTTGGACGAGGTGGTCAATTTAATGAGATAATCGCGCAAACCGCCTACACTATGGTCGATCGACATATCATTGTCGTTGAGAACGATAAGCAGATTATTGGGTTGTGAACAGACGTTGTTCAACCCTTCGTAGGCCAATCCGCCGGTCATGGATCCGTCTCCGATAATGGCAACCACGTGGCGGTCTTCTTCGTGATTGAGATAAGCCGCCACTGCCATTCCCAGTGCTGCCGAAATAGAGGTGGACGCATGTCCCGACACAAAAGTATCGTACTCGCTTTCTTCGGGGCTTGGGAAACCGGAGATTCCTCCCAACTTGCGGTTAGTGGGAAACTTATCGCGCCTTCCCGTCAGTATTTTGTGGCTATATGCCTGATGTCCCACATCCCAAACCAATCGATCGTAAGGGGTGTTGTAAAGATAATGTAGAGCCACGGTCAGTTCTACCGTTCCCAGACTCGATGCAAAATGCCCGGGATTGTGTGATAACTGATCGATGATATATTCCCGTAGTTCGGAACAAATTTGTTGAAGTTGTTCGACGTTGAGTTTTTTTAAATCATCGGGACTATCGATTTGTTTTAATAATTTCATTTTTTCTTGTTAGAAATCAGTTTGCCATATCCGAGAAAAATTTGATGCGGACCAATCGAATTTCGGGTTCGGTATAATCGGGCAAATTCTCAACAGCCATTTCCAGATCATCGGTTTCGGCTTGTTTGAAATAACCGTATATCTCCTCAATAGTATCCGGATCCATGATCTCGTTCAAAAAGTAATCGATATTGATTTTTGTTCCGGCATAAATGATCGCTTCTACTTCGGAGAGCAATTCGTCAAAATCTATTCCTTTGGATTCTGCCAAGTCGTCCAACGCCACTTTTCTATCGATAGCCTGAACAATGGATACCTTGAGTTTCGACTTGTTGGCAACTGTTTTGACGCGCAAATCTTCGGGTCGTTCAATTTCGTTTTCTTCTACGTGTTTTTTGATAAGTTCGATGAACTCTTTTCCGTATCGTTTGGCTTTTCCCGGACCTACTCCCGGCATGTTTTGAAGTTCTTCGAGTGTAATGGGATAAGTGGTTGCCATTGCCTCGAGAGTAGCCGGCTGAAAGATAACATAGGGAGGCACATTCAGTTTTTTTGCCATTTTTTTTCTCAAGTCCTTCATCATGGCAAACAAGACCGGATCCACTGCGCCCGAACTTCCCCCGCCCGAAGCCATTATATCGGCGCTATCGGGATCCAATTCTTCTTCCATTTCTTCTTCCTCCTCTACTTTCGTGATTTTGAAAGATACGGGTTTTTTCAGGAAGTCTTTCCCTTTCTTCGTTATTTTGAGTATGCCGTAGTTTTCGATATCTTTTTTCAAATAATTATCAAGAAGTGCTTGGCGAATAACATTTTGCCATGTGCTTTCTTCTTCATCGGCCCCCGATCCGAATTCCTCGAGCTCGTTATGGCCAAAGGTTTCTATCTCGGAAGTTTCTCTACCGAGTAGAAAGTTAATTACGTATTCGGTTTTTTGTTTTTCTTTTAGTGCTTTTACAGCTTCTAAAACCGTAATCAATAATTCTTTTGCTTCCACTTTAATTTTAGGATTTAAACAATTATCACAATTTTCGCAATTGGGGTTATTATATTCTTCGCCGAAATAATGCAGCAGCATTTTTCTTCGGCATATGGATGTTTCCGCATATGCTGCCGTTTCCAGCAGGAGTTGTTCCCCGATTTCCTGTTCGGCTACGGGTTTCCCTTGCATGAAACGTTTCAATTTTTGGAGATCTTTTCGAGAATAGAAAGCGATACAGTTGCCCTCGCCACCGTCGCGTCCGGCCCGTCCTGTTTCTTGATAATATCCTTCCAAACTTTTTGGGATATCGTAGTGAATGACGTAACGTATATCGGGTTTGTCTATTCCCATTCCGAAAGCGATGGTTGCCACGATCACCTGCACTTCTTCCATCAAGAATGCATCCTGATGTGCACTTCGCGTGGCGGCATCTAGGCCGGCATGGTACGGTAAAGCTTTAATTCCGTTAGCCTGTAGGATTTCGGCGAAATCGTCCACTTTTTTGCGACTTAGGCAATATACGATTCCCGATTTGTTTTCTTGCGACAGGATGTATTTGATGATTTCGCTGTCAATCTTATCGGTTTTGGGACGGATTTCGTAATATAGATTGGGTCGATTGAAAGACGACTTGAATATGGCGGCATTCATCATACCCAGTGTTTTTTGAATATCGTGCTGTACTTTGGGCGTTGCCGTTGCCGTAAGGGCAATTACGGGACGTACGCCAATTTCGTTGATGATGGGACGAATTCGTCGGTACTCGGGTCGGAAATCGTGTCCCCATTCCGAAATGCAATGCGCTTCGTCAACAGCGTAGAACGATATTTTCACGCTTCGCAGGAAATCGATATTTTCTTGTTTTGTAAGTGATTCGGGGGCCACATACAGCAATTTTGTTTTACCGTTTTTGATGTCGTTTTTTGCCTCTTCGATTTCTGTTTTTGTGAGCGATGAGTTAAGATAATGCGCAATGTTGTCTTCTTCGTGATAATTGCGCAGAAGATCAACTTGGTTTTTCATTAGTGCGATGAGAGGTGAGATGACGATAGCAGTTCCTTCCGACAACAAAGCCGGTAATTGATAACAGAGCGATTTTCCACCCCCTGTGGGCATCAACACAAAGGTATCCCTTCCGGATAGGATACTTTCCATGATGGCTTCTTGATTGCCTTTGAACGTATCGAATCCGAAATATTTTTTAAGTCCGTTGTAAAGAATATTCTCTTTTTTCACGTATTTTGTACTCTTTGTCCCGAAGCTTTGTAATGTATTCATTTTTTCTGAAATAGGAATGCAAAAATATAAAAAGTATTTTTTATTTGATCATTTAAACTATAATCCATATTGCATAACTAAAATAGAAGATAATATTTGAATTGAGAAAAATAAAATGTTAAAAATCGATTTTTCGCATAAAATTATTTCATTAAAAAAAAATCCCTGAAAAAATTCACGGATTTTTCTGATTATTTGACAAAGTAAAATACATTATTCTCTTTCAATGGTTTGTAATCGAATTCATTGTTCGACGGAATCAGGCAACTTTCAATTTTCCGAATTCCGATTTTTCAAGATGTTTTTTTGCATAATCGAGCGTAATATGCATTTTCTTTTTGTTGGTTTCGGAAGGAAGTACAAACATGGCATCCATCATGATTACTTCCATAATCGATCGCAAACCGCGTGCTCCCACTTTATATTCGATAGCTTTGTCCACAACATACTCGAAAACGTTTTTTTCGAAAGTTAGCGTAATTCCGTCCATTTCAAACAATTTTTCATATTGTTTGATAATGGAGTTCTTTGGTTCCGTCAGGATACGCACCAGGGCATCTCTGTCCAGCGGATCGAGATAGGTGAGTATGGGCAGACGCCCGATGAGCTCGGGTATGAGTCCATAAGCTTTGAGATCCATCGGCGTGATGTATTTCAACAGATTGGTTCGGTCTATATGCATGGAGTTGCTGCTGGCCGTGTAACCCACGACATGTGCGTTGAGTCGTTGGGCAATCTTTTTTTCGATGCCATCGAAAGCGCCGCCGCAAATAAACAGAATGTTTTTGGTGTTCACGGCGATCATGCGTTGTTCGGGATGCTTTCGTCCTCCTTGAGGCGGGACGTTGACTATGGAACCTTCCAACAGCTTCAACAATCCTTGTTGAACCCCTTCGCCGCTTACATCGCGGGTTATGGACGGGTTATCGTTTTTGCGGGCAATTTTGTCGATCTCGTCGATAAAAACGATTCCTCTTTCGGCAGCTGCCACGTCGTAATCGGCCACTTGCAACAGACGGGTAAGGATGCTTTCCACATCTTCGCCCACGTAACCCGCTTCGGTAAAAACGGTAGCATCCACAATGGTAAAGGGCACCTGCAGCATTTTTGCGATGGTTTGCGCAAGCAATGTTTTACCCGTTCCGGTGGGACCTACCAGGATGATGTTCGATTTCTCGATTTCTATATCTTCTTTGATATTTTTTTGCATGATGCGTTTATAGTGGTTGTATACCGCTACCGACAAGAAACGTTTTGCCGTATCCTGCCCGATGACATATTGATCGAGAAATTCTTTTATCTGTTTTGGTTTGGGAAGATTGGCAAGCGCAAAATTGGTCGGTTGCTTCTCTGAACCCTTGAATGTTTCGTTCACTATTACGTGTGCTTGTTCGGCACACATATCGCAGATATATCCTGAAATTCCCGCGATGAGAAGCGTTACTTCGTTTTCGCTTCTCCCGCAGAAACTGCAATGATTGCTGCTATTTGATTTTTTTGCCATTTTCTAATCTCTGTGTTTTATTTTTCCGATTGTTTTTTTGCTTTATTTTCCAACACTTCGTCAATCATGCCGTATTCTTTTGCTTCCGCGGCCGTCATCCAAAAATCGCGGTCCGAATCGCGTTCGATTACTTCATATGGCTGACCCGAATGTTGGGAGATGATGGTATAAAGTTCTTGTTTTACTCGTGCAATTTCTCGCGCGGTAATTTCGATATCCGAAGCGGGGCCTTGTGCACCTCCCAACGGTTGATGTATCATGACGCGCGAATGCGGCAGAGCGAAGCGTTTTTTTGGTGTTCCGGCTACCAGCAAAACGGCGGCCATTGATGCTGCGATGCCTGTGCATATGGTAGATACATCGCTCGAAATAAACTGCATGGTGTCGTAAATGCCGTATCCGGCATACACGGTTCCACCGGGTGAGTTGATGTATAGCGAGATGTCTTTTCCGGGATCGGAAGAATCCAAGTAAAGCAATTGGGCTTGTACAACATTGGCCGCATACTCGTCGATCTGGGTTCCCAGGAAAATAATGCGATCCATCATCAAACGCGAAAAAACGTCCATCTGCGCAACGTTCAGTTGACGTTCTTCTATAATGGTTGGCGAGATATAACCGTAATCGCTGGTTATATTCATGTAGCTATCTAATCGTGAGCCGTTCATTCCTAAATGTTTAACGGCATATTTCCTAAAATCGTTTTCGTTTCTCATATTTTGTTTTTATTTCTCGGATACCTTCCGATATTGTTTTTTACTTAAATTGCGTGTAGTGGCTTTATATGCAAATACGATGCCGAATATTTTAAAACAAGAAAGGTTTTTTGCCCTCCGTTCAAACGATAAACAAAGTTATAATGAATATTCGGAATATACTGTTAAACTTTGTGAAACGGTATGTTCGGTTGGTAAAAAACCTTCGGGATAGGGTAGGATTGAGTTTTATTCTTGATTTTTGTCGGTATTTTCCTGTTCCTCTTTTTCCGCTTTCTTTTCTTTCCCTTCTTTCTCTTCTTTCTCTTCTTTTGTGGCTTTTGCTTCTTTCCCTTCTTTCGCAGCTTTCTTTTCTTTCGCTGCTTTCTCTTCTTTTGTGGCTTTTGCTTCTTTCGATTTCAGGCTTTCTGTTTCTTTTTCGCTTGTCTCCGTTTCCGTTTCCGTTTCCGTCTCCGTTTCCGTCTCCGTCTCCGTCTCTGTCTCTGTCTCTGCCTCTGCCTTAATCTCAGTTTCTTTCTCGGCTTTCTTCTCTTTCTCTCCTTCCTTTTCGAGCATATCGGACAATTCTTTCGAGGTAATTTCTTTTTCTTCCACGTCGACGGCCTGTTTCATTTCTTCTATAATTTTCCTGTTGACCGTTTGCTGATAGAGTTCGTTGATTGTCTTCTCGTCGGAAAGCATGTTTTTTATGTAATCTCCCAGAAATTCATCTTGAACATTCAATATCCCGTATCGGATAAATTGAATTTTAGCCGTTTCGTTTGCCAATGCTTCCACATCTTCATTTTTAACTTCGATGCCTTGCTCTTTGATGATTTTGTCTTTTGCCAATGAAAATTTCAGGTCATCGAGAATTCGCGGAAAATCTTTTTCGATGCTTTCGGCAGTGGCTTCTTTGTTTGATTCCAATAGCCAGCGCTTGAGAAATCTTTCGGGAAGTTGCACCTCCTTCATCTTTTCGAGGATCAGGTTGCGCAGGTCGCGCATAAACAGGTATTCGCTATATGAAATGAATTGGGTATTCATCAAGTCGTGGATTTTCGATTTGAATTCCTCCTCCGAAGAAACGGCTCCTTCGCCCAAGATTTTGTCAAAAAATGCTTGGTTCATTTCGGGTTTTTTGTAGCGTGTGATTTCTTTTATTTCGTAGCTAAAATCTGAATCGATTTCCCCGATCTTGTCTTTGGTCGTTTGCAGCAGTGATGCGATTTCCGCTTCGTTGTTGTCGTAGGCTTTTTTGGGATTGATTACGATTTTGTCGCCCACTTTTGCTCCGATCAATTGCTTTCGGGTTTCTTCATCTTTCACATAGAGTGGCATGATGATGGCATTTTCGATTACCATGCCGTTTTCTTTGGGTTCGCCGTTTTCCAATTCGGTGAGTGTGCCTTTCAGCAAATCGTCTTCCAATGCCGGTTCGTCCACCGCTTCATATGTTCCGTAATTGCTCAGGTAAGCATTCATTTGATCCTGAAGCGTATCTTCGTCAAGCGTTATATGATAATAGGTAAGTTTGTCTTCGTGGGTGAATGATAGTTCGAACTCGGGTGAAAGGGCAATATCGAACGAGAAAGTGAAATTCTCATCCTTTTCGAAATCGATTTTGTTTTCCTCGTTTTCAACTGCCAAAGGTTCTCCCAAAATGTGTAAATCGTTGTCGCGAATGTAATTGAACAGCTCGTCGTTCAGTATTTTCGACAATTCGTCGGCGAGAACGGTTTTTCCGTACATTTTATCGACGATTCCTTTGGGAACTTTTCCCTGTCTGAAACCCGGGATGTTCACTTGATGACGCAGCCGGTTTAAGGCTTCATCTACTTTTTCCTGATAATCTGCTTTTTCGATCTCAACGGTGATCACACCATTTACATTATCTGTTTTGTTTAGCGTTATGTTCATTACAGCTATTTTAGTTGTTCTTTTATGAAACTTTTTGCAGTATAGATCGTTTTGAAGATCAATTCTTTTTGCAATCGTTATTCTGATTTTAAAGCTGCAAAATTACGTTTATTCTTCTAATTGGCAAAATTATTGTAATCATTACGACATTTCCCATTTCAGGACAAGACAAAATAACCCTAAAAAAGGGTCACACCTTCTCCGCACCAAGTCCGTACCAAGGCTGCACCATCCTCGCTCCAAGTTCGCTTCAAGATTTTACTTTTTTTGCAGCAAAAACGCAGGATGTTTTTACCCCAAATCAACAAAATCCGACGTTTTCGTCCCTGCCTTGAAGCAAGCAAGAAGCGGACATGAAACAGCCTTTTTACCTTTATGTTGCGGTTATTGAGGTATCTTTTCCAACTTTTTATATCTTTGTGCCGAAAATATAACGGGATGAAACCAATTATTACTACTCCTTTGTCGGGAAAAGCAAGAATTTTTTATCTCTTTCTCTTCTCTTTTGTCGGATTGTTTGTATCCGTTGGTATAATGGAGTTTTTTTCCATTATTTTTACATTTAACGATCCTTTGGATTCATGGTATATTCGTTTGAATATGTTTTTGCAGAGTTTGCTGATGTTTTTTTTCCCGGCGTATGTTGTTGCCGGCATGGGTGGAGCTCACCCTTCCTCTTTTTTGCGTTTGCAAAAGTCGGATAAGCTTTTCTTTGCAATCGGCTTTGCTGTTTTGATTTTTGTAATATCCATGCCGATGGTTTCGTTCTTGACGCGGTTGAACGAGCAGATGCAACTCCCCGAATCGCTTAAATCCATAGAACAATGGATGCGACAAACAGAAGATCAGGCGGCCGCCGCTACCGAAATACTGTTGTCCGGGAAAAATGTAGGGGTTTTAATGGTAAATCTTTTGCTGATTGGGGTTTTTGCGGCAGTGGCCGAAGAGTGTTTCTTTCGGGGCGTGCTCCAGCAATCTTGCGTAGAAATAGTGAAAAACAAACATGCAGCCGTATGGATTACCGCATTTATTTTCAGTGTGATGCATCTTCAATTTTACGGTTTCTTGCCCCGATTGGTTTTAGGCGTTTTGCTGGGATATTTGTTTTTATATGGTCGCAGTTTATGGATACCCATTGCGGCTCATTTTTTTAATAATGCATTCACCTTGCTGGTAATTTTCTTTTTCGGAGAAACCGATTTTATGCGGCAGATTGAAAATCGACCGCTGACCCTTGGGTTTGGATGTTTTGCGGCAATCAGTTTGATGGTTACTTTATTTTTATTTCGATTTTACAAAAAGCGGATGGAGAACGTTTGATGATACAAATTAAGGTTGTTTTTTCGGGAAAAGGAGAGAAGTTTTTAACAAGGGAGGATGTGTGATGATACAAATCAAGGATACGTTGATTTCGGAAGATATTTTTGAAACCTGTTTTGTGTGCGATCTCGGCAAATGCAAAGGAATGTGCTGCGTAGAGGGCGATGCGGGCGCTCCGTTGACGCACGAAGAATACGAGGCAATAAAAGACGTGTTGCCCGAGATTTGGGACGGCCTTTCGCCAAAAGCGCGTGAGTTGATCGAAAAACAGGGGATAGCCTATATCGACGATGACGGCGAATTGGTGACTTCCATTATCAAAGGTCGCGAGTGCGTGTTTACCTATTTCGATGCCGACGGCGTTTGTCGATGTGCCATCGATAATGCTTTCCGTGAGGGAAAGATTTCGGTGCAAAAACCCATTTCGTGCCACCTTTATCCCATTCGTTTGCGCAAATACGACGATTTCACGGCTTTGAACTACGACCGCTGGTCGGTATGTCGGCCGGCTTTGAGATTGGGTAAAAAAACCGGCATAAAATTATACCAATTTTTAAAAGAACCTTTAATCCGCAAATTTGGCGAAGAATGGTACCAAGAAGTATGTCAAATAGCTGAACTGTTGCCCAAGACAAAATGATCCTCTATAAAAACCATAGACGGCTAAACTCGCGTTCGGCCGTCTATCCATCGTTTAAATATAAAAAAGAAAAAAGTTATTTGTTGCTGTTCTTTTATACTTGCTATTTGTTTATTTTTGATTTTTCTTCTTCATCGGGATTCTCGTCTGTCTTTGCTTCCTTGCTCAACGAATCCGACAATTTGGAAATCGCATGGAAATCTATTTTCCCCGTAATGTTAATAATGGTCAGCTTGTTGTCTTCATCTAAGCCGATAAAAATAATGTCCTGATTTTTATCGTCTTTGCTTTTTGTCAGAACGTTTATTTTGGTATTCCTTTCATTTACCGATACTACTTCCTGATAATCGGAAAACTCTTGGGCGGCCAGTTCGTTGGCTTTTTTGAAATAATGGTGTGCGTCTTTTTTGTCTTCGGTAGTGACAATGCGAATGCTGTTTAAATTTTGGAATATTTTCTTCAATTCTTCGTCGTTGGTGTTCGATGCCATTTTTTCGAGCATGGGTTTCCCGATATTCACGTTACTGACGGGCCTTTTTTCCTCGACGCATGTATTTAGGAATTCCGTAATGAAATCTGCCCCCGACAACGATACTGCCGAGAGTAAAAATAAAAATATGAGTGTGGTACCTTTCATTCCTTTTTAATTTATCCAATCCGCTTTTATCCAATCCGCTGAATTTTTATTTCGTTTCCGGCACTTTTTTCGTAAAGAGGGCAATTGCCGGTAAAATTCCCTTATGACTCCCTTGGATGGGATTGCGGTAAGTGTCCGTTTTCCGTTGCTTCCACATCCACCGAATCCATCACATCCGTCGAATCCGCCGAATCCAAAGCGGTCCAATCGATATTCCAGCCTTTCAGTTCATCCAATGTCTTTATCGAGACTTCTTCTCCTTTTCGAAGTGCTTCGGAAAGTTTTTCCAAGGCATACGTAGCATCTTTGAATGCGGCATCGGGATCGTTGTAGGTTTCTGCAAAATAGGGTTTCCTGTTTTCGTTGACCAAGAAATAAATACCGACTCCCAATGTGATTATGATGGCAATGGAAGCGGCAATTTTTAAAGCCGGAGCAAATATCCGGATGGTAATGTATTGTTTCTCCTTTTCTTTTTGGCGAATGGCCGTTTCCAGCTTTTTATCGAAATCGTTGCCCAATCGAATGGAGTTCCGGCTCTCTTTGCAGTACCGAAAGAGAGGGGCGTAGGGTTGCAAATCTTCCGGAATATCTTCTCCGGAAAAAAAGTCGCGCAACTTTTTTTCTTCCTCCAAAGATGTTTCGCAATTCCAATACTTGTTCAACAAAAAGCGAATATGTTCATATTCTTTTATCATTGTATTTCTCCAATAATTCTTTCATTTTTCTTCGTGCCCTAAAAAGGGTTACCTTTACCACGTCTTCACTAATATCCAATACGTTGGATATGTCGTTGTAACTGAGTCCTTCGATTTCCCTGAGTTGAAAAACCAACCGTTGGTTTTGGGAGAGTTCGTCGATACATTTATATATTATAGAGCGCTCTTCTTGCCTGATAAAGTGCAAATGAGGCGTTTCGTTATCTATAAAAGAGTAACCCTCTTGTTGAGGATCGATGCTTTCCGTTTTTCGGATTGCCCGTGACGAAAGTCGATCGAGCGCCAAATTTTTTGTCGAACGATAACAATATGCCTCTGCATTATTGATGGCGTTCCATTCATCTTTTTTGCTCCAAAGTTTCAAAAAGACGTCTTGTACGATGTCTTCTGCTTCGGCCTTATCGTGCACAATACTCAGTGCGAGCCGGTAGAGATTGTCTTTTAGAGACAAAATAATATGATGAAATTTCTCGTTATTCATTATATAATGACGGTTGAAAAGCCAAAAAGTTACATCCTGCCACAAAAATATTTCTTTTTTGATTTCTTTTCTTCCTTTGAGTTCTTTCGTTTTGATTTGTTCATTGCATCTGCAGTTGCGAATTTGAAAGAAAATATTTTTAAAAACAAGATGATTTACTTGTATATCATTCCGATAATTTGTAATTTTGTGCCGTTTTTAGCTCCAAAAATTCGAAGCATACAATATAATCATTTGATTATGCGTTGCTTAGATTGTTGGTTATGAGATAGAAACAGACGGATAATTAAGATAAATTTAGTTTAAAAAGAAAGTATAAAAAATGCCTACAATTCAACAATTAGTAAGAAAGGGGCGTACGGAGTCGACTGAAAAAAGCAAATCGCCGGCATTGGAAGGCTGTCCGCAGCGTCGAGGCGTGTGTGTGCGAGTTTATACCACGACTCCCAAAAAGCCGAATTCGGCGATGAGGAAAGTTGCCCGTGTACGTTTGACCAATTCGAAAGAGGTGAATGCGTATATTCCGGGCGAAGGTCACAATTTGCAAGAACACTCCATTGTATTGGTTCGGGGTGGTCGTGTGAAAGATCTTCCGGGAGTGCGTTATCACATTGTACGGGGTACGTTGGATGCAGCCGGCGTTAGCGACCGTACGCAAAGACGTTCGAAGTACGGAACAAAACGACCCAAAGCAGGTGCTGCGAAGGGATAAAGCGACATGCTGGTCGGAGAATAAAAAACAAACGGCCGGTAGAAGTCGAAAATGTACAATCACAATCAAGGTAAAATGTTTAATTGGTGTTGAATTTGGTATCAGCGTTTTATAAGGTTGAGTAAATGATTCGGAGGAATCGTTGAAGACGAGTAAAAAAGGCAGCCAAACAACAGTAAAATTTTTAAAACGATGAGAAAAGCTAAACCTAAAAAAAGGCATGTATTGCCTGATCCGGTTTTTGGCGATGTAAGGGTGACAAAATTTGTTAACCATCTTATGCGCGACGGAAAGAAAAGTCTTGCTTACGATATCTTTTATTCCGCATTGGATATCGTGGAGACTAAAATGCCCAATGAAGAAAAGTCGGCTCTCGAGATTTGGAAAGCGGCTTTGGATAATGTTACCCCACAAGTTGAAGTTAAGTCGCGCCGTGTAGGCGGAGCTACTTTTCAGGTGCCTACCGAAGTTCATCCGGGAAGAAAAGAAGCCATTTCGATGAAAAACCTGATTTCTTTTGCGCGCAAAAGAAAAGGAAGAAACATGGCTGAAAAATTGGCCGCCGAAATCATTGATGCTTACAATGGTCAGGGTGGCGCATTTAGACGAAAAGAAGATATGCATAGAATGGCAGAAGCCAATCGTGCTTTTGCGCATTTCAGATTTTAAATGATGGAAGAGATAATATAAAATGGCTAAGAGTTCAAAAGAAACATTAAAATATACGCGTAACATCGGTATCATGGCGCATATCGATGCAGGAAAGACTACCACATCGGAGCGAATTTTGTTTTATACGGGTCTTACCCATAAGTTGGGAGAGGTGCACGATGGAGCTGCAACCATGGACTGGATGGAACAAGAACAGGAACGGGGTATTACGATTTCTTCTGCTGCAACCACAACAAGTTGGCAGTATAGAGATCAGACGTACAAGATCAATCTAATCGATACTCCGGGACACGTGGATTTCACTGTTGAAGTAGAACGTTCGTTGCGGGTACTGGATGGTGCAATTGCCACTTTTTGTGCCGTTGGCGGAGTAGAACCTCAGTCTGAAACGGTATGGCGTCAAGCCGATAAATATAAAGTTCCCCGCATTTGTTACGTAAATAAAATGGACCGTTCGGGGGCGAATTTTTTCGAAGTGGTTCGCCAAATAAAAGAAATGTTGGGCGCACGTCCGTGTCCCATTCAAATACCGATTGGTGCCGAAAGCGGTTTTAAAGGGGTTGTCGATTTGATCCGGATGAAAGCCCTTTACTGGCACGACGAGACATTGGGTGCCGATTACGATGTAGAGGAGATTCCGGCCGAATTGGCAGAAGAAGCTGCCGAGTGGCGCGAAAAGATGTTGGAGACCATAGCCGAGTTTGATGACGAAGTAATGGTGAAATTTTTCGATGATCCAACGGCGATCACCGAAGAGGAAATCCATAAAGCGCTGAGAAAAGGAACATTGGCTATGCAAATCAATCCGATGCTTTGTGGATCGTCTTTCAAAAACAAAGGTGTTCAACCCTTATTGGATGCGGTTTGTGCTTATTTGCCCAGTCCGTTGGATGCCGGAGCAATCGTAGGCCTGGATCCCAAAGATCCCACAAAAAAGCTTGTTCGTCATCCCGATCCCGATGAACCTCTTTGTGCATTGGTCTTCAAAATCGCTACCGATCCCTATGTTGGTCGCTTGAGCTTTTTCAGGGTGTATTCGGGGGAACTGGTTGCCGGATCCTACGTGTATAATTCGCGTTCGGGTAAAAAAGAACGGGTTTCGCGTTTGTTTCAAATGCATTCCAACAAGCAAAATCCGAGAGATTTTATCGGTTGTGGAGATATAGGTGCCGCAGTTGGATTCAAAGATGTTCGAACGGGAGATACCCTGTGCGATGAAGCACATCCCATCTTGTTGGAATCGATGGATTTCCCGGATCCCGTCATCAGTGTGGCAGTGGAACCGAAAAGCCAGAAAGACCTCGACAAACTGTCGCATGGATTGTCGAAACTGGCGGAAGAAGATCCCACCTTTACGGTCAAAACCGATACTGAAACCGGTCAGACCATTATTTCGGGTATGGGAGAGCTTCATTTGGAAATCATTGTCGATCGGTTGAGACGCGAATTTAAAGTCGAGTGTAATCAGGGTCGACCTCAGGTGGCTTACAAAGAAGCTATCACTCGACCTGTCGAATTACGTGAAGTATATAAGAAACAGACGGGTGGTCGCGGTAAATTTGCCGACATCATTGTGCGTGTAGAACCTGCCGACAAAGATTTTGAAGGTGAACTTCAATTTGTTGATGAGGTGAAAGGAGGAAATATTCCGAGAGAATTTATCCCGTCCGTTCAAAAGGGTTTCTTGCAGGCAATGAAGAATGGCGTTCTCGCAGGTTATCCATTGAATAATTTGAAAGTGACCGTAATTGATGGATCGTACCATCCGGTCGACTCCGATCAGTTATCGTTTGAGATTTGTGCCATACAGGCATTCAGACATGCTACGGAAAAAGCCGGACCGGTATTGCTCGAACCCATTATGAAAGTAGAAGTGGTTACACCCGAAGAAAGTATGGGAGATGTGATTGCCGACCTCAATAAACGACGCGGTCAGATCGAAGGCATGGAGTCGAACCGTTCGGGAGCCCGTATTGTAAAAGCAAAAGCTCCGCTTGCCGAAATGTTTGGTTATGTGACTTCCTTACGTACCATCACTTCAGGACGCGCAACGTCTACTATGAGTTTTTCGCATTATGAAGAAGTATCTCCTTCCATTGCAAGACAGGTGTTGGCAGAGGTAAAAGGTCGTGTGGAATTGATTAAATAACATATAAATTTATGAGCCAAAAAATCAGAATAAAACTGAAATCATACGATTATACGCTGGTAGATAAATCGGCAGAAAAAATCGTAAAAACGGTAAAATCGACAGGAGCTGTCGTGAGCGGCCCTATCCCGCTACCAACCCATAAACGTATATTTACGGTAAACCGTTCGACGTTTGTTCACAAGAAATCGCGCGAACAATTCGAACTCTCTTCATTTAAGCGCCTTATCGATATCTATAATTCAACGGCGAAAACGATCGATGCGCTGATGAAACTCGAGTTGCCAAGCGGTGTGGAGGTGGAAATCAAGGTGTGATGGACTGCTTTCCGAAAGTGTGTGTGCCACACAAATAAGCGCCACCCCAATGGGAGAAAGTCGATAAATCTCATGGATGTATTTACATGAGAATGGGAAGTTGTAATTTTTTTAAGTATATTATATAAGGATTATTATTAACTACACCTCTTATTAATGTATTCCTTGAGAAAAAGGAAAAAGGAAGAAAAGACGGAGGTAGTAAAAACAACAGAGAAATGCCGGGATTAATTGGAAGAAAAATCGGAATGACATCCGTTTTCAGTGCCGAGGGAAAAAATGTTCCATGCACTGTTATCGAAGCTGGTCCTTGCGTGGTTACTCAAATAAAAACTGTCGAAAAAGATGGTTATGACTCTTTGCAGTTGGGCTTTGTCGATAAAAAAGACAAACATACGACCAAACCCGAAAAGGGTCATTTCGAAAAGGCAGGAGTAACTCCGAAGCGATACTTGGCCGAGTTCGAAGGATTTGAGGATACCTATGAGTTGGGGTCCGAAATCACTGTTGAGCTTTTTAAAGACACTTTTTTTGTGGACGTTATCGGCACATCGAAAGGTAAAGGTTTTCAGGGTGTCGTAAAACGTCATCGTTTTGGCGGAGTAGGCGAGTCTACTCACGGTCAACACAACAGAATGCGTGCACCGGGGTCTATTGGTGCGGCATCTTTTCCTGCTAAAGTATTTAAAGGAACACGTATGGCCGGACAAATGGGGAACAAACGGGTAACCGTTCAAAATCTTCAGGTTATGAAGATAATACCCGAACACAATCTTTTAGTGGTAAAAGGTTCGGTACCGGGATATAATGGTTCAATCGTATTAATAGAGAAATAAAATGGAATTGAATGTATATAATATCAAAGGCGAAGTAACGGATAAGAAAGTGACACTCAACGATTCCATTTACGGAATTGAACCTAACGAGCATGTTGTATGGTTGGCAGTTAAACACTATTTGGCCAACCAACGCCAAGGTACTCACAAAACAAAAGAAAGAAGTGAAGTATCGGGAAGTAGGCGTAAACTTATTCGTCAGAAAGGTAGCGGAATGGCCCGCAGAGGCGATATCAATTCACCTGTATTGGTGGGCGGAGGACGTGCTTTTGGCCCACGCCCCAGAAAGTATGGGTTTAAGTTGAATAAGAAAGAGAAAATATTGGCTCGTAAATCGGCACTTTCTTTAAAAGCAAAGAATAACGCCATTGTGGTGATTGAAGATTTCGATTTCGACGAACCCAAAACAAAACAGTTTGTAGAGTTGACTAAAAATCTGCAACTTGCTGATAAAAAGCTGCTTTTCGTTTTGCCAAGTCAAAATAAAAACGTATATTTGTCGGCTCGAAATTTAAGCAAAGTTAATATCGTAACGGCTTCTGACATAAACACCTATAAAATAATGGATTGTGTAAATTTGGTACTCACGGAGTCGGCCGTCGGTATAATTGATGATTTATTGTTAAAAGCATAAGGAATAAGACAATGGGAATAATTATTAGACCAATTTTTACGGAAAAGCAAAGCGCAGTAACGGAAAAATTCGATAACCGTTACGGTTTCATTGTGGTTCCGAGTGCAAACAAAATTGAGATCAAAAACGCAATAGAAGAGCTCTATGATGTGCACGTAGAACGTGTAAACACAATGAGATATAATGGAAAACGCAAGAAGCGTTATACCAAATCGGGGGTTGTCGAAGGTCGGACACCATCGTATAAAAAAGCTATTGTTACTTTGAGAGAAGGAGAAAAGATCGATTTATTCAGTAATATCTAAATAAAGAAATGGGACTACGTAAATTTAAGCCTACAACACCGGGGCAAAGAAATAAAATTATTGGTCGACATGATGGCATGACCGCAACCAAACCCGAAAAATCTCTTGTAGTAGGCAAAAAAAGTACCGGTGGTCGCAACCATCAAGGTAAAATGACAATAGGTTATATTGGTGGTGGACACAAAAGACGTTACCGGTTTGTCGATTTCAAGAGAACGAAAGATGGAGTTCCTGCGGTTGTGAAAAGTATAGAATATGATCCCAATCGGTCGGCTCATGTAGCTTTGTTGTATTACGCCGATGGCGAAAAATCGTATATTCTGGCTCCAAACGGATTGCAAGTGGGAACCACGGTGATGTCGGGACCCAATGCTGCTCCTGAAGTCGGCAATGCTTTGCCTTTATCGCATATTCCGCTTGGAACGGTGATTCACAATATCGAGTTGCGTACCGGAGAAGGCGCAAAATTGGTGCGTTCGGCAGGAGCATTTGCACAGTTGGTTTCGCGTGAAGAAAACTATGCTATTGTTAAAATGCCCTCCGGAGAAATTCGCAAAATTTTGTCTTCGTGTAAAGCTACGATTGGTAGTGTCGGCAATCCGGATCATATTTTGGAGAAATCGGGTAAAGCCGGAAGATCAAGATGGTTGGGATACCGTCCGCATACGCGCGGGGTTGCCAAAAACCCGGTCGATCACCCGATGGGAGGTGGTGAAGGTCGTGCTTCGGGAGGACATCCCAGGTCACCGAAAGGTTTATATTCCAAGGGATTGAAAACAAGATCTCCCAAAAAACATTCTTCGAAATATATTGTCGAAAAAAGAAAAAAGAAGAAGTAATTCGATCAATTAACAGATAACTATGAGTAGATCACTAAAAAAAGGTCCATATATTAATTTAAAATTGGAAAAAAAAGTGCTCACCATGAATGAAAGCGGAAAAAAATCCGTGATAAAAACATGGGCACGCTCTTCCATGATTTCTCCCGATTTTGTCGGACATACCATCGCAGTTCATAACGGGAACAAGTTCATTCCCGTTTATATTACGGAAAATATGGTTGGTCATAAACTTGGTGAGTTTGCGCCAACTCGCACGTTCCGTGGGCATGCCGGCAGCAGAAAGAAATAAAACCAGGGCCTAGAACCGATAAAACAGAAAATAAACATGAGTGTTAGAAAAAGAATAGCAGCCGAAAAAAGAAAGGAAAGCCGCCAAAATCTTGCTTTGGCTACATTGAGAAACGTTCCGAGCTCTCCTCGAAAAATGCGTTATGTAGCCGATATGATTCGTGGTATGGAAGTTTTCAAGGCATTGGGCGTGTTGAAATTCTCCAATAAGGAAGCATCGCGAAAAATGGAGAAATTATTGCTGTCTGCCATTTCGAATTGGGAGCAAAAAAACGAGAGAAAAGCCGAAATGGGCGAGTTATACATTAAGACGGTTTTTGTAAACGAAGGCCCTACTTTAAAACGACTTCGTCCGGCTCCGCAGGGACGTGCCCACAGAATCCGAAAACGTTCGAATCATGTTACGTTGATCGTGGATACTTACAACAAAGAAAGCGAACAAGAACAACAAAATAATATTTAATAATAGATGGGACAAAAAGTAAATCCAATATCAAATCGTTTAGGAATTATCAGAGGGTGGGACTCCAATTGGTATGGCGGAGAAGATTATGGAGAAAATTTGCTTGAAGATAGCAAAATACGAAAATATTTGAATGCTCGTCTGGCAAAAGCAAGCGTATCGCGCATTATTATAGAACGAACGTTGAAATTGATTACCATCACTATTTGCACTGCCCGTCCGGGAATCGTTATCGGTAGAGGCGGACAAGAAGTGGATAAGCTAAAAGAGGAATTAAAGAAAATTACCGATAAAGACGTTCAGATCAATATTTTTGAAGTCAAAAATCCCGAGTTGGATGCCGTTATCGTGGCAAACAACGTGGCTCGCCAGATTGAAGGGAAAATTGCTTATCGTCGTGCCGTAAAAATGGCCATCGCTTCAACCATGCGAATGGGAGCCGAAGGTATCAAGATACAGGTGTCCGGACGTTTAGGCGGTGCCGAAATGGCGCGCTCGGAAACATATAAGGAAGGAAGGGTTCCATTGCATACTTTCCGCGCCGATATCGATTATTACCAGGCAGAAGCGTTGACAAAAGTCGGCTTAATCGGTGTTAAGGTTTGGATATGCCGAGGCGAAGTATACGGAAAGAGGGACTTGGCTCCTTCATTTACTTCTCAAAAAGAAAGTCGTTTTCGTGGCAAAGGACCACGTGGATCTCGATCCGAAGGAGGAAGAGGATCAAGAAGAAGTAGAAAAAGTAAGAAAAACGTTTGAAATTAAATTGAAATGTTACAGCCGAAAAAAACAAAGTTCAGGAAACAGCAGAAAGGCCGCATGAAGGGCAATGCTCAGCGTGGCAATCAGTTGGTTTTTGGTTCGTTCGGAATAAAATCGTTGCAATCGAAATGGATTACCAGCCGCCAAATAGAAGCTGCACGTATTGCAGTGACACGTTATATGCAACGTGAAGGGCAGGTGTGGGTGCGAATATTTCCCGACAAGCCGATTACCAAAAAACCTGCCGAAGTACGTATGGGTAAAGGGAAAGGAAATCCGGAAGGATTTGTGGCCCCTGTTACTCCGGGAAGAATGCTGTTCGAGGTGGATGGCGTTCCTTACGAAGTAGCAAAAGAAGCATTGCGTTTGGCTGCTCAAAAGCTGCCCGTTACCACTAAATTCGTGGTACGAAGAGATTATGTGAATCCCTAAAATTGTAATGATATATGAAAACAAGAAGAGATGAATTGAAAGAGTTGTCCGAAAGGGATTTGAAAGAAAAACTGGAGGCGGAAAAACTTGCACTGACTCGTTTGCGTATAAGTCATGCAATTACTCCGCTGGACAATCCAAGTTCCATAAAGTACAAACGCAAAGAAATTGCGCGTATTTATACGGAATTACGTGCCAGAGAATTGAAAAAAGCATAAAATAAATGGAAACGAGAAATTTAAGAAAAGAAAAAGTCGGGGTCGTTTTCAGTAATAAAATGGACAAAACCGTCACTGTGGTCGTGAAATGGAAAGAAAAACATCCTGTTTATGGAAAGTTCGTTGGCAAAACGAAGAAATTTCATGCTCACGACGAAAAAAACGACTGTAATATAGGCGATACGGTAAGAATAATGGAAACCCGTCCTTTGAGCAAAACCAAGAGATGGAGAGTTGTGGAAATAATAGAAAGAGCTAAATAATTATGATACAACAGGAATCAAGATTAACGGTTGCCGATAACAGTGGCGCAAAAGAAGTGTTGTGTCTCCGTATATTGGGTACAAGCGGAAAACGTTATGCGAGTGTGGGAGATATTATTGTTGTCGCCATTAAAAATGTGATCCCTTCGAGTAGTATCAAAAAAGGTGCCGTATCGAGAGCAGTGGTTGTGCGTACGAAAAAAGAAATTCGTCGCCCCGATGGCTCTTACATACGATTTGACGATAATGCCTGTGTGTTGTTGAATAACGCCGGCGAGATGAGAGGAAGCCGCATTTTTGGGCCTGTTGCCCGTGAGCTTCGTTCCACCAACATGAAAATCGTCTCTTTGGCGCCGGAAGTACTTTAATTCATAAAACGAAAAAGTGATGAGTAAGTTACATATTAAAAAAGGCGATATTGTTTACGTGAATGCCGGCGAAGATAAAGGAAAGACCGGACGTGTACTCAAGGTAGATGTTGCGAAGCAACGTGCTATCGTTGAAGGCGTAAATATAGTATCGAAACACACAAAACCCAATGTGAGAAATCCACAGGGCGGAATTGAGAAAATCGAAGCTCCCGTGCATATTTCGAATTTGAATCCGATTGATCCGAAAACCGGAAAACCCACCCGCATTGGGAGACGATTGAATAGTGAAGGCAAATTGGTACGTTACGCTAAAAGGTCAGGGGAGGAAATCAAATGAATTATAAGGTAAGTTTGAAAGAAGAATATAAAGAACGTATTGTTCCTACTTTGATGAAAGAGTTCGGATACAAGTCCGTCATGCAAGTTCCCAAGCTTGAGAAAATCGTGATTAATCAAGGATTGGGAATAGCGGTTGCCGACAAAAAAATTATCGATACGGCAATTAACGAACTGACGGCCATTACCGGACAAAAAGCGGTACCTACTTATTCGCGCAAGGATATTTCGAATTTCAAATTGCGTAAGAAAATGCCTATCGGTGTGCGAGTAACGTTACGTAGAGACCGAATGTACGAGTTTTTGGAAAGATTGATTCGTATTGCGCTACCTCGTATTCGCGATTTCAAAGGGCTTGACAGCAAGCTCGATGGAAAAGGCAATTATACCTTGGGCATTGAAGAACAAATTATCTTTCCCGAGGTTCATATCGATACGATTTCGCGCTTGTTGGGCATGAATATTACGTTTGTTACTACAGCTCCTACTGATGAAGAAGGGTATGCGCTGTTAAAAGAATTTGGATTACCTTTTAAAAACGAGAAAAAACAGTAAATAAATATGGCAAAAGAATCATTGAAGGCTCGTCAAGCCAAAAGAGAGAAAATGGTTGCCAAATATGCCGAAAAGAGAGCTAAATATTTGGCAGAAGGCGACTATGAAGCACTTCAAACCATTCCTAAAAACGCATCGCCCGTACGTTTGCACAATCGTTGCAAAATAACTGGACGATCCAGAGGATATATGCGTCAGTTTGGGGTCTCTCGTATTCAATTCAGAGAAATGGCATCGGCGGGTTTAATTCCCGGTGTAAAGAAAACAAGTTGGTAAAGGAAATAAAAAAGATGTTGATTAAATATTGTCCCGACAGTCGGGATCAATTTAAATTATTTATATATGACAGATCCAATAGCTGATTATTTGACGCGGTTGAGAAATGCCATTCGGGCCAATCACCGGGTGGTAAAAATACCCGCATCGAATTTAAAAAAAGACATTACAAAGATCCTTTTTGAACAAGGCTACATTCTTAATTATAAGTTTGTAGACGACGGACCTCAGGGCACAATCATGATTGCCCTGAAATACGATCCGGTGAATAAAGTAAATGCGATTAAGGAATTAATTCGCGTATCTACTCCCGGTTTACGTAAGTATGTAGGTTATAAAGATATGCCACGTGTATTGAACGGGTTGGGTATAGCCATCGTATCTACTTCCAACGGAGTAATGACAGATAAAGAGGCTCGCCGACAAAAAGTAGGTGGCGAAGTATTGTGTTATGTATATTGATTTGAGGAGAAGAAAACCATGTCAAGAATAGGAAAATTACCCATAACGATTCCCAATGGCGTAAAAGTTGCCGTGAGAGAAGATAATACGGTCGTTGTAAAAGGTCCGAAAGGCGAAATGACACAACAAGTCGATCCCAATATAAAAGTGGAAGTCGACAAGGACGCTATCACATTGAAAAGAAGCTCGGACGATAAGGAACAGCGTGCCTTACACGGACTTTATCGATCACTGATCAACAACATGGTGGTGGGTGTATCGGAAGGTTTTCGTAAAGAATTGGAAGTTGTGGGAGTAGGTTATCGTGTTTCCAATACAGGACAAAACCTTGAGTTGTCTCTGGGTTACACTCATAATATTATTATGCAATTGGCTCCGGAAATAAAAGTGGAAACCAAAATGGAAAGGAATAAAAATCCGCTTATCATTTTGGAATCTTGCGACAAGCAACTCCTTGGTCAGGTATGTGCCAAAATTCGTTCTTTCCGTAAACCCGAGCCCTATAAAGGAAAAGGTGTTCGTTTTGTGGGAGAACATATTCGTCGCAAATCCGGTAAAACAACAGCTAAATAATGCACGTAAACTGAAATTACTATGTTAGAAAAAGAAAAAAGAAGACTAAAAATAAAAGCCCGCATTCGCAAGAAGATTTCAGGAACGCCCGAACGTCCACGCCTTTCCGTGTTCAGAAGCAACAAACAAATTTATGCACAGGTAATAGACGATCAATGCGGCAAGACATTGGCATCCGCCTCTTCGTTGAAAATCGAAGAAAAACTTCCTAAAAAGGAAATGGCGGCAAAAGTTGGCGAACTTATTGCCAAAAATGCCAAGGAAGCCGGTATTGAAGAAGTGGTGTTCGACAGAAACGGGTATTTATATCATGGGCGAGTGAAAGAATTGGCAGATGCTGCACGTAAAGGAGGACTTAAATTTTAACCGTTATGGCAAAAGTAAACAATAGAGTAAAAGTAACAAGCGATATTGAATTAAAAGACAGATTGGTAGCTATCAATCGTACGGCTAAAGTTACCAAAGGAGGTCGTACGTTTACCTTTTCTGCTATGGTTGTCGTAGGCAACGAAGATGGCATCGTAGGCTGGGGAGTGGGAAAAGCCGGAGAAGTTGCATCGGCCATCGCTAAAGGAATCGAAGCAGCCAAAAAGAACCTGATACAGGTTCCCGTTTATAAAGGAACCATTCCTCACGAACAATCGGCTCATTTTGGAGGAGCAAGAGTATTCATCAAACCGGCTGTTCCGGGAACGGGAGTGAAAGCCGGAGGTGCCATGCGTGCGGTTCTCGAGAGTGTGGGTATTACCGATGTGTTGGCTAAATCCAAAGGTTCGTCCAACCCCCACAACGTGGTTAAAGCCACTATCGCTGCGTTGAGTGAATTGAGAGATCCCATAACGGTTGCTCGTAATAGAGGCGTTAATTTGGAAAAAGTGTTCAACGGATAAAAAAACGGAGGAATCTGAAATGGCAACTATTAAGATTAAGCAAATAAAAAGTAGAATTGGCTGTCCCAAAACGCAAAAAAGAACATTGGATGCATTGGGATTGAGAAAAATGAATCAAGTTGTTGAACACGAAGACAATGAAGTCATAAGAGGTATGATACAACGCGTACATCACTTGGTGACGATAGTCGAATAATTATTTGTAACGATAAAAAAATAAAATAAGGAATGAATTTATCGAATTTAAAACCGGCAAAAGGAGCAACAAAAGCACGTAAACGAATCGGTCGCGGAGAAGGATCGGGTAGAGGCGGCACTTCTACCAGAGGCCATAAAGGAGCAAAATCCAGATCGGGTTATTCTCGTCAACGAGGATTCGAAGGAGGGCAAATGCCTTTGCAGCGTCGTGTGCCCAAATTTGGATTCAGACCGGTGAGAAGAATAGAATACAAACCCGTCAATATCGAAAAACTTCAGGAGATTGCCGAGATGGAAAAGATATCGAAAATCGATCCTGATGTATTGGTTAAAGCCGGAATCGTCTCCTCGAAGAAACATTTAATAAAAATTTTGGGCAAAGGTTCTTTAACGGCAAAGCTCGAGGTGGAAGCGCATGCTTTTTCCAAATCGGCCGAAGAAGCTATTAAATCGGCAGGCGGAACCGTTATAAAACTTCAATGAAATGAAATTTACAGAAACGATTAGAAATATCTGGAAAATTGAAGACCTTCGCAAAAGGCTCTTGATCACCTTGCTCTTTGTGGCGGTTTATCGATTTGGTTCGTTCGTGGTATTGCCGGGAATCAATCCTGCACAGCTGCAAGCATTGCGTACGAGCGCTAGTGCGGGCCTTTTGGGATTATTGGATATGTTCTCCGGCGGTGCTTTTGCCAACGCTTCGATTTTTGCCTTGGGAATCATGCCTTATATCTCGGCTTCCATTGTGATGCAGTTGTTGGGTATTGCCGTTCCTTATTTTCAGAAGTTGCAACACGAAGGCGAAAGCGGATATACGAAAATAAATCAGTATACCCGTTATCTGACGGTTATCATTTTATTCTTGCAGGGACCGGCATATATTTATGGAGCATTGCGCGGTGCAATACCCGGAGGATTTTGGGATTGGGTATTGCCGTCTACCGTTATTTTGGCAGCAGGAAGCATGTTTGTGCTGTGGTTGGGCGAACGTATTACCGATAAAGGCGTAGGCAACGGTGTGTCGTTTATCATTCTTGTCGGTATCATTGCCCGTTTACCCCGTGCATTGGTTGCAGAATGGGATCGGTTGATCAACGCTCCGGGCGGATTGCTGGTTTTTCTTATCGAAATACTGTTCCTGTTGTTGGTTACCGCGTTGGCCATTATGTTGGTACAAGGCACTCGCAAAGTTCCCGTACAGTATGCCAAGCGCATCGTAGGCAACAGGCAATACGGAGGCGTACGCCAGTATATTCCGTTGAAGGTAAATGCGGCAAACGTGATGCCTATTATTTTTGCACAGGCAATCATGTTTATTCCGATCACCATTGTTCAGTTTACCGCAAAAGAAGGGGGCGGATTTTGGGCAGCGCTTACAAATTCGAACAGTTTTTGGTATAATTTCATTTTTGCGTTGTTGATTATTGCCTTTACCTATTTTTATACGGCAATTACCATCAATCCAACGCAAATGGCCGAAGACATAAAGCGCAATAATGGATTTATTCCGGGAGTGAAGCCGGGTAAGAAAACGGCTGAATATATCGATACCATTATGTCGCGCATTACCTTGCCGGGCTCTATATTTTTGGCTATCGTTGCCATTCTGCCGGCATTTGCCAACATGATGGGAATCAATGCCCAATTTTCTCACTTCTTTGGTGGTACCTCTTTGCTGATTTTGGTTGGCGTAGTGTTGGATACCTTGCAACAGATAGAAAGTCATTTATTGATGCATCATTATGACGGGTTTTTGAAATCCGGTCAAAAAATTAAAGGACGAACAGGATCTGTTGCAGCATATTAAAAAAAATTGGGAAAGGATTTTTTTGGATAAATGAGGAATAACAGAACGATCATATTGAAGACCGAGGAAGAAATCGAACTTATGCGCGAAAGTAACCGCCTGGTGGGAATGACACTCGGAGAACTTTCGAAACACATTAAACCGGGAGTTACTACATTGCAGCTCGATAAAATTGCCGAGGAGTTCATACGCGATCACGGAGCCATTCCTACTTTTTTGGGATACGGAGGTTTTCCGAATTCCATTTGTACTTCGATAAATGAAAATGTGGTACATGGCATACCCAACAATAAACCTTTGAAGGAAGGAGACATCATATCCATAGATTGTGGTGCAACCAAAAACGGGTACTGTGGAGATTCGGCCTATACGTTTTGTGTAGGCGAAGTCGACGAAAAAATAAAAGAGCTGCTCAGAGTAACCAAGGAAGCGCTTTATAAAGGAATTGAACAAGCGCGCGAAGATAATCGCATAGGAGATATTGCTTGGGCAATACAAAGTTACTGCGAATCGCATGGCTATTCGGTCGTACGCGAGTTGGTGGGTCACGGCATTGGACGCAACATGCACGAACCCCCCGAAGTGCCCAATTACGGCAGACGAGGTACGGGGCCGTTGATTAAAAATGGCATGTGTATTGCCATTGAACCGATGATCAATATGGGAAGCAAGAATGTGGTGTTTGAAAGCGACGGCTGGACGGTGAGAACAAAAGATCGTAAACCGGCAGCCCATTTCGAACATACCATTGCTATCCATAACGGCGAAGCCGATATTTTATCAACATTTGAATTTATTGAAGAAACAACTTATATTTTAAACCAAAACTAATTTTTTTAATGGCTAAACAACCACCAATAGAACAAGACGGGGTCATAGTGGAAGCGTTATCCAACGCCATGTTTCGTGTCGAATTGGATAATGGACATGAAATTACTGCTCACATTTCCGGAAAGATGCGGATGAATTACATTCGTATTTTACCGGGCGACAGAGTGCGTGTGGAAATGTCGCCTTATGACCTTACGAAAGGTAGAATCACATTTAGATATAAATCATAAAGAAACAAAGAAATACAACGATATGAAAGTAAAAGCATCGATAAAGAAACGTTCGGCCGATTGTCAAATTGTTAGAAGAAAAGGCCGTCTATATGTAATTTGCAAAAAGAACCCCCGATACAAACAACGTCAGGGTTAGTACGATTATTGCTATTATTGTAAACAAATAATTAGAAAATATATGGCTATAAGAATTGTAGGAGTCGATTTACCGCAAAATAAGCGAGGCGAAATAGCACTCACTTATATCTATGGTATTGGACGAAGCTCAGCTAACCGCATTTTGGCAAAAGCAGGAGTTGATAGAGATATTAAAGTAAAGGATTGGACGGATGATCAAATTGCGCGTATTCGTGAAATCATTGGCAACGAGTACAAAGTGGAAGGAGATCTTCGTGCCGAAGTGCAGATGAATATCAAGCGACTGATGGATATTGGTTGTTATCGAGGTATTCGTCATCGTTTAGGATTACCGGTACGTGGCCAGAAAACCAAAACGAATGCCCGTACCCGAAAAGGTAGAAAGAAAACAGTTGCTAACAAGAAGAAAGCTATTAAATAACGTGTAAAAATTATGGCAAAAAAAACAACTGCATCGAAAAGAAAAAACGTCAAGGTAAGTGCCGAAGGGCAAGCGCATATTTCGTCTTCTTTCAATAATATAATCGTATCCTTGACCAACGATAACGGCGACGTAATCAGTTGGTCGTCGGCAGGCAAAATGGGATTCAGAAGCTCTAAGAAGAACACACCGTATGCAGCGCAGATGGTAGCACAAGATTGCTCGAAAATTGCGTATGATTTGGGACTTCGCAAAGTGAAAGTTTTTGTCAAAGGCCCGGGAAATGGTCGCGAAGCGGCTATCAGAACCATTCACGCTTCGGGGATCGAGGTGACTGAAATAGTTGACGTTACTCCCATACCTCACAATGGATGTCGTCCGCCGAAAGCAAGAAGAGTTTAATCGTACAGTTTAAGATTTCAAATAAAAAAGTTTAATTCGTAAAAAAAGAAATGGCAAGATATACTGGTCCAAAATCAAAAATCGCACGTAAATTTGGTGAACCTATTTTCGGTCCCGATAAAGTTCTTTCCAAAAAGAATTATCCACCGGGACAACACGGCAATTCCCGTCGTAGGAAATCATCGGAATACGGTATTCAGTTACGCGAAAAGCAGCGCGCCAAATATACCTATGGCCTTTTGGAAAAACAATTTCGTCTCACATTCAAAAGAGCAGAGCGCAGCCGCGGTATCACCGGTGAAGTGTTGCTTCAATTGCTCGAATCGCGTCTCGACAATATCGTTTATCGTTTGGGAATTGCCCCTACGCGAGCAGCCGCCCGTCAGTTGGTGAGTCATCGTCATATTACCGTCGACGGAAAGGTGGTAAATATCCCTTCTTATTCCGTTAAGCCGGGCGAAATCGTAGGTGTAAGGGAAAAATCGAAATCATTGGAAGTTATTGCAAATTCCCTCACCGGGTTTAATCACAGTAAATATCCTTGGTTGGAATGGGATAAAGCATCGTTCAGCGGCAAATTGTTGTATTTGCCCGAGAGAGCCGATATCCCTGAAAACATTAAAGAACAATTGATCGTAGAA
>DFUT01000022.1 GCA_002381125.1 Bacteroidales bacterium UBA4179 | reverse complement strand
CAAGTGCGAATTTACACTAATTGTTTGTAAAGCTCATTTTTGGGTGAATTACAATTTGCTTTGCTTGTTTCGCTCGCCCTCCCCTACGCCCGGTTTGCTCCATTTACTCTGTATGCCCCAAGTGTTTCGTTCGTTCCCTACGCCCGGTTTGCTTCGTTTATTCAGGCTTTCCTGTTCGTCCCGGCTGTCCTGCTTGTCGAACCAAAAACGCAACACCGCGGCCGGTTCACTCTCCTCACGCAGGGGCGACCACAAGGCCGCCTTCATTCGCATGTCGAGCGAGATCAACGTCCGACGGCGTTTTTCCGACAACTCGTCCAGCACAGCCGTCAGTTCGTGCTTGCGCGATTCCGATCTGACGCAACGCAGGGCGGGAAGGTGCGATTTCACCTTTGCGGCCGCTTTCGTTACGTACGGATTGTCGATGGGACAATCGTCGAGGATGCCGCACAGCTGCTCGATCAACTAAGCATGTTCGTCGTTCCTCAACAGCGCCATCCAACTCAACTTGAATTTCTGCATAATCAATGTTTTCAACAAAAAAAACCCCTGCGAGGTATGGGGCGTATTGTTTGCATGTGGTACGGAGCATATTGTTTTGCATAAGGCAAAACAAATTTGTCGCTTCGCCGGTATTGCGACGTATTGTCTGCACAAGGCAGAACGAGACAAAGACCGACGTTCGGAAGGGAAGAGAAAATTGTTCCCGTACGAAAATCAAGTTCGGGAAAGGAGTGAAAAATCTTTCCGATAGGGAAAACAACGTCCGGAAGGGAGGCGCAACATTGCACAACACAAAAAATGATGCTTGGAAAAGGGCACAACGTTGCTCCGATGCTAAAATTACCCTGTTTTCAAAAATTCACACAACGATGAAACGAAAAACAAGCATTCTACGGTTATATTACAAAACAATATCCATTCCCTCATACGCCAAGCGAGTGTCGGGAAAAACGGCTTGTGCTTCGCGTAGAAGGGCATCCAATTCGGTATACCGCGACGAGAAATGACCCAGAATAAGTTTTTTTACACCGGCGTCTTTGGCAATTTGTGCTGCTTGCCGTGCCGTGGAGTGAAAAGTTTCTTGTGCCCGAACTGCTTCCGATTCTGCAAATGTGGCTTCATGATAAAGCACATTCACGCCCTCAATATAGGGGATAATCTCGGGGCAATAGGCTGTATCGGAGCAATATGCGTAACGCCGAGGCGGGTCGGGCGGAGATGTCAGCTTTTCGTTGGGAATCACCCGGCCGTCGGCTGTTACAAAATCTGCTCCCGCCTTGATTTCTTTGATTTGTTTGATGGGGATTTGGTAAAAATCAATCATTTCACGTTTGATGTGGCGCAGCGATTCTTTTTCTGCAAATAGAAATCCGCATGTGGGTATGCGATGTTTCAAGGGGAATGAATATATGCGCAGCGATTTGTTTTCGTAGATTTGTTCAAACGTATCGGCGTTTAGCGGGTAAAAATGGATTTGAAATGCCGGGTGCGTGCAAAAATAATTCAATGCAGCGGTTAAAAGAGGTTCAATTTCTTTATGCGCATAGATGTTGAGATCTCTTTGTCGCCCTAGGATATTCAGCGTAGAGATAAGACCCGGAAGTCCCAATATGTGATCGCCGTGTAAATGCGAAATAAAAATACTGTGCAACTTGCTCATACGGGTTTTGAATTTTCGCATTTGCAGTTGTGTTCCCTCACCACAATCGACCATGAATAATTTTTCGTTTACATTTACCAACTGTGAAGAAGGATTGTGCAATGTAGTGGGCATTGCCGATCCGCAACCGAGTATTTTCACATCAAAACGCGTCATTTTTCATATACTTTTAAAATTTCAATTTCATCGGATACCGATGAGTTTATGTATTTGCAGGCTTAAACCCCACGTTGGATGGGCTTTTATGAGCTCGATACAGTAGGAAACATTTTCGGGAACAAGAATATTGCCGTTGAAAACGGGGCTTAATAAATATTTTTCGGCTTTTGGCAATAGGGAAATATCGGGTAAGGGATCGCCGGCTTGTATGGGAAATCGCAATTCGTTTACTTCGGGAATAAGGTCACGTATTTTTTCGAAATCCCGTTTGGGACTGCAAGCAATATAATCGATTCCGAGAGGCACACGGTGGGTTCCGTTGGTTTCGATGGCTTGCCGGTATCCTTTTTCTTTAAAGAAGGCAATAATTTGGTCGGTCAATTGCAAGGTGGGCTCGCCTCCTGTCCAGACGATGCGATTGCACCCAAAGGCGCCGATTTCATGCAGAATTTCTTCTACCGTCATCGTCCTGCCGAAGGAAAAATCGGTATCGCAAAAACTGCAGTTTAAATTGCATCCCGAAAGCCGGATAAAAATCGATGGCTCTCCCGCACGCGCTCCTTCACCTTGCAGTGAATAGAATATTTCATTCACCTTCAGGTTCATAGACGGCAGAAGTTTTGGGTGTTTCGCTTACCTCAACAGCGTAAAGTTGGGGGAATACGGGCTTGAAAATGTCGTAAAGCATTTTTGCCAAATTCTCGGCTGTGGGATTCAAAGGGTACATGATATCGTTGAGGTTTTGATGATCCAAATGCGTATCGATGTATTCTTTTACTTTGTCCAGTTCTTTATAATCGCACACAAATCCGGTTTCGTTTAGTTGTTCCGATTTCAAATATACGGTTACCACATAATTGTGGCCGTGCAATCGGGTGCAAGGATGTTCCGGTGAAAGTTCTTGAAGCGAGTGTGCGGCAGAAAATGAAAATTGTTTGCTGATGCTGTACATAGGATTCAACTGTTTTCTATTGTCTTAACAATTAACGGACGGGAAAGTTGTTGGTTTGGTTTTCCAGATAAGTATACACCGGATAGTGGTCGGAATAGGGTATTCTGTCGACTTTCGTACGATAGGCTTTCATGTTTTTGCTATGGAGGATGTAGTCGATGCGGAAAAGGAAAAAATCTTCATGATAAGTGATACCGGGACCAAACCCCGTGGAAGTATAGGCATCGTTCAAGTTTCCTTTCAATTGATGATAAGCATACGATATGGGCGTATCGTTAAAGTCGCCACAAATAATGATACCTTCGGTTTTTTCTTGTGCAAGATAGTTGTTTATTTTTTGCACTTGATATACTCTTTTGCGGTAAGCCCGTCCCAAACGACTGCGGATATTGGTTGTCACTTCGTCGAAATTGACGTTTTCTTTATTTTGAATAAAATCGCTGTAAAGTTTTTTGTCCTCAGCCGTTATGTGGTTCGATTCCAAGTGGACATTGACCACCGTATAAGGTAAATTGCCGATATTGACAGTATAAACCGCGGCTCCGTTATACGATTTGTCGAAGATGATTTCGTGGGTTTTTGTGATAGGGAATTTAGAGAAGCACGCCAATCCGTAGATATGATATTTGCCCGATGATTCCAATCCGGTAACAGAACGATAAGGGTATTTGTGGAGAATTTTATTTACATCGTGTTGCGATATCAACGATTGACCGGTTTTGCTGATCATGTATTCTTGCAAACAAACGATATCGGCATCGGTATCGGCAATATATTCGAGAACAGGGTGTGTAAAAGCGTTTTTGTGTGCTTCATTTCGAAAACCTTCCACATTGTATGTCAATATTTTAATACTGTTTGGCGGAGCTTCTTTCGGGAAAAGATGAAGTGGGGAAAAGGTCAGAATCGGTTTATAGCAAACCAGTAAGGCAATTAACGAAATAAAAGCAAGTTTCCATTTCGAAAAGATGACCCACAAAAGAAGATATGCAATATTGAGAAACAATAGGATGCCGAATCCCAGTCCGATGTATGAAAACAAATTGGTTTTCAATGGTGAAACCCTCCATGCAAGTGACGAGGATGCGAGCAACACGATGACGATGATGTTTGTTGCGAAAATGATATACCTTATTATTTTGCTTAAGGTTGTTTTCTTATTTTTTGCCGGCATTGAACAACTTCCTTTTCTCCTCCTCCGTTAGTCTGTTGTATCCCGATTTTTTCAGTTTATCGAGTATGGCGTCAATTTCTTCTTGTTCTTTATGTTTGCGGTAATTGTAATCGCTATCGCTTTCGAATCGCCGATGAGAAACTTTCATTTTCTTTTTGCCTGATTTTTTCCTTTTAAACAAATTTGCCAATTTGTCGATTATTTTACTGACCCATAATGTAATGTCTTTCCCTTTTTTATATTGTACGGCAAAAATATATCCGGAAACCGCTCCACCTATATGGGCAATGTGTCCCCCGGGATTCGATACACTGTCAAGCGAAAGAAAATCGAGAGCAAACGCAAATAAAGCGATGTAAATGATTTTGATTCTCCCCAAAAGAAACAGGTTTAGCCTGAAATCGGGTCTGTAAAAAGCCGCAGCCATCACAATGGCCATGACCGATGCCGATGCACCGATCATCCAATTGTTGCCCATATCGATATAATAGGGTATGGTGTTGAATGCAACGATATAGAGCAAGGCGCCGGACAATCCGCCCAATATATATAAACTTCCCAGCGTGCGGCCGGTAAAATATTGCATGAAAATCCGTCCAAACCAATATAGCCAAAGCAAATTGAACAAAATATGCAGAAAACCTTCATGAACGAACATATAGGTTATCGGCGTCCAAAAGTGTTTTACACATTCAAGGGGGTCCGAGGGTACGGCAAGGTAAGCCAATATGTCGAAGCCGCCGATTTTGAATAGAGTAAGAAATATGCCTGTAATTTTGATAAAAAGAAAAACAAGAATGTTGATAAAAATCAGTTTTATCAATACATCGCCTGTTTTGTATTTGTGTTTTATTGCGTCAATAAAATCGGCCATCTCTCCTGTCTTTTTTTCTCCAATATAGAATTGCAAATATACCGAAAATCATGCCTCCGAGATGCGCAAAATGCGCCACATTATCACCTGAAAAGTTGGCGATACCGAAAAACAATTCAATGAATCCATAACCCAATACAAACCATTTTGCTTTTATCGGGAAAGGGAAAGGAATGATAAACAATGCGGCATTGGGGAATAATACTCCGAAAGCCAACAAAATTCCGAACACGGCTCCGGAGGCACCGATGGTGACCGTGTTTAGCAAAAGATTGAGATTGGCCTGTAAAGGGTCTATGAAGTTCATGTTTTGGCGCAGCAGAGTGGCCCCGTGGATGTAGACGTCTGAAATTGCTTCGGGCGACATGCCGCTTTTTATAAACCGGATGCGTAGAAAGATTACCAGCATTTGTGTAAAGGCTGCGCCGATTCCCGTGATGAAATAATATCCAAGAAAACGCTTGGAACCCCATAGGTGTTCTAATGTCCGTCCAAACATAAAAACGGCAAACATGTTGGAAAACACGTGCATGAAAGAATACGGATCATGCATAAACATGTACGTTATGGGTTGCCAGATACGAAAAGAGGACGATTCAACGTAATGAAGGCCCAAATAATCGGACAGATCGATGCCTCTGCGTTGTAAAACAACCTGTGCAAACCACATGATGACATTTATAATAATGATATTTTTGGTAATGGGGGACGTGGATCCCATGAATCCCGGATTCGAATTATTCATCCTCATAAATCTCTTAAGTTAAACCGCAAAATTACGGATAATTTCTATGGAAATAAGAATTTTCGACCTAGAATGGTATTTTTTATAATAAAAACCAACAATTTTCATAATTTTTCTTGATTGTTATTGAACTATCATCTATATTTGGCAGCAAAATGGCCATAGGCCTACTCTTTATGTATGTTTAATTTTTTTAAAGTTATTTCTTATGAATAAATCGGAACTCGTTGATGCTATTGCTCAAAAGTCGGGGCTTAGCAAGGTTGACTCAAAAAAAGCATTGGATGCGACTTTGGATGCCATTGCTGATGAATTAAAATCAGGGGGAAAAGTGGTGTTGGTAGGTTTTGGTACTTTTTCCGTTGTTGAAAGAAGTGCCAGAAAAGGGATCAATCCGCGTACCAAAGAAACAATCGATATTCCGGCCAAAAAGGTCGTTAAATTTAAACCGGGTTCGGAATTGTCGAGTTTGTAATTGCTCTGATTGAAATTGAAAGGGTGTCGGGAGAGGGTGTTTGAATGGGCACTCTCTTTTTTGTTTTACAACCGTTTGCAAACGGTTGTGAATCCAAAAAATGTTTGGGGAACTTTACCTATCTTTGTGTCTCAAAATTAACGATTCATGGCAAAAAGAAAGAAGCAACTCCCTTTGTTGGAATCCGTAACGATTACCGATGTGGCTGCCGAAGGCAAAGCCATTGCAAAAGTCGATGGCATGGCTGTGTTTGTGCCCTATGCCGTACCCGGTGATGTGGTGGATATTCAATTGACACGCAAAAAACACAATTACGCCGAAGGGAAGGTTGTCGATTTCGTTTCTTATTCCGAAAATCGTGTTGAACCGTTTTGTGAGCATTTCGGTATATGTGGCGGTTGCAAATGGCAAATGCTTCCTTACGATCTTCAATTGAAATATAAACAGAAACAGGTTGCAGATAATCTTACCCGCATAGGAAAAGTGGAGTTGCCGGAAATTTCTCCCATTTTAGGTGCTCCCAAAACCACTTTTTATCGCAATAAATTGGAATTTGCCTTTTCGAATAGGGGATGGCTCACAGAAGAGGAAATCGAAAGCGGAGAATTTCGGGAAACTCGGGAAGCATTGGGATTTCATATCCCTCAAAGGTTCGATAAAGTATTGGATATTCGATACTGTTGGTTGCAAAACGATATTTCGAACCGCATACGAAACACGATACGCCGGTTTTGTCTGCAGAACGATTACGAGTTTTTTGATCTTCGCAATCGGAATGGATTGATGCGGAACCTCATTATTCGAACTTCTTCGTCGGGTGAAATCATGTTGATCGTGGTTTTTTTTAAGGACGACAAAGAAAAACGTGAAAGACTGCTGAATTTTATTGCCGGTGAGTTCCCACAAATAACGTCGTTGCTCTACGTTGTCAATGAAAAGGCCAACGATACGATTATGGATCAAGAAATTGTTACATGGAAGGGAAACGATTGCATTTATGAAGAAATGGAGGGACTGAAATTTAAAATCGGTCCAAAATCGTTTTATCAGACCAACAGCGAGCAAGCATATCGTTTGTATACGATTGTGCGTGAATTTGCGCAGCTCTCGGGGGACGAATTGGTTTATGATTTGTATACGGGTACAGGAACCATTGCCAATTTTCTAGCGCGAAGCGCAAGAAAAATTATCGGAATAGAATATATCCCCGAAGCCATTGAAGATGCCATAGAAAATTCGAAACTGAATTGCATTGACAATGCATTTTTCTTTGCCGGCGATATCAAAGATGTGCTCACGCCTGATTTTATTGCCGAACATGGAGTGCCCGATGTGATTGTTGCCGACCCGCCACGCGCAGGGATGCATCCTCGTGTTGTTCGGGCCATTCTTTTTGCCCAACCTCGACGCATTGTATACGTAAGCTGCAATCCCGCTACGCAGGCTCGCGATTTGAATTTACTCGACAGCGCGTATCGTGTGGCTCGTGTTCAACCTGTGGATATGTTCCCGCATACCCATCATGTCGAGAATGTGGTGTTGTTGGAAAAACGATGATTTGCTTATTTTACCGGCTCCACCTTATACCCTAATTTCCTTAAGCCCTCGATCAGTCCGTCTTCCCCTACTAGATGGGCACATCCTACCGCAATGAATGACGATTTCTCTTGCATCAGTGCAGGTAATTTTTCCAGCCATTGCTGGTTGCGGTATTTATTCAACATGTCTTTTTCTTCGGCAGTAGCCGGACAAGGATCGTTGGGATCATCTTCCTCATAGAGTTTTCTTATGCTTTCTAAATCGTACGCATAGTAAGCGGCTTGCAATTTGTCTATCTGTTCTTTTAAGAGATTGGGGTGTTTGACTATGCACATGAGTAATTCTGCTTGTCGGTTGAGCGATTGGGAATTGAACAGTATCTCTATTTGTTCGTCCACCGTTTCCAATCCTTTTACCGGCCGAAATCGTTTGCTCGCCTCTTCTTGAAAATATTCATCCATACTTTTTTCTCCGGAGAGGTGCGGATAATATTTTTTATAGAGTGTTACGGAGATGAGGTTGCTTAACATGGCCGGTTTCATTTGCCCCAAATGATCCAGCCCAAGACCTACCCATTCGTGTAATGCGCTGTCAAGTAGAGCAATGTCTTCTGCATTCAATAAAGAATCGTAGGTAATGTCTTCCGGCATCAGTGCTTCGCTCATCAACTTCAGTTGCAAATGATTCATTTCGTTTAAGTCGATTTCCCCGACGGTTTGTTCGGTAGATTCAAATGCAGATTCCAGCCCTTCGATATTGTCAAGAAAAGAGATCGGTATGAGATGGTGTGTGCCAAAAAGATAAGAAGGTTTTTCCAGCCCGTTGCCCGAAATACTCCAAAGCAGGGAATCGGAATTTTTACTCGAGGCATTGTTGCAAGACAATATGACAGTGAGTCCTAAAACAACAATGCCAAAGATTCTTTTTATTTTCATCGTTTTTTTCATTTCAAAGCGGTTGCTGAATTTTTACTCGGCATAATGCATGTTGTTGAGATTATTGAGATAAATGGAATTATTCAACTATAATTATAATAACGTGCAAATGGGAAAAATGTTTGTATATTTTCGAAAATCCTCTTATATAAGAGGGAGAAGAGAGTTTCATTTTTTTGGGTAATGTACCGGCTTTTAAGGTTGATGATGAGTACCCTTAATCCATAAATTAAAAAATAATTGAAGGCGAGATATGAATTTATTATTATCTTTGCATTCTACATTTTCAATGAAAACTCTATCCTGACATGACAGATGATTTTTTGGGGGTAGATAAAAATGGAAAAAACATCTAATAATTATCGAATGAATCTGTTAAGAGAAAAAATGATGAAATACGATGCCCCGCAGAAATTCAAAGCGGCAGGCATATATCCCTATTTTCGGGTTATCGAAAGCGATCAGGACACCAAGGTGACCATAAATGGCAAGGAAGTCCTGATGTTTGGGTCTAATGCTTATCTGGGGTTGACCAATCATCCAAAAGTTAAGAAAGCTGCAATCGAGGCAACAAAAAAATATGGAACCGGCATGGCAGGTTCCCGTTTCTTGAATGGGACTCTGGATATACACATAGAGTTAGAGAAAAAACTGGCGGATTTTGTCGATAAAGAAGATGCTCTCGTATTTTCGACGGGTTTTTCCGTAAATGAAGGAGTGTTGTCCTGCGTGACCGGACGAGACGATTATATTATATGGGACGAACGCGACCATGCTTCCATTATTGAAGGTGGAAGGGTGTCTTTTTCAACCAAGTATAAATTTCGCCACAACGATATGAAATCGCTTGAAAGACAGCTGAAACGATGTGATCCCACAAAAGTAAAACTAATTGTCGTGGATGGAGTGTTCAGTATGGAGGGCGATTTGGCCGATTTACCCGAAATCGTAAGGCTGGCAAAAAAATATAATGCCAATATCATGGTTGATGAAGCTCATGGGATTGGGGTATTGGGAGCCGATTATAGTGGAAAAGGGGTTTGCGATCATTTTGGTTTGCTTGACGAGGTTGATTTGATAATGGGGACATTCAGTAAATCCCTCGCTTCTATCGGAGGATTTATTGCAGGTGAATATCCCGTAATCAATTATTTGAGACATAATGCACGGCCTTATATTTTCAGTGCAAGCATCACGCCTGCTGCTACTGCCGCTGCATTGGCTGCTTTGGATATTTTGAAGTCCGAACCCGAACGGATAAAACGTTTGTGGGATTTGACACATTATACAATAGATCGATTTAAAGAAAAAGGATTTGAGGTGGGGCCTACTGCCAGCCCTATCATACCATTGTATATTAGGGATGACAATAAGACCTTTACCATCACGAAAATGCTTTTCGAGGAGGGTATTTTCGTTAATCCGGTAGTGCCACCTGCCGTTTCTTCCAACGACACGTTGATCCGCTTTTCTCTTATGGCTACCCATACCTTTGAGCAGATTGATTATGCGATAGAGCATATCGAGAGAATATTCAGGGAAATGGAAGTATTGGAATAAGAGAAAATGATTGGTGGAGAAATTTATTTCCCTTTTTTCTCTTTTCCCGAAAGGTAAGAGGCAATGCCTTTTGGTGTAGGTTCCAATCCTTTCTCGCCTTTGCGCCAGTTGGCAGGGCAAACTTCGCCATATTTTTCGGTATATTGCAGCGCATCGATTACGCGAAGTACTTCGTCGACACTGCGTCCTAATGGCATATCGTTCACTACTTGATGGCGAACAATCCCATCCTTGTCAATCAAGAACAATCCGCGATATGCTTCCGGAGAACCTTTAAATATGGGATTCCCGAATTCATCCCATTCGTAATTACCCGCCAGAACATCGTATTGCATCGAAATGATCAACGCATGATCGGCTACCAGAGGATACGTTACACCTTTTATTCCTCCCTCGTTTAGGGGTGTTTGCAGCCATTTCCAGTGGGTGGTTGCGGAATCGGTTGAAGCGCCCACCACTACTGTATTTCTTTTTTCGAAATCGGCTATTTTTTCTTGAAATGCAATAATTTCTGTGGGACATACAAAAGTGAAATCGGCAGGATAGAAGAAGAAAACCACATATTTTTTTCCTACATACCGATTAAGAGAAAAGTTTTCTTCTATTTCTGATCCATTTACAACTGCCGGAGCCCAAAATACAGGGGCTTTTTTTCCAACTAGTACTGACATAATTCTTGAATTGTTTAATTGTTTATTTGCGATTCGTTTTGTAATTCAAATGTATGGCTTTCTTGAACAATAAAAAAACGTATAACCTTCTATTGCATATCAAAAATATTTATAATTTTGCAAGCGATTGGATTTTCTCGTGAAATAAAAATTAACGTCTTAAATGATGCTTATTTCCATAAAAACAATTACTTTTGCATGCAATAAATTAAGAAAAAGTATATACTTATGTCGTTTATTGCAGATAAAATTATGATGGATGGACTGACTTTTGATGATCTCTTGTTGGTCCCCGCTTACTCCCAAGTACTTCCATGCGATGTCAATTTGACTACCGAGTTTTCCCGTAATATTTCATTGAATATTCCAATGGTGTCTGCCGCTATGGATACCGTTACGGAAACAATGATGGCAATTGCCATTGCTCGTGAAGGCGGCATAGGAGTGATTCACAAAAATATGTCGATTGAAGAGCAGGCCAAGCAGGTGAAAATCGTTAAGCGTGCCGAAAATGGGATGATTATCGATCCTATTACTATTACGCCCGAGAAAACGGTTGCCGATGCCTTGGCTTTGATGGCTGAATTTAAGATTGGTGGGATTCCGGTGGTAGATGAAGAAAATCGGTTGGTAGGAATCGTTACAAACCGCGATCTTCGTTTTTTACGCGATATGAACAAGCGGATTGATGAGGTAATGACGAAAGATAATTTGGTCACTACCGATCAATCTACCGATTTGGAATCTGCTGCCGATATTTTGCAGCAATACAAAATTGAGAAGTTGCCGGTAGTGGATGCCGAAAACAAACTTATCGGGCTAATTACCTATAAAGATATTACCAAAGCCAAAGATAAGCCTTACGCATGCAAGGATAAACAAGGGCGGTTGCGTGTGGCAGCAGCTATCGGGATAGCCGTGGATTCTTTCGAAAGAGCCGTCGCATTGATTGAGGCAGGGGTTGATGCTATTGTTATCGATACTGCTCACGCTCATTCAAAAAGCGTGTGCGATATGCTGAAACGGGTAAAAAAAGCGTTCCCCGATATCGATGTAGTTGTTGGCAATATTGCTACGGCCGATGCGGCAAAGTTTTTGGCCGATGCCGGAGCCGATGCAGTGAAAGTGGGTATCGGTCCGGGTTCTATTTGTACAACCCGCATTATAGCCGGAATAGGCGTGCCGCAAGTTACGGCTATTTATGACGTTGCAAAAGCATTGCAAGGAACAGGAATTCCTATAATTGCCGATGGGGGAGTGCGTTATTCGGGCGATATCGTAAAGGCTTTGGCAGCAGGTGCTTCGTCGATAATGATGGGGTCGTTGCTGGCAGGAACGGAAGAATCTCCGGGAGAGACCATTATTTTTAACGGACGCAAATTCAAACTCTATCGTGGCATGGGATCACTTCCTGCCATGCAAAAAGGTTCGAAAGATCGTTATTTCCAAGAAATGGAAGACGATGTCAAGAAACTTGTTCCTGAAGGGATTGAAGCACGTGTGCCATTCAAAGGTACGCTTCAGGAAGTTGTTTATCAGTTGGTTGGCGGCTTACGTACCGGGATGGGGTATTGTGGGGCCGAGAATATCGAAAAGCTTCATGAAGCCAAATTTACGCGTATTACTGCTGCCGGGTATATCGAAAGTCATCCGCATAGTGTCATGATTACGCGTGAGGCCCCCAATTACAGTCGCGAGATTGAGTAGAATTTAGGGTTTCGCGATAAAAATAAAGCATTTGAAAGGTGGTAAGAAGAACAATAGCCACCTTTTTTTGTTGTTTTATTAAATTTGTTTGCTAAAGTTTTTTTATAACTTTGTGTATTGCAAGATGGTGTTGCAATCTAAAAAAAATATCCCCGAGATGAAGCATGTATTGGTGTTTTTCACTGTTTGTATGTATTCCTTATTTTTATTTGGATCCGAAGCGTATAATTCGGTTCAAGCACCCAATACTCTCGGTGTTTTAGATAGTCTCGACATTTTTAATACGATTACCGACGTAGAAAAGCAGATGCAGAAAATAGTGGAGAGTCAGGAAGAAAATGTTCAACCACAAATCGAAATCGATCTCCAAGAAGTCGTTGATTTTCCGGATACGATAGAGCGTCGCGTAGATGTTTCTCGGCCCGAGATAGCAAAAAAGCAAAGAACCAATTATCTGGATTCTTTGTACGTGCGAAAAAAGGACGGGACGTTGGAGCTTCCGGACAGCTTATTTAGAAGTCCCGATTTAGGAGGGCTGACTTTTAAGGACACCATGATTATCAATCCCCTATTTCTGCCTGTTGTTTTTACGGGTAAAATACTTCCCGATAACCTTTCTTTTTATCCTCCCAAAGAAGAAGATCCTTATAAGGGAATACTGATATCCCCTGAAAATACGTTTGCACCCGTGTTGGCGAAAATGGAGTTTATAAATGAAGTCCGTAGGCAGTATTGGAGTCAATATCCGGAAAAAGTAAAGATGTCGGTGTTTCATTTTGACACTATACCTCGCGTCGATATCCAAAAAGATGTCATCGAAAAGTTTAATCCATTCAAAGAACTTATCAAAGTGGAAAGAACCGCACCTTTGGAGTTGCCGCCTATACAACCGGTGGAATTCGGACGCAAATATTGGATACTTTCAGGAGAACATTCATTGCAATTTTCACAAATTTATTTTTCGGAAAATTGGCACAAAGGGGGGACCAGCAACCTAAATTTCAACAATTATCATGTTGTTAAGGCTAATTATCAAAAGAAGCGTGTCCGCTTCAACAATATGTTGGAATGGAGATTTTCGATATACAATTCTCCGGAAGATACTCTTCGCAATTACCGAATAGGAGAAGATTTAATGCGCTATTACGGGAATTTGGGCATAGAGGCTTTCCTTAAAAAATGGTCGTATTCCATGAATACCGAAATAAAAACACAATTATTCAATAATTATGTTCCCAATACCACTACCTTGAGATCTGCCCTTCTATCCCCATTATATGTGAATATCGGAATAGGTATGCGGTACGGGTTGGATAAAAAATCCAAAGAGGTAAGACACAGAAGAGTGCGCCTGACATTGGATCTTTCTCCCCTTTCGCTTAACTACAGGTATGTAAAGAATAGTAAGGTGGACGTTGGAAGATATGGAATCCGGGAAGGGAAAAAATCGATGTTGGATATAGGTTCAACAATTACTTCCATCATGACATACGATATTAACCGTTATATTTCATGGAATTCCCGCTTTAAATATTTCACCAGTTACGATATGGTGGAAGCCGAATTTGAAAACACGTTGAATATGATGCTGAGCCAGTATCTTTCGACGCGGTTGTATTTAAACGTCCGGTTTGACGACAGTGTTTCTCCCGATTCTACTTTTAAATATTTCCAAATCAACGAAGTTGTCAGTTTCGGATTGAATTACCGATGGTAATGCAATTACTTGAAAATGGCATGATTCGCAATATGAAATCCATTAAGGAAATCGCGGATTTTCATTCGTTTTTTCCCGGATGCTTGAATATCGGAAATTTCGAGAAAACCGTCTTTTGCCGCCACGGAAAGATATGTCTTATTATCGGTAACAATCGTTCCCGGAAGTAGATCATGTGTTTTATTTTTTACTGAACTTTCGAATATTTTCAGATTCAATGTGTTTCCCGCATCTATTTCGAGCTCTGTCCATGCAGCAGGGGAGGGTGACAATCCTCGAATGAAGTTATAGATGTTTTCAGCCGGTTGATTCCAATTGATTTTGCAGGTTTCTCTGAATATTTTTGGAGCCGGTTTCAGTTCGACTCGATTGGCAATATATTCATTCTGTGGAATAGCTTCAACCGTATCGTTCAAAATGGCATCGACTGTCTTTAAGATCAAGTCGGCTCCCTTTTTCATCAGTTTGTCGTGAAGGGTTTTGGCATTGTCGTTTTTTTCAATTGGAACTTTTTCTTGAAAAATGATTTTTCCCGTGTCTATTTCGTTTGAAAGGAAAAAGGTGGTTACGCCGGTTTCTTTTTCTCCGTTGATGATTGCCCAGTTAATGGGTGCTGCCCCGCGATATTGTGGGAGCAACGACGCATGAAGATTAAAAGTGCCTTTTGGAGGCATATTCCACACTACTTCGGGAAGCATTCGGAAAGCCACCACAATTTGTAAATCGGCTTTCAGTTTTCGGAGTTCATTTAAAAAAACTTCGTTTTTCAGTTTTTCGGGTTGCAATAAAAACAGATCGTGCTCCAAAGCATATTTCTTTACCGGCGATTGTTGGATTTTATACCCTCTTCCGGCAGGTTTGTCGGGTGAAGTGATTACTCCTACCACGTTATAATTATTTTCTACCAATGCTTTCAGCGATTCCACCGCAAATTCGGGTGTTCCCATAAATACGATACGTAAATCTTCTTTTTTCATAATCTTCTGATTTTACTCATCCATTTCGGAATAGTGTTCCAACAATATTTCCCTATACGCGTTGAATACGGTCGATTGAGAAATGATTCCCTTGTATATTCCGTTGTCGTCCACCACAGGGAGGTTCCATGCTTTGGTATCTTCAAAGATATTCATCACTTTTTCCATCGGCATGTTGATATTGATTTTGGCAGGAGGGCCTATCATGATTTTTTCAACTTTGAATCGGTCATAGAGTTCGGGGCGGAAAATGATGTTTCGAATATCGTTGAGGTAGACAAGTCCAAGCAATACGCCTTTGTCGTCTACCACCGGAAAAATATTGCGTGTTGAATTGGAAATGATTTTCACCATGTCGCCCAGTGTCATATCGGGTTTCACAACAGGGATATCGGTTTCTAAAATATCTTCTACTTTCAGGAATGTGAGTACGGCTTTGTCTTTGTGATGAGTGATAAGTTCTCCTTTTTTAGCCAATCGAATAGCATAAATATTATGTTTTTCAAAAGCAATAATGGTTCCGTAGGAACAACTCGATACAATCATTAAAGGAAGAAAAAGATCGTATCCGCCGGTAAGTTCCGCTATAAGGAAAGTACCGGTGAGCGGGGCATGCATTACACCTGCCATTACACCTGCCATCCCCATCAGCGCAAAGTTGTCCTGAGGCAAATAGGTGCTGCATCCGAGATGATTCAGTGTGTAGGAAAAGATGAATCCCAGAATACATCCCAGAAAAAGCGTGGGAGCAAATACACCGCCTACTCCTCCGCCACCATTGGTGGCACTTGTTGCAAATATTTTGAAGATCATGATGAGGGAAAGAAAAATGATAATCCCCCACCGGTTATATAAGGAATAGAAGAAACTGCCATTCATCAATTCTTTGTATTTGTCCCCACCGGCCAATAAAATCTCGATAGAATTATATCCTTCGCCATAAAGGGGAGGGAAGAAAAAAATCAAAACACTTAGAACGATACTTCCCATAAGAAATCTTTTAGACGGGCTGAGTTTATGGTAGATGTTTTCATTCCATATCATCATGCGGGTTACGTAGAGTGACAAGAATCCGCAAACGATGCCCAAAAGGATAACATATGGGATGCGGTTAAGCGTAAATTGTTCCATTTGCGAAAATGCAAACATCGCGTCCATCCCCGTGAGAAAATAGGCAATGGTTGTAGCTGTTACCGAGGTGACCAGCAGCGGCAAAATGGACGACATGGTGAGGTCGAGCAAGAGTACCTCGATTACAAACAGAATGCCCGCAATAGGTGCTTTAAAAATTCCTGCAATGGCGCCTGCGGCTCCGCATCCCACCAAGAGCATGAGATTTCGTTGATCCAGTTTGAAAAAACTCCCTAAATTTGAACCGATAGCCGAACCTGTGAGTACAATAGGCGCTTCAGCACCTACCGATCCGCCAAAACCGATGGTAATAGAGCTGGCGATGATAGAGGTGTACATGTTGTGGGGTTTTATGCGGCTTTTGCGTTGCGAAATGGCATATAATACTTTCGTGACCCCGTGGCTGATATCGTCTTTGACAATATATTTTACAAACAGTCCGCATAGGAGTAATCCGATGGGAGGATACAGCAAATAAAAATAGTTGGCACCGGTTGGGGTAAAATTCTCTGTGAGAAATGTTTGGATACAATGGATAGAGGTTTTTACCATATAAGAGGCCAATGCCGTGGCAATACCTACCAAAAAACAAACAAAAAGCAATAATGTACGTTCTTTGATGTGTTTATTCAGCCACAACAAAAAATGATGATATAAATCATTTAATTTCGACCTCATTTTTTATAAATTCTTTTGGAGAAACACAAATATATAAGATAATTTTCAATTTGATCACCGCCAAACAATAAATCCGCTCTTCGCCGGTTCTCCATTTTTCGTTGGCGGGTTCGGTAATTTATAAAAAATAATCACAATCGCGATTATGGGCGTATGATTCGAATTGTTCCGTCTCCTCCTAGTTTTAGGATGCTTGAAGAAGCGGCTTTCCTATTTTCTTTTTGCCGAAAAGCTACAATATAGTCTACTCTTTTTTTAATCTCCTCATCAATCTCTTCGAAGGAAGAGGGAGAAGGTTTTCCACTGATGTTTGCCGAAGTGGAAACAATGGGTTTTCCAAATTGTTTGCACAATTCTTTCGAAAAGGCTTCTCTCGTTATACGAATGCCGATGCTTCCGTCTTCCGCAATTAAATTGGAGGCAAGATTTTTTGCTCCGTCATAAATGATGGTTAAAGGTTTTTCCGAAAGTGCAATCAAATCCCACGCGATTTCGGGAACCTCTTTCACGTAAATCCCCAGTTTATCGGGAGTATCCAGCAAAACCAACATGGCTTTGCTTTCATAACGTTGCTTGATGCGGTATACTTTTTTAACTGCTTCTTCGTTGGTTGCATCGCAGCCGATTCCCCAAATGGTGTCGGTAGGATAAAGAATGACACCACCTTTTCGCATGATTTCACATGCCTTTTTTATATCGTCATGCATAGAATTTATCGATTTTTTTTGTATTGAATTTTTGCATCACAATTACGTCAACGTAGGTATGTTGAAGCGAAACCCATTCTTTCAGTGTTGCGGTGTGCTGAAATCCAACCTTTTTGAAAAGTCGAATGCTGGCGATGTTCTGTTCGGGAATAAAAGCATATAATTGATGTAGTTTGAGAAAATTAAAAGCATATTCTTCCAGCAGTTCAAGTGATTTGGATCCATATCCTTGATTTCTATATTTTGTGTCGAGTAGGATTCCAACACCTGCTCTGCCATGAAATGGATCAAAATCGTACAAATCGATTGTTCCAATTCGTTGGTTGTTTTCCCGAAGAACGATCATTAATCTGAGCTGTTTGGTTTGATAGATATCTTGCTGCGCATAAACCAGGTATTGTCGAAGCGCAAAACGTGAAAAAGGAGAAAGCGATGAGCCGTATTTCCATAAATCCGTATCGTTTTCCCATTCATACAGAATATCGAGATCTTCCGGCTCAAGGGCTCGCAGTAAGATCGTATCGTCTTGAAGTAATTTGCTCATTGGCTTACCGGCTTTATTCCGTTATTTCGTTTTCTTTGTTTTTTATTTCAATCAAATTTTTCAATTCCGGGAATGATGGTTTACAAAACAACAAGGTGATAAAAAGAATAATAATCAGCCAAATGTAATTTCTGTTATGTGAGATGACAGACGCCAATATATTCCAAAGAATAACAAAACTTAGTAAGTAAAGCCTTTGGAAAAAAGCTTTTTTGTATATTTTTATCCCTTTTTTCGCATCGTTGGGACGGGGTTTTTTATTTATTTTATTCGAAAATGATTTTAATGCCACCGGTATTCCGATGATGGTAAGAAGAATGGAGCATTGATCGATGATAACGGGGGGTGAAGTGGGTGTTTCTGCAATGCGGCCAACATGGAATAAAGTCAATAAAAAAAGAATCCCCAACACAATAAAATTGATGAAATAGTGCCGACGTAAAAGCCGGATTGTTTTTTCTTCGATGGGTTGAGTCATTATTATTTCGAAGTTGATTTATAGGTTTCGTCAAAAGGCGTACGGTTTAAAATGGAACGCCCCAACGTCACTTCATCGGCATATTCGATTTCATCGCCGATAGAGACGCCACGGGCAATAATGCTCACCTTTACATTATAAGGCTGTAATTTGCGATAAATATAAAAATTGGTTGTATCCCCCTCCATTGTTGCACTTAGTGCTAGAATTACCTCTTCGATGTTGTCGGTTTTTACTCGTTCTGCCAAGCTGTCGATTTCTAAATCGGAGGGACCAATACCGTCGATTGGGGAAATAATTCCGCCTAGTACATGATACAGTCCCTTGAACTGCATCGTCCCTTCAATCGCCATTACTTCTTTTACGTTTTCGACAACACATATAAGCGATGGGTCTCTGGATTTGTCTGCACAGATGGAGCAAACCTCACTGTCGGAAATATTGTGACAGAGTGAACAATATTTTATTTCTTGTTTGAGCGTGGCTATTGCCGAGATGAATTTTTCGACATTGGCAGCATCTTGACGCAAAAGATGCAATACCAATCGCAGAGCGGTTTTTTTGCCGATTCCCGGCAATTTTGCAAATTCGTTCACCGCATTTTCGAGTAATATGGAGGGGTATTGCGAGCTCATCCCAATTGTATTTTTGTTGAACAAAGATACTACGATTCGTTTTATCGAACAAATATCTTTTGAATGCGGTAAATCTCTTGAGATTTGATAACCATATCGTTCCTTCTCTAAATTTTTGTCACATTCATTACGCATCATATTAAATAAATTTGTAGCTTTGCCGTTGGAAATTTCCGATTATTTTTACCCCGCAATTTTATCAAATACAATTAAAGAGTTGTTTTTTATGAAAAAGTACAATTTTAACGCAGGCCCTTCTATATTGCCACCGGTGGCAATAGAAAAAACGGCAGAGGCTGTCAAAGATTTCAACAATAGTGGCCTTTCTATCATGGAAATCAGCCATCGTTCTAAAGAGTTTCAAGCTGTGATGGATGAGGCGAAATCTCTTTTCAAAGAACTGCTTCAGATTCCCGATGGTTATTCGGTTTTATTTCTCGGAGGAGGTGCAAGTCTTCAGTTTTGTATGGTTCCTTACAATCTTTTGGAGAAAAAAGCCGCTTATCTGAATACAGGTTCATGGGCGAGTAAAGCGTTAAAAGAAGCAAAACTTTTTGGTGAAACAGTTGAGGTTGCTTCATCAAAAGATGCGCTCTATAGTTACATTCCCAAAGACTATACGATACCCACCGATGCAGATTATTTTCACATTACGACCAATAATACGATTTATGGTACGGAAATACGAAAAGATATCGATAGCCCGATTCCTTTGGTGGCCGATATGTCGTCCGATATTTTTTCACGCCCCTTGGATGTTTCTAAATATGCTATTATTTATGGTGGGGCACAGAAAAACGTGGGACCTGCAGGTGTTGCTTTTGTTATCGTAAAAGAGGATGTGTTGGGGAAGGTATCCCGCCCGATTCCTACTATGCTCGATTATCGGACACATGTAGAACATGGTTCTGTATTCAATACTCCACCGGTATTGCCCATTTACACTTGTTTGGAAACGTTACGGTGGCTCAAATCGCTGGGGGGTGTCGAAGTAATGGAAAAGATCAATATCGAAAAAGCAACAATGCTGTATGAAGAAATCGATCGCAATCCATTGTTCAAAGGAACAGCCGTGCCGGAAGACCGTTCCATAATGAATGTTTGTTTTGTGATGAGCGACGAATATAAGGAGTTTGAGCAGGAGTTTTTGAAATTTGCCACCGAAAGGGGGATGGTAGGAATTAAGGGCCATCGTTCCATCGGCGGTTTCAGGGCATCCATTTATAATGCAATGCCCAAAGAAGGTGTACAGGCTTTGATTGATTGCATGCGTGAATTTGAGAAATTGATTTTAAGGTAGTAAAAAGGTAGTAGAAATGAAAGTGCTTTTAGCGACAAAAAAACCGTTTGTGTCTAAAGCGGTAAGTGAAATACAACATATTATAGAAACAGCAGGACATCAGTTCGATAAAATTGAAAAATATACAGAAAAATCACAGTTGCTCGATGCGATAAAAGATGCAGATGCTGTTATTGTTCGAAGCGATATTATTGATAGAGAAGTGATAGATGCCGCACCCCAACTTAAGTTGATTGTACGTGCGGGGGCAGGTTACGACAATGTGGATTTGAATGCTGCAACAGAACGCGATATTTGTGTGATGAACACACCGGGACAAAATGCCAATGCCGTTGCAGAACTTGTTTTTGGAATGCTTATTTACGTTTTGCGGAATTATTTCGATGGATCTACGGGGACGGAACTCAAAGGTAAGCGATTGGGCCTCTATGCTTTTGGTAATGTAGCCAAAATGGTAGCCAAAATTGCTCGTGGATTCGACATGCCGGTTTATGCTTATTCGCCTATTATGACAGAGGACGATCTTCGCAAAGAAGGTGAATACGGTGTTATACCTGCAAACAGTGCAGAAGAGCTTTTTGAAAACAGCGATATTGTTTCATTGCATATGCCTTTACTCGAAGATACTCGTCGATGTGTGAACTATCATTTATTGTCGCGTATGCCGGATAATGGTATTTTGGTCAATTCGGCCCGAAAGGAGGTGATAAATGAAGATGATTTGATGCGAATCATGGAAGAACGTCCAAATTTTAGGTACATTACCGATATCCAGCCCGATAAACACGATGAATTTGCTGCTAAATTTCCGAAACGTTATTTCGCAACTCCCAAAAAAACGGGAGCACAGACATTGGAGGCGAATATCAACGCCGGCTTGGCCGCAGCGAAACAAATTGTGGCATTTTTTAAAAATGGCGATGAAACGTTTAGAGTAAATCCTAAATAGAGGAAAACGTATTTGTTATTCCAACAAAATCGGATAAATTTGTATTTAAACCGAATAAAATCAATAACAGTATGGAAAGTATAAAAGGGACCCAAACGGAAAAAAATCTTCTGATGACTTTTGCAGGAGAATCACAGGCAAGGATGCGCTATACGTATTTTTCGAGAGTAGCCGATAGAGAAGGGTACAAACAAATTGCCGCCATTTTTATGGAAACAGCGGAACAAGAGAAGGAGCATGCCAAGAGAATGTTCAATTATCTTGAAGGCGGATTAGTGGAAATAACAGGGACTTACCCGGCAGGTGTGATCGGCAACACTGCCGAAAATCTGGAAGCTGCAGCTGCAGGCGAGCACGAAGAGTGGGCCGTGCTTTATCCACATTGTGCCGATGTGGCAGAAGAAGAAGGATTTAAAGAAATTGCCGTTATGTATCGCATGATTGCGAAAGCTGAAAGCGCTCATGAAGAGCGATACCGAAAATTGCTTGAACGTGTGAAAAGCGGAACCGTATTTTCCCGGAAAGAGGAAATTGAATGGCAATGTCGTAACTGCGGTTACGTGTTTATCGGTAAAACCGCACCCAAGACCTGTCCGTCGTGTCTGCATTCACAGGCCTATTTTGAACCCATGTATAAGAATTATTAGTATTTTTACACGAAGACTTGGGAAAAACGCATCACAATTATAAAAAGGGATGCGTTTTTTGTTCGTGTAGGCAAATTCCTTTTAGCCAAAAAACCGGATGGAATACAACGAACTTTTTGCTCGAACGGAATTGTTGGTGGGAAAAGAAGCCATGAATGCAATTGCTTCTAAGCAAATAATTCTTTTCGGAGTTGGAGGAGTGGGAAGTTGGTGTGCCGAAGGATTGATTCGAACCGGCGTTATGCACCTCACTATTGTTGATCCGGACAGGGTAGCCCTTTCGAATATCAATCGGCAATTGCCGGCAACCACGCAAACCGTTGGTCAACTCAAGGTAGAAGCAATGAAAAATCGATTGCTCGAAATCAATCCTTTTGCCGAAATAAATGCCATTCCTCAGATGTACTGCGAAGAAACGTCGGCATCTTTTCATTTGGAAACGTATGATTATATTATCGACGCCATAGATGCGCTTCCACAGAAAGCGCACCTGCTTTTAAAGGCATCCAAAACACCTGCAACGGTCTTTTCCTCAATGGGGGCAGCCCTAAAAATCGATCCGCTGCAAATTCGTGTAGCCGAATTTCAAAAAGTGAAAGGCTGCAAACTGGCTTCGGCACTTCGTCGATATTTTCGCGAAAGGGAGAAGCCGAGAAAACCCTTTTTATGTGTTTATAGTGAGGAGCGTTATCCCAACAAAGGAGAAGAGTGCGACAAAAACACTATTCCCCGGAGTGTGCGAACCAACGGAACGGTGGTATATGTGACAGCGGTTTTCGGATTCACGCTAACCGGTTTGGTTATTCAGGATATTCTTTCACAATGCGATAAGATGACATTTAATTTCAATACGAGACAATGAGAAAATATGTGTATAATCTATATCTGATCGTCATTGTGTTGTGCATACCGGTTTCTTGTTCCGATTCCAAAAAACAAAAGAGTGTAAAAGTGAGTCAGGAACCCCTTGTTTTAAAAAAACATTCCATCGAAGATACCCTTATCGATAGTCGTTATACCTTTGAAGAAGCTGTTGCAGGTAGCCGGGCGCCACAACATATTATCGATCGGCTTGAACTCATTGATGTAACTTATCTTTCAGTGGACGGGAAAATTCATAAAGGACAGGTTCTTGCCAATCGGGAAATTGCCGAGGATCTCGTCTATTTATTCGATTTTATGCTTGCTCGACAATTTGTGGTAGAAAAAGTCATCCCCATAGTGAAATACAATTGGAACGACAGCTTATCGATGGCCGACAACAATACGTATAGTTTTTGCTATCGCAATCCCACATATTCGAAACACGCTATCGGCATGGCAATAGATATCAATCCGCGTTTCAATCCACTGCGATGGAAAAGCGGGAACCTTCCCAATGAACCGCAAAACGGAATTCGGGATACGACACTAAATGGAACGTTTTATCCGGGACACCCGGTAGTTGATGAATTTGCAAACCGGGGATTTCGTTGGGGACATACTTTCAGTAAATATTACGACGACCATCATTTCGAGAAAAATAAATGACAACCTCTTCATCGCACCCACATTTCCCTGTCGAGATTGCGATAACTAATGGCCTCGGCTAGATGGGATGTATTGATATGCTCACTTTGTTCCAGATCGGCAATGGTGCGCGAAACTTTGAGAATGCGATCATATGCACGAGCCGACAAGCCCAGTTTTTCCATTGCGGTTTTCAGCAGTTTACGTCCCGCTTCGTCAATCGATACAAATTTATGCAGTTGTTTTGAAGTCATTTGTGCATTCGAATAAATATCTTCGGCATTTTTAAATCTTTCCTCTTGAATTTTGCGTGCATCGATCACACGTTTTCTGATTTTGGAACTTCGTTCAGCAGGTGTTTTGTCGGATATTTTTTCAAAAGGTACGGGTACGATTTCAATTTGAATATCGATGCGGTCAAGCAATGGTCCCGATATTTTATTCAAATATTTCTGTACCGCTCCCGGCGGACAAACACATTCTTTGTCGGGATGATTGTAATATCCACACGGACAAGGATTCATTGCGGCTACCAACATAAAACCGGCAGGATATTCAATTGAAAATTTTGCTCTTGAAATGGTGATAATACGGTCTTCCAAAGGCTGTCGCAACACTTCCAGTACACTTCGGTTAAATTCGGGCAGCTCGTCGAGAAACAGCACCCCGTTGTGAGCCAGACTGATTTCCCCGGGTTGGGGAAACGTTCCTCCTCCCACCATTGCCACATCGCTAATCGTATGATGTGGCGAACGAAATGGACGACAGGACATGAGCGAAACATCTCTTCCCATTTTGCCTGCCACACTGTGAATTTTGGTCGTCTCCAACGCCTCTTGTATGGAAAAAGGCGGAAGAATCGAAGGTAGACGCTTTGCCATCATCGATTTCCCGGAACCGGGAGGGCCTACCATAATAATATTGTGCCCACCTGCTGCCGCCACTTCTAAGGCGCGTTTTACATTCTCTTGCCCTTTCACATCGGCAAAATCGAATTCAAAATCCGATTGATTGCCCATGAATTCCCGATAAATATCCACCTGTGTGCGTTGAAGTTTACGTTTGTCGTTAAAAAATTCGATAACTTCGCGTATATTTTTCACACCATAAACTTCCAAATCGCCCACAACGGCAGCTTCCATTGCATTTTCCGAGGGAAGGATAAATCCTTTAAATCCGTTTTCCTTTGCCATGACGGCGATGGGCAAAACACCTTTTATCGGCAAGATGGTACCGTCGAGCGATAGCTCGCCCATGATGAGGTAATCGTTGAATTTGTCGGATTGAATGACGCCCGAAGCTCCCAACACTCCAATAGCCAAGGGAAGATCATAAGCCGAACCTTCTTTCCGGATATCTGCGGGCGACATATTTACAACCACCTGCTGTCGCGGGAATTTATAACCGTTTACCTCTATTGCCGACACAATGCGTTCGTGACTCTCTTTCACGGAAGCATCGGGGAGTCCTACCAGCATAAATCTAATGCCTCTGCCAACATTTACTTCAATGGTAATAAGAGTAGCGTGAATACCTTGGACAGCTGCACCAAAAACTTTGACTAACATGAAACGGATTCTTTATATTTCTCACTCAACTCCACTTGGTTGTTCTTTCTATTGTTTGTTGCACTTCCTGTGCAGGGATGTTTCTTCTTTTAATCCTTCCATCAGGAGTAATAAGAATGTTGTAAGGAACATAGCGGATGTTGTAAGTCTCTACGATATTGGACGCCCAGCTTTTCTTTTCTGTCACGGTAATCCAAGGAATAGAATCGTTGGAGATGGATGTAGATGCAATGGGATATTTATCGAAATCGATATAAATCGATATAAACTGAACGGAATCTTTATTGAGCTTTTCGTATTCGTTTTTTAGGGCAATGACCTCATTTCTTGACTCCACACCCACAGCGGAAAGGAAAGACAAAACCAAGTATTTCCCGGAAAAATCGCTAGAACGAATGGTGTCGTTTTTTATATCTACCAATTGGAAATAAGGAAAGTAAGCTCCTTCTGCCGATAATTTCATTTTATCGCAATGCGTCTTCAAATCTTCGGTCAGGGGAAATTCCAATGCTGCTCCTTCCAGGTATCCCAAAACACGTTCCAACGTCGTTGGATTTTCCGTATCTCTGAATAAGTTGTTGATAAGAATGACACTGGCAATTTTAGCCGGATTTTTTTTGATAAAGTCTTCGGCCTTTTGAGTAAGCTCATGATTAAGCGAGTTCAAACGCACGATTTTTTCATTTTCGGACAGAACCCCATGATTGGTATTTTCCAATCGATCCATTTTCATGCTATTCAGCAATTCGGCTCGCTGCTTCAATAAAGCTTCGTTTTCTTTCTTGAAAAGAGTCAGATCGTCGTTGATTTCGTTGCCGTTTACTTGAATGAGATCGGGCAAGGTTGCGTCGCCTTTAATCGTTATCTTCTCGCCTTTGTCGGCAAAAACAACAGCCGATGATGCATAATCGTTGAAATAAAACGTAAAGGTTGTCAACGTATCTATAAACGTCCGATAACCGAATTGTCCTTTCTTGCCGATCGTTAAGGTGTCGACGGTCAAAATATCGGTAGAAAAATGCGTCACCACGACATAGGGAGAATCGAGATTGGAAAGTTCTCCTTTTATTGTGACGTTATTTTCATCTTTGCACGAGTTGAAAGATGATATAATTAGACAAACGAGAATTATAATTCGAAACCTGTGCATATGCCTACTCTTGACAAACGTATTTAAATCGATAAGAATCAATTACTTATCTTATTTTTTGGGAAATCTTTTTTTATTTGTGTATTTAGTTGGACAAAGATAAATCGATTTTTCAAATATTCAAATATTTTTTACATTTATTTAGCAGGTGTAGCGTCAACCGGCAAGTGCGAATTTACGCCAATTGTTTGTAAAACTCATTTTTAGGTTTAATTGCTTAAAATATAACAACATTACTGCACATAAAATTTATTTCGTTAGTTTTGCATCGAATTGAAAAGATCGATAATGATATGCAATTTTCTGTGATTATTCCCGTTTTCAATCGTCCGGCCGAATTGGACGAGTTGTTGAATAGCCTTACGCGACAAACAAATCGGCAATTTGAAGTGATTGTCGTAGAAGATGGTTCCGATCAAAAAAGCGACACGATAGTGGAAAAATACAAAGATCGTTTGCCGATTACATACATTGAAAAGCCGAATTCGGGGCCGGGCTTATCACGAAACGCGGGTGCCCAAAGAGCACGATACGGGTATTTGATTTTTTTCGATTCAGACTGCATTGTTCCCGAAAAATACATTCAAATCGTAAACAATTTTCTCACGAAGCAGTATTACGATGCGTATGGTGGTCCCGACAAGGCTCATCCTTCTTTTACGACAGTACAAAAAGCGATCAATTACGCAATGACCTCGTTTTTCACAACCGGGGGCATCCGAGGAGGTAAAAAATCGATGGAAAAATTTCATCCACGCAGCTTTAATTTAGGAGTTTCAAAACGTGCATTCGATGCTATTGGAGGTTTTCGCGATATGCGTTTTGGCGAAGACATCGACTTCAGCCTTCGTTTGATTGAAAACGGATTTACTACCACCCTGATTCCTGAGGCTTATGTGTATCACAAACGTAGAACGAATTTCAAAAAATTTTTCAAGCAGGTATACAACTCGGGAATTGCCCGCATCAATCTATATCTGCTTCATCCTCAATCATTGAAACCGGTACATCTGTTGCCTTCGATTTTTGTAGTGGGAATGATTGTGTTGTTGGTACTTTCCGTTTTTTATCCCATTTTTCTGATTATTCCTCTTGCGTACTGTTTGTTGATTTTTATTGATTCGACCATCAAAAACCGTTCGGTAAAAGTAGGACTTTACAGTATTGCCGCTTCGTGGATTCAGCTCGTTGGTTATGGGACCGGCTTTTTGTCGGCCTTTTGGAATCGTTTCATTCTGAAAAAGGAGGCATCAAACGCTTTTGAGAAAAATTTTTACGACTGAAGTTTATTCCAATTTGAAGATGCGGGTCATCAATTGCCACTTTTCGTTTGATTTCTTTCCTTCGCCTGCATTTTGAAACCGATCCATGTAGGCCTCCCATTCGGCTTGCCGCGGTAGCGTTGCCAATCGGTTCATATCACGCTCCCAGTCGAAATCGTCTACGGTATCGACAATCATAAAAAGTCGATTCTCGTGGATATATATCTGCATATCCACTATTCCCACTTCCTTGATTCCTTCTTGCACTTCCGGCCACACGTGGGCGTGCTCACGTACATAAGCTTCAATAAGTCGAGGATCGTTTTTCAGCGATAATGTTTGGCAATAACGTTTCATTTTTAAGATTACCTTTTTTAAGATTATTTTTTTAACTTCGGGTAATTTGCATACCCGTATGTGAAATACTCATTTCTACGAATCGGGCCTTGTTGTTGGGCGGATTTTCACGGAGTATGCGTTTTATGTCGACAGCTGCTTCGGCATCTTTGGCAATCAGGTAAATGTATCCGCCTCCACCGGCTCCGGGAAGCTCAAATCCCAATGTGTAGTCTTTTACCAACGCAATTATTTTTTCTATGGCGGGAGGATTTGTACCCTTATCGAGGCGTTGCTTTTGCTCCCATGTTTTTGCGACGCACCAACCTAAATCATCGAAATTTCCAAGCTGAATGATCTCTGCGGTATCCAATGCATGAAGTTTCATGTCGGCCAATAAGGCAAGCGTTTCCGATTTGTTGAGCAGCATGCCGGCAACAATATCTTGCAGAATGTGTTTGGCCGTACGGGTTATCCCCGTATAGTAAAGTAAATGGCAATCGCGATATTGCGGCGATGTAAACAAATCACCGGGGAGCCAACTTGCAACGGGCTCTTGATCGAATCCTTCGTGCGTACGAAGTAATTTTACTCCATGCAACACACCGCCGTACTGATCTTGCCAGCCGCCGCCTGTGGTAAGCAACTGTTCGAGCAAAAGCGTTTGTTTGCCTATGTCGTTTTTTGACCATTGGAGACCAAAAAAATCGGACAATGCACCCAAAACGGTTGCTGCCAGAATGCTGCTTGTGCCCAGTCCCGAACCGGCCGGAATGGCAGAGAGCAATGTCAGCTCAATGCCACAACCTAACTGTCGTAGCTGATCTTGAAGTGAAGGATAGTCCTTTTCTGAAAATTGGGGAGAAAATCCACATAGGGCAAGCGCCGCCTTTGGAATGGAAAAGGGAGAACCCACCGTGTGAAACTCTTCCAATGAAGGATAATCGGTAACTACTTCGGTAGCCCCTAGGTCAATGGAACGCAGCGTGATGGCGAGTTCCTCGGAAGGTTTGACGTACACCTGAATAGGAGGTTGTCCATTGAGTTCGACGGCAATATTCACCACATTGCCCCCTTCCATCAGGCAATACGGAGGCGTATCTGTCCACCCTCCGGCAAGATCGATGCGGACGGGACTTCTTGCCCAAACAATCTGATCCGGATGCACATTGAGTTTGGGATGTATTTTACGCGCATCGGATATTTCGATAAATCCTTTACGCAGCAAGGAGAAAGCTTTTTCGCGTTCGTCTTGAAACGGAAACCCTTCTAGCTCCAACACCCGACTTCGGAACATGCGGTTATGCATTTGCATCAGCAGGTCACTGTCAGATGGAAGAGGAGGGGGCAGGGGTAAGCGATTTTTCGCAAAAGCATGGGCTTGTTCTTCGAGATCGGTTTGATAAAAGACGCTTTTGGTATAATTTCTTGACAACGCCACGCGATTCTCGTTCAATAATTTTTCGCGTGAATCCATGATTTTTTGAATATCGGCTTGCGATGAAATTTCATCGGCAGATAAACGCTTGTTTTTCAGCCATATTTCTCTGCCTGCCTTTTCTTCGTTCCCATCTCTATCTTCATTCTCGGTTATCATCCACTGCAGCACCGAAATCATTTCTTCTTGACCGGCGCACACGGGGAAAAGGCGGGCAAACTGAATATCGTCTGTTCGATGCAACAGATCGTCCGAAGCGGGTATTCCCTTTTTCACGAACCATTCTTTTGCCGGTCTTCCCATCCAATGCGTTTCGGAATCGTGAATGCTGCCGCTGAATTTGTCTTTAAACCCATAAGGGCGGATTACGTATTTGTTGTCGCCGACAGGTACCGCATCGATGCAGATGCCTTCGGGGATGGCAAGCAGCCAATTGTTGGGCGGAATGCCTGTGAGGATATGTTTTTTGTTTATTTTCCAATGGTTGCCGATGCAGCTGTTTTCGACCCATATATCGGAATTTTCAACCGTAAAGGGATAATCTATTCGGCTATTTTGTACAAAAATTGCCGGATGCGGTTTTATCTTTTTGTGAAGAATAAACTTCTGATTATGGGTTTGATTTTGAAGGGATAAAGTGGAAGAAATCAGTTCTTTGGCTGTGCCGTAATGATAAAATTGGGCATCGTGTAGCGGCAAAATGGCCACTTTCAACGCATTAATCTCCGGGTCGACGATGTGGGGATGATTGCCCATTGCCGGACCAAACTGTGAATACAGATCGTAAAAATGAATCTCATCGCCTTCCTTTTCATAACCCGATTTTTTCATCAACAGGGTTACTGCTTTGTCGCTCAACAACCATAAACCGATATCCAACATAAAATAGTGGGTCTGCGAAAGTTGTTGCAAGGTTTCGGCATCGGGCTTTTGCAGCATGAAGTCGAGGGCGAACGATGATTTTCGGTCGAAAAAGAAAACGCCATGCCGACCGGCTGTTTCTCCGTCTACCCAAATACCGCAGCAAACAATATCGGCTTGAGGAATCTTGGGAATTTTTCCGGTATTATGGACATATACATCACCGCTGGCAATGAGGGTATGCAGGTTATCCGGAACATCTTCCATTATTTTTTCGTACAAGGGCAATTGCAACGACAACAGCGTTTGATTGATTTTTTGCCCTCTTGCCCAACGGAAAACCGGAATCGGGATGAACACTTTTCCCGTCGGTGCATAAGCCGGCAAGCGTCGGCTTTGTCCTCCTGCGTGAATCAGTATGCGTTTTTCTCGGGAAAGCCATTCAAAAACATCGGATCCGGCGTCTTCAAACTCTTTGTTTTCTTTAAGCAACCAGGCAGTGCCTCCTCCCGATCCCAGCTTTTTATCCCTCGGATCGGAAGTAAAAAAACAATCCGAAAAAGCGGGATCATTTTTTCTTCTCAGGTAATCCACCATATGGGGCGGTAATGAAATCAGTTTTTTCACGTTCTCGCTTTTTTTATCAAAGGTAATCGTTTTGTTGAGATGATAAATCATTTCGGTTGTTGTTTCAGTATTTCACCATTCACGGATTCAACGAGAAGTGGGCAAAGATGCAGAAATTTACGAACAATTCCGTCGCCATTTCCAGTAATCCGATAAATGCTTGCTCGAGTACCATGAATATTTTATCATCTTCCGTAGTTCAACTTATGTTTGCTTTACCGATAGGAGTTCACATCTCGACCTTGTATAGAGAATTAGAACGAAACGAAAACAAGCGTGGCGGTTATTCCCGGCGTCTAGCCCACGAAATGGCAGGTGATCGTAAAGAACGCTTACCGGGGAACAGGGCAACACCGGAATGGATTAAGCAAAAAGTGTTGGGATTAATCCGGGAAGATTGGTCTCCCAAACTTATTTTAGGACAAGACACACCTTCTCCGCACCAAGTCCGTACCAAGGCTGCACCATCCTCGCTCCATGCTTGCATCAGGCTTGCGTCATTCTCGCATGAAGTTCGCTCTGTCCGCACCGCTGTATCCCGCTTCAAATACGGCAAAGAGGCAGGGTTGTTTTACACCGGGCTCCAGGGATCCGGAATTGTTATCCCTGCTTTGAAGCGTAGGAAGAGCGAAGGAAGAAGGAAGGTATACCAGTAAAAAGCCCGCAAAAGACACTTG
>DFUT01000002.1 GCA_002381125.1 Bacteroidales bacterium UBA4179 | reverse complement strand
ATCTCCTTTGGAGTCGTATTGATCTCGTGAGCGATAAGTCTGCTTTGAGTTTCGTTCGGTTTTTTATACCTGAAATCGAATTGAGCGTATTTTTCCGTATCGGGTACATCGAGCAATACAAGCTCATACAATGCCGTTATTGTCTGCGACGAACCGATCTCACCGGCATCGGTCGTATCGTTTTCAAAGTCTTCATCGTTTAATTTCCGGTTTTCGTATCCAATCAACCTGTAGGAGTCGACCATGGTTGGATTGAAGGTGATCTGTATCTTAGAATCTTTGGCTACGGTGTAAAATTTTAAAATTTCATGAGTGAACACTTTCTCGATTTGTTTGGCATTATCAATGTATTCGTAATTGCCGTTGCCTTTGTTGGCGATTTGCTCCATCATATGGTCGTTGAGGTTGCCTCCTCCTACCCCAAGAACGGTCAGGTATATCCCACTTTCGCGTTTTTCTTCGATTAATTCAATCAATTCTTCCGTCGACGAAGGCCCGACATTAAAGTCGCCGTCGCTACCCAAAATCACCCTGTTGTTGCCGTTCTGAATAAAATTCTTTTCGGCTATTTCGTAAGCGGTTATGATGCCGGCCGCTCCCGCGGTAGAACCTCCCGCACCCAATTTATCGATGGCCGATTTAATCTTCCGTTTTTCGTGTCCATAGGTTGATTTCAGTAAAACAGCCGCTTGACCGGCGTAGGTAACAATGGCAATTTTGTCCTGGTCTCTTAAATTATCAACCAGGGTTTTAAAACCGGTTTTTAATATTCCCAATTTGTCGGGAGAATCCATCGATCCCGAAACGTCAATTAAAAACACGTAATTGGAATTGGGCAACTTATCGGCCGGTATAGTCATTCCTTTCATACCCAGCCTCAGCAAGTGATGCTCCGTATTCCAGGGACAAGTGGAAATTTCGGATTCCAAAGAAACATTTTCGCCCGAGGCCGGCTCCTTATAATCGAAAGTGAAATAATTGATAAACTCCTCTATCCTCACCGATTCCTTGGGCGGAGTCTGCCCCAAATGAAGAAACCTTCTCATATTGGCATAAGAACCGCCATCGGCATCCACCGAAAAAGTTGAAACCGGATACTCCGACACTTTAATAAAGGGATTCTCCTCATAGTCTTTGTACTTTTCGTTGTAAGTATCCGACGACGGAATATCCGTCAAAGACTCAAAGTAGTATCCATTAAAGTCTGTATTACAAGCATTTAAAAATGCTATAACTAAGAAATAAAATGAGGTTTTTAGTAGAGTTTTCATTGTATTATCCGTTTTAGTTTTTATTCTCGCTTAGTATAGATGAAAAAAGTGGCGATTTGTTACTTGAGCTTGGGCGTAAAAACGGAAAATGAATGAAAGTTTTTTTATTTTTGTAAAGCCTCAACGTAAATACAAATAATAAACAGACGCTTTATGAGAAAAATACTATTGATTGCGGCAATTGCCGTTATGACGGGCAGTTCTGCCATGTCGCAGGAGTTGACCAATTTCAATTTCAGGGGTCGCCAGCGGGTGGTTTCACCCCAAGTGGATGGCGATAAGGTGACATTCAGGCTGAGTGCCAACCATGCAAATGCGGTGAATCTTACGGGTAATTGGCTGCGTGGCGGTGTTCCATTGCAGAAGGGAACAGACGGCATCTGGTCGGTTACCGTCGATGCCCCTTCGCCTGAAATCTATACTTATAACTTCGTGGTGGACGGCGTATCGATCAATGATCCGCATAACTTCATGGTGCAGCGTGACGGTACCCGTTATCTGAACATGCTGTTTGTGTCGGGCGAACGGAGTGAAAACTATTTCGAAGCCAATCGGCGCGGAACCGTAGCGTACAAATGGTATGACAGCGAGATTCTTAAAATGAACCGCCGTCTTACCGTTTACACCCCTTACGGTTACGAAAAGAACAGCAGAACGAAATATCCGGTTCTCTATCTGCTGCACGGCGCCGGCGGTGACGAAGAGGCATGGACATCCATGGGACGCGCCGCACAAATTCTTGACAATCTTATCGAGAAAGGACTTGCCGAGCCGATGATTGTGGTAATGCCCAACGGTAACCCCAACCAGCAGGCAGCCCAGACATTGGGACTTCCCACAAGCAACCTGAATTTCCGCGATCCTGCGCTCCAGAACGCATACGTAAAAAGCCTTTGCGAGGAGATTGTACCTTTCATCGAGAAAGAATATCGCGTATTGGCAAAGCCCGAATCACGCGCCATTGCAGGCCTTTCAATGGGCGGCGGCCACACCATCACAGCAACCAACCTCTATCCCGACATGTTCGACTGGATATGCCCGCTCTCCGCAGCCGGCAACTCCACCGCCGAGCAGATCAACGCTCTCAAAAAAACCGGAGTCAGGCTCTATTTCCTGGCCTGCGGTACCGACGACTTCCTATGGGAAGGCTCGGTCACCCTCGACAAAACACTGACCGAATGCGGTCTTGACCACGTCTTCTTCAAGTCTGACGGCGGCCACGTCTGGGCCAACTGGAGATACTACCTGAACAGTTTTGCACCTCTGCTTTTCAAGCAAGAGTAAAAGTATTCTGCGATTTTTAGGATACTAGCTACATGAGGATAGGTTTCAAGTGTTCCATTAGCTGTATGGTTAATTTTCAGGTTCTGCACGATCAAAAACATCTAAGTAGTTAATAAGAAAAACATCTTTTAACTGTTCGGGGTTTTTAAACATTTCAATATTTATCTTTTTATCTCCAAATGGATTTTGACAGCCTTCTGGTTTTCCGGGGAATTTGTTTCTTAATGTTGCGATAAATGGATTTTTTAAAATTTCAAGTTCACTTGGATTACAACTGATTTTTCCTTCTTTCTTCAGTCTCTTAAGCAAGCGTAATAAATCAAATTCAATATTGTGACGATAACAAAAATATAAATACCAAGAAAGTTCAAATGAAGAGTTCTTAAGAATTGACTTTTCAATCTCAATAAGAAAAACATCTAACAAATAGCTTTCATCTAAAAGCCACTTATTATCTTCATCGAGAATAAGACATTCAATAATAGCTAATACTTTACCCAAGCTCTTCGATGATTCGTTTTTAAGAAGCATCAAAAGGCTTATTGTCTTCATTATATTTTTCTTCTTGACTTTTGAATAATTGTGAGCATCATCAGGTATGTTTGGGTTAGCGAACTCAACTAAAAGTCGTTCTTTAATTGCCTTTTTTTTATTGTTATCAATTAATTCACCAAGAAATTTCTCTAAAAGACTTGTCCCTGAGTGTTCTCTGTGAATTTCCAATGCTTTAAGAAGTGTATATTCAAACTTTTTGAAAGGAATTTTTTCTGCAGGAATTTTTCTTAACGAAAAAATGTCGTATTTAATGGAATGTGGTCGATAAAGACCTTCTGGCAACGAAACTGTTTTTGTTTTTGCTTCATTAACCTGTAAATTATATTCATTCAAAGCATCAATAATTATTCTGATAATTATATCGCTTTCTTCTTGTGAATTACATAATATACGGTAATCGTCTTTAAAGCGTGTTGCTAAAAAATCAATACCTTTTCCTTTTATCTTTTGTGTTATGAATGTGTCTCTTTCAGACAGTATTATTTCAACAATTAAGTCACTTAGGAGAGGACCAACAGGTATTCCATTAGTTCGCTTATCATTTGAATACTGAATTAATTTGTCTATTCTTGAACCTGTGTAGCTGAAATTTGAATCTGCTAATGCTTTATATCTGTCACCACACCAGGCCCATGCAATTGTATGCGTGTATACTGAATTGTAGAAATTAGTTATATCAATCTTTGTGAGCTGTTTGTATTTGTAAGCTTCGGCAACTAAATCTTTTTCTGCCATTTCAAGGAATTCATAAATCATTCGACCTGAACGGAGTTTTCCCTGCTTGTTTATAGTCAAGGCTATCGGAAAACTGTATGAATAAATTTCGTTATCGGGATTAAAAAGAATTGATAAAAGTTTATCCCAATCATTTATTAATTCCCAAACAATATCGTGGTATCTGTGTGGGTGAATTATCCCAAATACTCTTTGAATTAATCCTGTTTTCGGGAATGATATTGTTGCCAATTTTTCAGATTGCCAATTTTTGTCTGTATAGTCTTTCTTCTCAAATTTTTCTTGTTGCAATTCAAAATCACTTATTTTAAAGCACGGTGGTAATACATAAGGTTCTGGATAATAGCCTTCTTCAAGAATCCAATCTTCAACTTTCTTTTTCCCTTCTGTAGTTGAAGTGAGTTCTTTAATTAGTCTTTCAGTTTCCTGTCTATGTCTTTGAGGTAAATTCATTGTCAATATGTTGTTTCTGTCTTCTTGTTATAGCCCATAACGTTGACGTATCTGCAAAGTAGGCTATTGATAGCTTCAACCAGTGGTATAATTTTTGGCAGAGTATTACAGTTCCAAATAATCGCCATAGCTAACCCATCGTCACGCAGTACGTTGGCAAAGTTCCATATTTTTAACATGATTGCTGAGTCTGTCATGTTTACTTATTCCTGTTTAAAATACTTATTGTCAGTTGCTTCACTATTCCAGCTTCTTCGGGCTTACTGGTGGCAATAAACAACGTAAGAGCTGCGAGTGCTGCATTGTCAATGATGGATGTGCCATCCGGTTTTAGCAATGCCTTGTTTTGTTCCATAAAATAGAGGAAACATGCGGCGGCAATACGTTTGTTACCATCTACAAACGAATGGTTTTTGGTGATAAAATACAACAGGTTGGCAGCTTTCTCCTCGATGGAGGGATAAAGTTCAGTATCTCCAAAGCATTGTTTTATCTGGTTTACCGAACTATGAAAGCTTTCATCCTTGGGTTTTGCAAACAGCTCTGAATCAATTTCGGAATACATGACTTGAATCATTTTCAGGTATTCTTCAACCGACGGATAATTGGTTTGTTGTTGCGTTATCCCTTTCTTGTCGAGCAACTCGTGGTCGTAATCATCGAGGAGTGAAAGACCTTTGGCAAACACTTTAAGCATTTCAAATTCTTCGGCGGTCGTTTGTTCATCCATAGCACGGTTGAGAATGCGGATACCTGTTTTGAGGTATTCAACTTCCTGCTGTTTTTGTTCCAAACGTTTTTCGTTAACGACATAACCCTGCACCAGATAATCTTTAAGCCGTTGGGTTGCCCATTGGCGAAACTGAGTACCCCGTTGCGATTTAACGCGATAACCTACAGAGATGATGACATCGAGGTTGTAGAATTCAGTTTCAGAAACCTGTTTTTTGCCTTTTATGGCTCCATGCTGAGTGGTGTGTGCAATTTTTGCACATACCACACTTTTGTCTAATTCGTTCTCTTTAAATATATTGCTTAAATGGCGTGAAATAACTGTTCTGTCACGACCAAACAATTCTGACATTTGAGACCGGCTAAGCCAAACGGTATCAGCGTCCATTTGAACCTGCAGTTCAATTTGGTTGTCGGCAGTTTTGAATATCTCTATTTTATTTTTCATACGTGAATTTTTAATGACAACACTTCTCCCCGGCAATGACCGCTAACGATCCGCGGTATGCACCTTAGGGGATTTCGGAGCAGTTTCCTGTCCTTCGACACGAAAGTTTGAGTGGCTAAAATGCCTAAATACCCACTGAAACCCTTATGGCATATACACTTTATTGGCGTTTCGTTGTTTATTTTTCTCGCCATTACTCTTTCATTTTTGCTGCATCATTTCTGTCTGCCGTACATTGGGGTAGGCAAGCTCTTTTGCAGGTTTTGGTCTTAGCGTTGGCTGGTGCGACCTGCAAATGTGTTTGACTACGAAGCGTGGGCTATGTTGTTTTATAGTTTTCTACAAATGTTTCAAATAAGCTTTCCATGGCTTCATAGTTTTTTCTTTTCGATAGAGTTGTAACGTCAAAAGTCAGCAAATGTTCAATGTCTTTTTGAGAGAGATAATTTCCATGTATCAGGATTTCTCTAATCTGGTCTAAGTCACCGTAATATTGTCGTTTGTCGGGGTCATGGTTTTCTATTAAAAATTTTGCAAGGCATTCTTCAATGATTGGTTTTGAGTGATTTTGAATATCATCAACTGCTCTTAAAACATCATCAATCTTTCTGTCGATAATGCTTTTGTCATTGAACAATATTTTACCGTTGCTATGTGAGGAATTATTACGGTCGTCAACACTTTTTTTGTAAGTGCCAATTTTTGAATTGTCGCAACCAAGTAGTTTGAAGAATTTGAAAAAAGGTGCTTCGTTTGATTTTACAAAAGCAAATGGCGTTACAGCGTTCATAAAATCACTCTCCATGTCGTTGCTTAATCCAACCATTGCTTTCTCAAAGTCTGATTTTCTGTTTTCTTTAATTTGCCAGACCTCGAAATAAACAAAGCTCATGTAAAGCATGTGGTAAGCAATAAAGGCAAAGGGATATTTCGCATTATTGTAATTACTCTCAAAACTTTCCCAAAGGAAATTTATATAATCTTGCTCGTCTCTGGTTTTATAAGAGTTCGGCAGATATTCCAGTATGTCAATTGCATTTGCCATTATGCTTCCCATAGTTTGTTGATTTCGTCTTTTATTTTTTGCTCGTATATATTTATTAGCTCTTTAGTAGCATTGACCATTTGCTGCTCTTTTTCAATTTGGGATACAATGGCTTTCTGCTCGAATACAGGTGGAAGAGGAATTCTTAATGCATTAACGTCCGATTGATTAATACTTGGATAAGAGCCTTTACCCATTCTGTTATACATTTGTCCTAAAACGAATTCATTAAAAAAGCAATAATATAGAAACCTCGGGTTAATAACCGATTTAGCAGTAATAACAGCAAAACCAGTAGAAGCAAGACATTTATCCGGAAGAGCATCTATAAAGCCAAATGCTTTCAAATTAGGTCTAACGGTTGATAACAATATATCTCCAATTGCAATTACTCTGCGTGCTCTACTTGGAGCATCTTTAGTCGAAATTATATTATCAAATGAAATAATTCCAGTTTCATTTTCGACACTTGAAATATCAACATAACAAAATTCCGTGTCTCCAAAAGCTTCAACTGGATCAACAGATTTATCATTTACATCTGCAATCTTCACCAACTCCACCATTTCCCAATCGGGTTTTATATCAATTTGGGGTTTATAGTTTTCGACTACCTGCTTAGCCCCGGCTATGATTTTTTCGTATTGCTCTATTTTGGATACAATTTCTTGCTGAATTGATAGAGGAGGAAGTGGAATTTTAATGTTGAAAATATCAGTTAATCTAAGTGAAGGATAATTTTGGTTTTCAGTAAGTGTTTTAGCATCAATTAAACAGAGCATATAGAATAAATACTTTGGAACAGCAACTGCTTCATTTGCATAAATTGTAGCTAAATGACTTGAAACATATCCATCCACTGCCATCATTACTCTATGGTTCAAAAATACTGACGCACCACTTTTGGGAAAAAGAATGGTTCCTTTTTTAAAAATTCTAAGATTTAGTTCTTTAATGGCTTTTTCATTAACGTAATCATTTGAAATTGCTAAATCATGACTAATATGCACTTTCCCGACATCAGAGGTTCTAAAAAATGGCATAGTACCGTTATCAAAATACTCATCTCCTTGAGGTGCTGAATTACCTGCACTAATATTTGCAATATCGCCTAAACAAACCCATTCAAACCTTTTATTTCGTAATTCCAAATTTACTCGGTATCTCTCTCCGCTTAAATTATAGTCTCCATTTTCAGCTATTCTGCTTTTTTCAACTGCAATCGAGTTTAAAGGCAAATGTTCAAAATCAATTTGCGAGAAATCATTGTTGCGAATGGATATAATGTATTGCTTAATGAAGTTTGTGGCATCTGGCAAGTCACTTGTGCCGAGTTCTTTTCTTTGAGCTCCTAAACTGTAACCATCGTTTTCGATTTTTACAAAAAGGATTTTATCTGTTTTTTTTGCAAGAGTCTTGTCTAATAAGAGAATTGAGGTTTTCACTCCGCTGTATGGTTGAAAAAGACCGGCTGGCAAACTTACAACTCCGTAAAGAAAGTTTTTTTCAACAAGCAATTTACGCAATGCTTTGTAAGCTGTGGCACTTTGAAAAATAATACCTTCTGGAACAATCACGGCTGCACGTCCGGTTGTTGGGTTAATATGTTCCATAATGTAGTCCACAAACAACACTTCGCTACGATTTGCCTGCATGGCAAATTTTTTATGCGGACGAATACCTCCTTTTGGTGTCATAAATGGCGGATTTGCCATGATAATATCGAATGTATCACCCCAGCGGTCAGTATAAGTTAAAGAATCATATTCATATATTTTGGGAGTTGTAAAGCCATGCAGATACATATTTACCAAACTCAAACGCACCATTTCGGAAGAAATATCGTAACCAACGAAGTTGTTGATTAGCTTTTTCCGTTCATCGGGCGTAAGTAAATCTCCTTTGTTCTTTTTTGTGTTTTCGTGTAGTATATATTTATATGAAGAAATTAAAAAACCAGCAGTACCACAAGCAGGGTCGCAAATGCTTTCCTCTTTTTTTGGCTGCATAATGGCTACCATAAAATCAATAATATGGCGTGGAGTGCGGAATTGTCCTGCATCACCTTGACTGCCTAAAACTGATAACAGGTATTCAAAAGCATCACCCAGTTTTTCGCTATGGTCGTAATGAAACTCATTGATAACCTTCAGAAACATTTTTAACGTCTCTGGGTCTCTGTAAGGCAGGTATGCGTTTTTAAAAATATCTCTGAAAAGTTGCGGTATATTAGGATTTTGGTTCAGTTTTACTATTGCTTCTCCGTAAAGTGCCAACATTTCATACCCGCCCAATTTGGGGTCAAATATTTTTGTCCAACTGTATTTTTCGTAATCGCCTATAAAAAAAGTAGCTTCTCCACCAAATTCCATTGCTTCCTTATCCATATCGTCCATAAATTTATAAATCATGGCAATGGTAATTTGCTCAACTTGGCTTTGTGGATTAGGTAGTTTTCCTACCAAAATATCTCTTGCAGTATCAATCCTGCGTTTTGTTTCTTGGTCTAACATTTATGCAACAAATTTATTAAGTGATACATTATCTTTTATGTACTCAGGTATCGCAAAACGCAATTCCGGAGGCAATTTTCTGAATACATCACCATTTGGATTGGTGTTTAATAATGCATATTTTCTATTTTCGATTATGTCTCTGAACTCAGAGTCTGTAATGTAACTTTTAAAATAATCCCTTGCGAACGTGAAATATTCTTCGGGTGGTAAATAACGACTGTCAAACTTTTCAAATTCCTCGTCAAGCAGTTCGTCCTTAGATTTAAAATAAGGAATAAAACCAAAGATTTTTTCAATGATTTCTCTCAATGATAACCGCCTGTCAATTTTTATGGCATTCCGCAGTTTGCTTATATTGTAATACTCCTCTGGCTTATCAAATATTTGACTGATAATGTATTGTTCTATTGCATCAAAATCCTTTTGCTGAACTAATTCCTTGATTTTGTCATCCTCTTTTACTTTATCTTCAAATTTCTCAAAATACATTCGGTCAATCTTCATTCC
>DFUT01000023.1 GCA_002381125.1 Bacteroidales bacterium UBA4179 | reverse complement strand
ATTATTTACTTAATTAAAAAATCCGGATCATTTTTTATGTTTTCATCGAAAAAACGATCCAACTCGCTTACTTGCAAACACTCATCGAGTGTCGCCTCTCCTACCCTCGTACGCACCAATTGGGTTAGATGTGCACCCGATCCCAACTCTCTGCCTATATCTCTGGCCAGTGCTCTAATATAGGTGCCTTTACTACAAACCACTTTTATCGTTATTATTGGCAATTCGCAAGTAAGCAATTCTACATTATCTATAACCAATAATTTGGGTTTTAGTTCGATGTCTTTATTTTTACGGGCCAATTTATACGCTCTTTCCCCCTTTATTTTACATGCAGAGAAAACAGGCGGCACCTGTTCGATTGGTCCGATAAATTTTTTCAGCACATCATTTACCATTTCTTCGGTAATGTGATGAATAGGGTACGTTGCATCGATCGGAGTTTCCAAATCGAACGACGGCGTTGTCGCCCCCAATCGAATAGTGGCCATATATTCTTTTGTTTGCGCCTGAAAACGTTCAATTTCTTTTGTTTTTTTCCCCGTACAAACAATCATCACTCCGGTGGCCAACGGATCCAGCGTTCCTGCATGGCCAACTTTCAATTTTTTTATCTTCAATCGTTCGCAGATTTTGGCACGCACCACATCCACCACTTTGAACGACGTCCAATACAAAGGTTTATTGATGTATAAAACCTCTCCTTCAATAAAATCCATCGAAAATCAAATTATATTCGAAATTGTACTTGTACTTAACAGAATCAGCATTAATCCACCAATGATGATCCTATAATATCCAAACGCTTTAAAACCATGCCGGGTAATGAAATCGATAAAAAATCGAATAGCGATCACGGCAACAAGAAAAGCAACGATATTCCCGATCAGTAAAAGTGACAAATTGTCATGCAGCATGGGCATGCCGATAGGGTCCTTCATCAATTGATACAACTTGTAACCCGCTGCAGCAGCCATTGTGGGAACTGCCAAGAAAAACGAAAATTCGGCTGCATTTTTCCGGTCCAATTTAACACTCATCCCGCCCACGATAGTGGCAAACGAACGCGAAACACCCGGAATCATGGCGATACACTGGAAACACCCTATTTTCAGCGCCTTTTGCCACGTTACAGTCTGATCGGGGGTGGGTTTGTCGAACCATTGGTCAACAAAAAGCATCACAATTCCACCGGCTACGAGCATAACGGCAACCACCAACACATTTTCCAACAAAGAATCGATCTGATCACCCAACAACAATCCCAATACTCCGGCGGGGACAAGCGCTATGAGCAGTTTCAGGTAAAAATCGAATTTATCAAGAAATCGTTTCACATAGGTTCCCCATTTTTCCCACGTACCCATTCCTTTTACTGCCTCGGGATCCCTTATTTTAACGGGCTTCAGCCGAAAAAAACGTTGCCGGTAAAGTACAACCACAGCCAAAATAGCCCCAAATTGTATAATGACAGTGAAAGCTTTTACAAAAGGTGTGCTTTCGATACCCAACAAGGCCTGGGTTATAATCATATGCCCCGTAGACGAAACCGGGAGAAATTCGGTCAGTCCCTCCACAATTGCAATAACGATTGCCTCTATACTATTCATTCCGGCTGTTAAAGCTATTAAAAAGGATAAGGTTTATTTCTTTTTTTCTTCTTCTTTTGTTTTGGAATTGGAAGGATAAAGAATCCCGACGATTACCAGAAGAAAACCGGCAAGGCAAACCATCGGGGCTATTTTAATGCGGCGCGCACTAAATATATCGGGATTAAAGCCGGTCTCTGCCGTCGTTCCCGGCCCTATCATCAACAAAAACCCAATAATGATGATTACTACTGCTATTCCACAGATAATAATGTTTGTTTTGCTTAACGGAAAATTTTTTTGTGCCATATTTTTTTTAATCAGCGCAACATAACGTTGTGTCCTTTATACATAATACAAACTATCGGGATCCATTTTCAAGTAATGGTTTACCGAAACAACGGTAGCCGTACCCGTGATAATTATTCCCAGCACGATTACCGTCCCAAAAAGTAGGGTTATATCGTTTACAGTTAGGATTGACCTTAAATCTGCATATTCCATGCCAAAATAGTATAAAATTCCTAAAATAATACCATCGGCCAACAATCCGGCAATAATACCCATTATCATATGCTCTTTAACAAACGGTTTTCGGATAAACGCATCCACTGCTCCCACCAAGTTCATGGTATGAATCAAAAACCGTTTTGCATAGATACTCAATCGTATCGTATTGCTGATTAGCGTAAAAGAGATAAACAACAACACAACCGACAAAATCAACAAAATAGCGGTAATTTTAGATAGATTATTATTTATCAACTCGATAACTTCCTGCTGATACAGCAAGTCGTCGATATTGGTTTCCGCTTTGATGATTTCACTCACTTTTGCCAAACTATCGGTATTGGCATATTCCGATTTCAAAAAGATCTCAATGCAATCGGGTGCCGGATTAAAGCCCAGCAACTCTTCGGGATCTTCTCCCAAATCTTGAATCAACAGTTCTTTGGCTTCCTCTTTGCCGATAAAACGCGACGATTTCACAAAAGGCATGTCGTCCAACCGTTTTCTGGTTTCCGCAATTTGTGCATCCGTCACATTGTGTTCCAGTATCACACTGAAACTCACATTTTCTTTCACATAATCCGATAGCCGATTTCCAAGAAACAACGTCAAAATAGTAAGCCCCAACAGCACCAAAACCAACGTAATGCTAACGATGGAGGTAATTTTCGCATTAAAAAACATTGCTTTGTTTACTCGGTATTTTTTCGTCATATCCTCATCCTATATCGTATCAAGCTTTGAGTTCGGGAATGGAAATCTCTCCGTAATGGATAAAATCGGGAAGAATTGCCCAACAGGCAAAACCGGCCTTTTCTTCGATTATTTTGCAAAGTAACAAAAAATTTTGCCAAAAAAACCGATGCATATCCTAAATAATCTGAATACGACTTCTTGTTCAATCGGTTTTTAATCCCGCTTATGCCATGCCCTGTGGCACCGGCGCACTCTTTTTGCTTTTTATTCGATCGGTTTTAATCCCATCTCCTTTGCCTTCTCCAACATAAACCGATACGCCGCTTCGTGCTCGTTGGGTATCTTTCCGTCAAGGATGGCCTCCTTGATAGCCGCTTTCAACATCCCCACCTCTTTTCCCGGACTCAATCCAAACGTCTGCATAATCTCGTATCCATCCACAGGCGGTTGAAAGTTTCGTACTCGATCTTTTTCTTCAATTTCCTTGAGCTTTTTCCTTACCATCTTAAAATTGCGAAGGTAAAGCTTTGCTTTGGCCGTATTTTTTGTCGTAACATCGGATTCGCACAACATCATCAAATCGTCAATATCGTCGCCGGCATCAAAAAGCAAACGTCGGACAGCCGAATCGGTCACCTGCTCGTCCACCAGCTGCATCGGCCGCATATGCAAAGAAACCAATTTCTGCACATACTTCATTTTTTCGTTTAAAGGCAAACGCAGTCGACGAAAAATTTTGGGAACCATTTTCTCTCCCGCGTGATTGTGATTATAAAATGTCCATCCGAGTTGAGGATCCCATCGTTTGGTAGTCGATTTGCCGATATCGTGCAACAGTGCAGCCCACCGCAACCACAAATTATCGGTTTTGAGCGAAATATTATCCAACACGGCAAGCGTATGATAGAAATTGTCTTTATGCTGCACCCCGTCGCGATTTTCCACCCCTTTCAACGCGGCCAATTCGGGGAACACGAGATCGAGCAATCCCGTTTTTTCCAGCAAAACGAATCCTACCGACGGCTTCGGCGAAAGAATAATCTTGTTCAGCTCATCGGTAATACGTTCGGCAGAAACAATGGAGATGCGTTCCCTGTTGGCCACGATGGCGTCGAATGTTTCGGGATGAATATCGAATCCCAACTGCGACGCAAACCTGATGGCGCGCATCATGCGCAACGGATCGTCGCTAAACGTGATATTGGGATCCAACGGCGTTCTGATAATGCGGTTTTCCAGATCCTGCAAGCCATTGAAATAATCTACCAATTCGCCAAATCGCGCACGATTGATGCACAAAGCCAACGTATTGATCGTAAAATCGCGCCGTTTGAGATCGTCCTCCAGCGTACCGTCTTCCACAATGGGTTTTCGGGAATCGTGGGTATACGATTCTTTTCGTGCTCCCACAAATTCCAATTCATACCCTTTGTATTTTACCTGTGCCGTGCCAAAATTCTTATAAACCGTCACTTTCGACTGTTTGCCCATTTTTTTTGCCACTGCCTCCGCCAATGCTACGCCGCTTCCCACAACCACAAAATCGATATCTTTCGACGTTCTGCGAAGAAAAATATCGCGAACGTATCCTCCTATCACATAACACTCCACATTCATTTCGTCGGCAACTTGCGAAACAAGCCTGAAAACCGGTTTATTTAAATATTTACGTACCTCTTTGTAAGGGATATTCATAAAATACGGGTTTGCAATTCGTGATAAATTGCAAAATTACAATAAATCTTACAGGTGGCATAATGCGGCAATTTTATTTCCGGAAAAAATATGGTTACCTTTGCAAATTCAAACCACAAACCACAAAAATTAAATTATTAATCGATGGACGACGATCCGTATCCTAATAATTTCAAGTACAGACAACTTCTGTAAAGGGATTCGATGTCTCTTTACAGTAAAAAAGTAAGGAGGCATGAATCATGGTAAACATTAAACTCAACTTCCGGGATCTTATCGATAAGAAAAACTGGAAAACCCTAAAACAATCGTTAAACGAATTGGATCCCTTTGATGTGGCACAATGCATCAAAGATTCGGACGAAGGCGACGATGTGGTGTTGTTTCGTTTACTCAACAGAGAACAAGCCAAAAAGACCTTCCAACACCTCTCGCACGAAAATCAAGAACAAATCATCGAAGGGCTGGCTCAAAACATCCATAAGCTTTCGGATTTGCTGAACGACCTCGACCCGGACGACCGGACCGCCTTTTTCGAGGAATTGCCCGGAAAAGTCACCCAACAGCTGATCCAACTTTTATCCGACGACGAACGAAAAATCGCAACCCATCTGCTCGGGTATCCCGAAAACAGTATCGGACGTTTGATGACACCCAATTATGTTGCCGTAAAGCCCCACTATACCATTGAAGAAGTATTTGCACACATCAGGCAATACGGCAAAAATTGCGAAACCATCGACAGTATTTATGTCGTAGACAAGAATTGGAAACTGCTTGACGACATTCAAATCAAAGACATCATTCTTGCCTCGCCCAACCAAACCGTTTCGGAACTCATGGATCGTCGTTTCGTGGCACTCAACGCAATGGAGGATCAGGAAATGGCTATCCGTGTTTTCAAAGATTACGACAGAGCTTCTTTGCCGGTAGTAAACGAGGAGGGAATTTTGTTGGGTATCGTGACTTTCGACGATATCATGGACGTGGTTGAAGAAGAATCAACCGAAGATTTCCTCAAATTCGGTTCATTGCAAAAACCAATTATCAATCCCCTTCAAACATCCACTTTCATTTTATACAAGGAACGCATTTTCTGGCTCACGGCATTGCTTTTCGTGAACCTTTTTTCCGGTGCGGTTCTTGCACGTTTCGAAAGCGTGATCCAATCGGTAGTTTCACTCGTCTTTTTTCTCCCCCTTATCATCGACAGTGCAGGAAATGCCGGATCGCAAACGGCATCGCTCATGATTCGTTCGCTTGCCACAGGCGATGTCCACTTGAAAGATTGGTACAAGTTGGTAGGAAAAGAATTTATCGTTTCCTTTCTACTGGGAATCACAATGGCCATCGGTGTCGCGGCGATAGCTAAATTCCGATCACCCGAAATTATTTATATCGTTGCCCTTACCATGGTTTCGGTTGTAATGATTGGCAGTTTGGTCGGCTTGCTGTTGCCGTTTATTTTCACGAAATTGAAACTCGACCCCGCAACAGCCAGTGCCCCGCTGATTACCTCCATTGCCGATATCCTCGGCATCGTGATCTATTTTTCGCTGGCTACCCACTTTTTGGGTTTGTAGCAAAAAAGCGTGTTCCCATTCGGTTTTTTTGTTACAATTTGTAAAATTGCAATAAATGCGATTTACGACCCTGTTTTACTGCCAATATATTTTGTACATTTGCATCACTTACGAAACGAAACATGGCAGAGAAAAAGATAAAATCGCTTCATTCGACAACCCATTTTTTGGCCGCACCCGTTTTTTATAAAATCTTTATCGGATTGTTTCTACTCATGGCGTGTTCCCAAAGCCATCAAAAAAAGGCCAAAGATTACCTCAATGCCGCTCAACAAGCTTATGAAGAAGGCAATTATGATTTGGCTAAAAGACAGATCGACAGTATAAAAATAAAATTTCCTAAAGCTTTTAAAGAGATCAAAGCCGGCTTTGCATTGATGCAGGATGTGCGTTTAGCCGAAAACCAGCGCAACATTGCCTTTTGCGATTCCATGCTTCAGGTAAATTACGACACGCTGAAAGTCATGCTGTTGAAATTCGATTACGTTCGCGATGAAGAATACCAGGAATTTGGCGATTACATTCCCAAAATTTACCCGCTGAGCCAAACGCTTTATCAAAATACGGTACGGTCGGGAGTACAGGAAAAGGGCAACCTTTACCTCGAAAGTGTTGTTGTTGGCAGCAATATCCATCACAACCACATCAGAGTCAGCCTTCCCGAAGGCGAATATGCCGAAACCCTTCCCGTCACTTCCGAAGGACTGAATTACCGTTTCAGCACCCTTACCGCAAGTTACGAGATTGTGCGCTACAGCGGAGAGAATGAAAACGGCGTGGCCCAATTCGTTTATACCTTCAAAGACCACCCCATCACGGTGCATTTCATTGGCAAACGAACCCTATCGAAACGCCTGTCGAACAAAGAAAAAGAAGCCATTGCCCAATCGTACGAACTCTCCTCGCTGCTGCTCGAAATCGAACGCCTGAAATTCGAAAAGGAAAAAAGCGAAGTCCTCATTCGCTACCTATTGAGCAAACAAACCGAATAACTACTCTTTTTGACTGCGTATTTCGGTAGGATTCATACCAACCTTTTTGATACAAAAATCCCATAAATGAGAGACGCTTGCAAAACCCAAAAGTGCGGCTATTTTTTTGAAGGTATAATCGGTGTTTTTCAGATAGTAAATCACTTCATTTTTTTTCATCATCAACAGCCACTGTTTGGGCGTCGTATCGAAATTTTTTTTGAAATGACGTGTAAATGTCTTCGTCGATCGATATCCACAGCGAACCGATAAATCATCTACGGTTTTCGAACTTCGATAGTTCTTCAGCACCAATTCAGCAAAACTCAATTCATCCGATTTATATTTCATAATGTACACTATCAATAAATCGCCCGATTTTTGACTTGAAATGATTTTTTGTTCGCCATCGGCAAAACGTACAATGCATTCCGAAACATTCGTATAAACAACAGAAGAATCTCTTGAATCATCCGCTTTCATTATGTTAAGAGTCATTAAACATACAATGATACTTTAAAAAATAAACAACGATTCTTCTGCGTTAAAGCATTATTCCATTTGTAAAACAATATTGTCTCCCGTCGCAACTCTGCTGAGTGTTTGTACCCAAGCTTCAATGGCATGAACAGAAAACCGGTATTCGTGATTGCGGTAAATATTGTAGTCGACGGTTTCGGCCGGTCCATTGCATATGGGCAGATAAAATTCGTGAATATCTTGGCTGTCGGAGATGTATGCGAATTCGGCATGTGCCAGATTTCCCGTACGTTGCCCATAACGATAGCGTATTCCTGCTTTCCAATAATGCCGAATAATGGGGATATACTCGATTTGCCCGTTACTTTTGAGGTGAGGAACCGTATCCCTCTCAAAACCCCATATAGCATTGGCTTCTACTTTTGTGATGCTTTCGGTTCCTCCCGGCTTCAGTGCATATACCCAATCGCCCCATGTGGTGGGATTCCAAGTCACCTGATTTCCCATTTCTGCAGAAATGGTATCCGGAGCCGATGCCATAGATGCTTTCACATACAATTTTGTTGCATTTGCCGGTGAAGTTTTGTCGGCCAAAATATGTTCCGGCACATAAAACGAAATGTTTTCTATATTCATATCCCAATTTCCACCCGTCATATCGGGTGTGATATTTTCATTGAAATAATCGTATGAAACGGGAAGAAAATCATCCGGCGATGCCGATTGAAACTCCTCTTCCATAAAATCGAAGAAATTTCCCGCGTTGAGTTCCAGAATCGGCGGTGTTCCTCCATTATATTTGTCGTACCACGGCTGGTTGTTATAATTGCCGGAATACGTATATATTAAATTATCCAAATCGGTTTTATTAAGGGTATAGGATTTTTTTCCCTCCGCCTTACCGCTATACCATACCACCGAATCTTTGAGCGCATTGATTTCATAAGCATCAGCCGTGAGAATCAGTGCAAGATTGCCGTCCCACGTTCGATCATAATACCCCTTCTCCGGATCTTCCAAACCAAAATCCAACGTCTGATAGCTGCCCGTATATGCAGGTACGGGGTAGCCTTCGGTTTGTGACCTGTTTGGCGACCACAAGTAGTGCATGGGAACATTTACCAGCCCCATTTTCAGAATGAAAATATAACTCGTGGCTACATTGTCGGTTGTTTGTCCTTCATACATCGGACGATTCGATACACTCGCGATGGTAACCTTTGCCATTGTCCGATCCAGTTCAAAGCCGCTCTGTCCTTCCGAAGGACCTCTCAGATCAGCCAAATAGGGATCGGCTGCGGTGCGACCCTCGGGAATATCACATTCGCCGAAGGTTGACATGACAAAAGGCGGTTCTTTTGGCGTCACCCCGTCACTTTCATATTCCACCATCAACGGAGCGGCATACGACAAAGGCGTATTCACCAACGTGTTCATATCGGCCAAGGTTGACAACCGATTGAGTTCTCCTGCGAGCGATTTTCCGCTTACGGCCGACACATCTTCATTCAGGATCACATAGACGATACTCTCCCCGGGTTTTGTTTCCACCACGATATCTGAAAAATCGACTACCCAACCGTTATCTGCCGTGGGCGGTTCATGATCTGAAATATCGAAAACCTTATTGGTTACCACCCTGCCGGTTGCTTGAGAAAAAACGATAATCCGAAGGGTATTCAGCGTAATCGATTCCGGCTCTCCGTTTGCTATAGGAAAAGTAATGGATGACGACCTCACAGCCAAATACGTTTCTCCGGCGGTTTCATTTTCGCAGTCAGGCCCTTCGTCATAGATACAACCCGTCAGCACCGATAGGAGAAGTATCCCGGAAAAAATCGATTTTTTCATACCTTATATTGTTATTGCATGGTTACTGCACATTGTTTTCAACATCATCAATCTACTATAGATCAGTGTCCACCCCTGTCGGATAAGTGTGTATCTGCCAGTCGTTCACCCATACCCCCACTACTACGTAAGTACCCTCATCTTCTTTCACTTTGAAACGAATGACAAAATCGTGATCACAATTCAAATTTATCTCGGGATTTTGCATCAAAATCGTTCCCAAGAAATCTTCCTGATAAAAAACGGTCTCCCCGCTTTTTGTTTGCAAATAAAGCCAATCGTCAAATCCCGTTTCGAGCTTCAGGGTTGTGAAGTTGGCAGTAAGCAGGTTATCTTCATACGAAATTTCCGAAGGATAATACTTGAGATTTCCACCCGGGAAGATATTTCCCTTAACCGTATAATCGCCATTGCGGATGCTCAGATACACCATATAATCTTCGGGATGGGCAAAACCTTCCACAATCACCTGAACACGATTGGTGAGTTCCAGCATGTTGACGGCAGTATGTGCATAATACGAACCGTATTCTTGGGGATCGGGCAACAACACCGATGGGCTCGTTCCCATATATAATTCTGTGCCTTCCAGGTTTTCAGCAATTTCTGCCGAACGCTTCAATTGCAGCAAGGCTTCATCTTTGGTGGTTTTGCCGGGTTGCAACGGTTTCATCGTATAACGTTCATTGATCCCCGACCAGGCAACAAACGAATACAAACCGTGAGGTTCAATGGGAATATAGTATTCGTAATTTTTGGATAAGGTTACGTTTGTTACCGCATACTCCGTAACAAATACATCATTTGCATCGAAGACGTATATGCGTAAATCCTTGATATCGACCGGATAAAGAGAATCTACATCACAAGGGGTTTTGGAATAAAATTTCACATATACACCTTGAGGGCAATCACTCATGTCTTCATAGATCAATGAGTCGCAACCTTCATACGTGATCATTCCCAATACAAACAACAGAATAGCGGCTATCTTGCTCTGTAAATTCATCTTTATGTTTTTTAAATGAGTGAATATTTTTTGTTTCCCGAATAACAGGGAGGAAGGTTGTCCTTTCCTCCCCGTTCATCTTGTGGTTAATACATCGTCGAAGGATCGCTCAACGAAATCTGATAAGAATGGATCGTCCACGGCAATACTTTAACCGATACCGATAGATACGTATAATCCGATTTCAACGGATCATACGGACTGATCGGGTTGTCGGGATTATCCTCATCATCATTCAGATCATACGGATTCAGCGGGTTGTGGGGCAATCCCATGCGCAGGAAAGCATCGATGTGTGCATGATAGACCTGGTTGCGTACCGTCGGTGATACTTTTGGGTTGGGATCGGCAGGTGTCGATACCAAACTGTTGGGATTCAGCCACAGTATGTATTTCATTACCCCATTTGTAAATTTGGTTGCTTTCTGTCCCTGAGCTTCAGCAAGCTCTCTCGTGCTGTAAAACTTGCTATCGTTGGCACCCCAATAAACTGTGGTGGGTTCAGTAAAAGTGGGAGTTTCGCCATCCACCAAGAGAGGCATAAATTTTGCCCGAATCTCGAAGTAAGTGGTATTCCCCTTCTTGTAGGAATTGCGGGCAACCGTTAAGTCTGTCTCCGTGACCACATGGTTTACCGGCAATACAAACTTACTGGTGGTTTCCGCAGCAAGCGGAGTAGCTACATCTGTAGCATCGTAAGCCCATTCCTGAACCGCTGTAAATGATGATGATGACAAACCGGTATAGTCGAAATAGGTATTATTTTCCCAATCTGTACCCTCAGGAACATAGCTGTAAACCGGGTTGGGAGTCGAGTAATCGGCTTTCTTCATGATGTAGAACTTCTTGTTGCTCTGTCCCACGGCATAGGTTACTTCGGTAACTGTAGCAATCGGCGTTTCTACACCTGCCTGAATGGCTTTTACTGTCCATGCGTCTCCTTCCGGAACAACCGTAAGCATGGCGCGAGCTACCACACGTTCTACATTCACCTGAACATGATTTTTTGTTCCAGCTTTTGCTAGCTCTTCCGTCACTCCGGCTTCAACAACGATTTCATAATCATCTTCATCATTGGTCATCATGATTACTTCGGTGCCGTCCGTATCATATTTAGCCACCTCGGAAGCGATTTTAGCTGCTTCACCGGCAAATGCCGCGGCAAAATCGGCTGCCGATGTAGCTTTCAGCGTATTCAATATTCCCGATTCGCCGTTAATGACCACATAAACACGCACATTGTCACCCGCCGTTGCTTTTAATGCCAAGTTGGGTTTCAACACACCATTGGCGTCAATTTCGGCAAAAGAACTCTTTGCAAACGAGTTGTAATCTACCACTCGTTTCGCCTCGTTTACCAAGAACACCGTCACCGTTTCCAGTTTGTCGCGTCCTACCCACGTACCATTATCATTGTAATCGCCCGGAAGCGCACGCGTCACCTTTCCCGGAAATTTAATCGTTACGGAAGCATAGGAATCTGTTGTATGCTGATTCACATCCCCAGGTACCTCGTCCGTTGTACAAGCCGCAAAGCCTAAAGCTACGACACACACCCATAAGAATTTACTTAGTTTCATACTTTTAAAGAATTTAATGGATTAATAATTAAATAGACCTTTTTTCGAGTCTTTGTTTCGTCACGTTTTTCTCTTCAATTCATTCCGTTGTCACTCATGAATTTTTGCAATTCTTCCGCATTTTGCCTTGCCTTCTCGTCTCCTTTGGAAATCGCCTTTTCGAAATATTCCTTCGCTTTTTCCAAATTGCCGGTGAGGGCATAGGCAACACCCAGGTTATTCCACGCTCTCGGATCTTCTTGAATTTTGTTCAATCTTTCCAAAGCAGCGGTAAAGTTTCCGTTTTCTATGTCTGCTGCCGCACTGTTGACGATCGCAACCGGATCGTTCGGGTATAAGCGTACGGCAATATCGAATACCTCTTTAAACTCTTTACTATCGGGCGGATACGACTGTGCCACCAAGAACATTTCGTTCAGGCTCAACAGTTTGGGATTGGTTTTCAGATACCCTCGGGCTTCTTCCACAGAAAAATCTTTCACATTGAAAGCTATTGTATAATCCGTACGCCTGAGAGGCGGATAATATTGGTTCAACAAGATGCGATAGGTTGTCCCGTCGGAAAGTTTCATCAGTTCGGCATCGCGCGCATCGGGATTGGGCACTTCATCGATAATGCGTATGATTCCCTGCCTGTCGGGAAGAGTTGAAGCTTCCACCGCTTTGCGCAATCCTTCCCAATCCTCTCCGCCGTCTTCCACTTTCAGTTGACTGCGATTGACCTTATGCACCGATTTCAAATAATCGGCAAACGAATCAGCCCGGTTTCTCGACAACACACGGTTGTATTCAAAAGGCCCTTCGGGAGAAGCATACCCTACTACCAAAAACTCGGTAACGGTCAAATCCGCATTGTGTTGGATTTCCTTTATGATTTGGTCAACCTTGTCGAGTTCAGCCGCATTGTTCTTGTAGTTGCGCAACAGTTCATATTTGTCGAATTGAAAATTGAGTGAAGCGCCGTGCTTTTCACTTCGGCCCTTGATGGGTTCGGGTACGGGTACGATGTAAGTTAATCCGTATTTGGACACATACTCTTCAATTGCCTTGGCCAACAAGGTTTTTTCTTCGCTTCCCAAGTCGCAGTCGGCACACCCCCTCATTTCGGTAACCATAATCAGCGACGCATCCTTCATCCACGCTTCGAAAGGAATTTGCGAACGATAATTCAAAATTTGCGTTTGTTTGTTCTCTCTTTTTACGATGGCCACCGGATTTAACTTTGCGTAATTCGGTTCCGCATTTAATCGGATCTGTCTGTTCACCACTTTATTTCGTATCGAACCCGTTATTATAATAGGAGAAAAACGGCTTATCCGGTTTTTATCCGTATTCGACTGCAATGTCGGGGTCACTATCAATACATCATTTGTGAGTAATCGGATACCGCTTATATCGATATTCATATCCAAAGAAACGAAGTCGCCTTGCTTTCTCACATTTTGGTCGCCAAATTCAAGCTGATCGATTACGCTTCGTTGAGCCATTGTAACCGACATTCCGATAAAAAGGCATAATGTTGTTAAAACAACCGATACCAATGATTTGGATAATCTATTCGTTTTCATTTCTTTGTATCTTTATTTGATGATGTAAATAAGGGAAACCGCTCCTTTTGTAGGACCGAAATAATCTTTATCTCCTTCGCCTATCTTGGTACTGCATTTTACGCAAGGATATTTATCGAAATGAAACCGGGCATATCCGCCCCCCAGCGTGATTTCCAGATTCCAGCGGTTGCCCAATATCCACTGATACCCGTAACTGATTCCTGCACCATACGCATACCCTTGATAGCGTGCATCTTTTAGCTTTTCGAAATGCCAAAAAGGAATATCCCAGCCACCTACATTATATTGCCCTCCCAAACCGTGCAATCCGAAGAAATGTCCATTGAATTTCTCGCAGGTCCAGTAGCGCAGTTCGGGATAGACCAACCAATGTTTCAACTTTTTGTTTTCCGAAAAAGTGAAAGGGTTGAAACCGCCCGATAATTCCAACGTCATTTTGTTCCCCAATAAAAACTCTACCCCGATGTTGGGAGTAGTCGTTGCCCAGTACGGCAAATTTGTTTTTATACCTACGCTCTGCGAAAAAGCGAAAGAAGAATAAAGGAGGAAACATGCAATGTTAATGGCAAATCTTTTCATGATTCTATCCGTTTTTGTCTCAAAAATAGATGGAAAAGAAGGGAAATGTTTGTCCTAAAAAGGCAACGATTTGTCTTTGATCGGCATTAACATTCGTTAAATTATAACAAAAAATGCATTTTTTGTATGGATTGCATTGATTTAAAGGTAAATAAAAAACAAAAACAAGTTTCAGACAATCACCCTAAAATAGGCAGAATAAAGACAAAAAACGGAGAATTTTAAGAAATCGGCAGGCACTTTTTATATAGCCGGACAGGTTGTTTTTCGTGTCCCTTTTTTTAATGAGAGAAAGGATTGATTTCGGGATATGGCGGTATTGTTTTAAGTTGATTTCGGTACATATTGATATTGATATTGATATTGATATTGATATTGTGGTGCCTATTGATTCCCCGCACATGCCGGTTTTAGTTTTCACAATGCGGCAAGCGTTGGAAAGAGGTAGGCGTCATGCCGAACTCTTTTTTGAAGGAACGTGAAAAATAGGCAAAATCGTTAAACCCGCAATCCATGGCAATCTCTCCAATGGGTTTTTGCGATTTCATCAGCAATTTTTTGGCTTTATTCAACCGTACTTTTAATATATAATTGGTGGTGGTAAGACCTGTGGCGGCTTTTATTCTCCGATTGAGTTGCGATGTACTCAAACACATTTCCGATGCCAGCAACGAAATAATGTCACCCGTTTTTCCGCTCTCGCGGTAGATGATGTTGGTAACTCGTTCCAAAAAATCCATATCGCCCTTTCGGAGTGCATTTTTGGTATGATTGGAATTGCCCATAATCTGTGCGCAGTTTTCTTTTATCAGCTTGCGGTTGTTTAACAATTGCTCTATAACGGCAAGCAGCTCTTCGTCGGAAAAAGGATGGGCAAGAAAAGCATCTGCACCACATTTGAAGCCATGCACCCGATCGTCGGCCGTCAATTTCGATGTGATCAAAATTACGGGAATGGCGTTGGCCGTGTTCGATCCTTTTATTTTTTTGCACAACTTAAACCCATTTACCTGCAATGTAAGGGCTTCGGCAATAATCAACTCCGGCATCTCATTCTCGACGATTTGCAGTGCTTCTTTTTCGTTTTCCGCAATCGCTATGCCGTAGCTGCTTTGCAAGATGGAAGCAAGATAACGCATCCTGTTTTTATTGTCGCCAACAATCAACACAACCGGCTTTTTCGTTTTCCCGTTTTCCGATGCACCGGCGGCCACAAAGTAAGTTGCATTATCCTGATCAAACTTATCACCGCGAACCGCTGCATCATTATGTTCAGGCACAACGTGCGACAAAGAGGATAAGAGATCGGCCGATGCATATGCTTTCCTTTCACAAGCACAACGATGGGTTACAGGAAGAATAACGGTAAAAACGGTTCCCTTGTGAGGATCGCTTTTCGCCTCGATATGCCCATTGAATTTCTCGATCAGTTGTTTGGCAAAAAACAATTCCACATTGTGTCCCTTATTTTCGGCTTTGTCCGATTCGTTGGGCAAAAAAGCACTGAACAGATACGGCAACTCTTTCTTGGGAATGCTTTCACCCGTATCCGACAAAGTAAGAATGCATTTCCCCTGCATACCGTCGTTACCAATGGAAAGCACTATTGTATCGTTCGGCTTACACCGATTGAAAGCGTTACTCAATAGCGTATTAACGACGATTCGAATATAATCGGGCGAATAGTCCATCGCAAGTGATTGGAGTTCGCTGCGAAAGGTGAAATCGATTTTTTTGGCCTCGGCATAGCCCCGCATACATTCATATAAATAACCTATATAAATCACCATATCGTCATGGATCTGTTTGGCCGGTTTGGGGGAATAGCGTATGGATAACGCAGAAAGAATTCCGTCGATATGGAACAACAAATTTTCCGACTCGCGGGAAAGAATATCCAGGTTGATCAGTGCCCGACTCTTGTCTTCCCCCTCAATGTTGTTTTTCAGTATCTCGACAAGCCCGCGGATGACACTCACCGGCGTTTTAAATTCATTCGAAAGGTCCATGCAATAATCAGACTTCATGCTTTCGAGCTTCAGGATTGCTTTATTTTTTTTCGAACGATTGCGATAATCATAATAGATAACCAACACCAAACCAATCAACACAGTTATAGTAATCAACAGGATGCGGATGCCGTCCTGTTTTTTCTTTTCGGCTTTTGCGTATTGTGTTTTTTCGTACTCCGACCACATTTCGGCAAACCGACTCGTTTGGCCTTCGTCGGTTTGGTTTTGTTTCAACAAAACCGTTCTCAAGCCATTCAATGCAATCGCTTTTTCGATTTGTATTTCATTGCCGATATGGTCATTAAATTGATCTATCTTATTCAATACTTTAAAGTAATAATCGGCTGCATCGTTCAACTCGCCCCTTTGCTCATAATCTCTTCCCAATGCGTTCCATGCTTTGAGCACAGAAAGGCCGTCGTTGAGCAATTCGGCAATATGCAAGGCATTATGGTGATATTCAATGGCTTTTTCGTAACGATGATTTTCAAAACAAAAATCTCCCAACAGCTGCGATGTCATCATTTCGGCATAGTTGTCGTTGCTCGTTACGGCAATTTTCATGTAATTGTGCAGCGCAAGAGAATCTCCCCCGATTCCGGAGAGCAGCGAATCCACGGCTTCTCGTTGTAACGAAATATCCCGTTTTTTCGTGCGCAACTTCTCCCCGTCGCATGAGAATCCTCCCACTACGAAAAGCGAAACCATGAATAGAACAACCAAATGCCTTATTTCATGGGCGAAAAAATATGACCTATTGGTAAGCTTCATCGATTTTCCATTAAAAAATGAACGAATTCATCTTTTAGTTCAAATTTTGTATATAGATAACGAATAATCAACTATGAATCCTTCTCAAACGATAAAAATAAATTCT
>DFUT01000019.1 GCA_002381125.1 Bacteroidales bacterium UBA4179 | reverse complement strand
ATGTTTTATTATATAGATTCTGAAATGAACTACTGGAAATTCAGTGATGCTAATTGCAAATTATTTTACAAAAGGTTAAGAGATAGACAACAGGAATATCTCATTCCTCTTGTTGAAGAACTCAAGAAAACCAAACCGCTATTTACAGAAAAACAGGTTCGTAAGTATCTTTGTAATATTAATCAGAATTGGGAATGCGCATGTAAACTATTAAATTGTTTAGAACTAAAAACACTGGATTTAAGTATTTTAGGCAGTTATATTGGAAGTAAAATAATTAACAAATTCACAAATACCCCATCTCTGTCCATTTCGAGTTTGTCAAATCCTATCGCACTATGAATATAATTGAGTTTATTAAAGAAAACCAAGTTTGGGTAGTTCCAATAATTGTGGCAGTATTATCAGGTATAATAGCAGGCATATTCAATTTGTTAAGCAAAAATGGAAAATATCATAAACAAAAAATGGGCAATATCAATAATAGTAATATCATTGACATTAATGGGGATTTGAACAGCAAAAAAAATAAATTAAAATAATTAATATGTAGAGGGGATTTAAACGGCTATTGGCTAGTCTTTACAATATAATTGCAAATATATATTGTTTCTTTTCAAAATTCATGCTCCGTTTGGTGTACAATATTAATTTTTGTTTTATATTTGTAAAAAATTAGAGAAGCACAAATGAAAAAGTTCGTTGAAGAGTATTTGTCGAACAGGGTATTGTCGCGTTTTTCGATACTGGTTATTGACGTGGCCATCGTTGTTTGCTCGTGCCTGTTGACGTATTTCTTGCGTTACGGCTTCGACGGATTCAGTACGAACGTGCGCATGGAGGGGTTTTGGATTACCCTGGTGCTGGTGATGTTCAACGTGATTTTCTTTGTGGTGTTTCGCACCTTCAGCGGAATTTTGCGTTTCTCGGCTTTCACCGACTTGCTGAAGATCGTTTATTCGCTTACGCTGGGTTACGGCCTGTCGTATATCCTGCTGAAAACGTTCTCGTTTTATCATCCGCCATTTACTATTTCTGAAACGTTGTTTTTCTCTACTTATCTGCTCAACATGATGTTGATGGTGTTTTCGCGGATCTGCATCAAGGAGTTTTACGAATATTTGACGCATCAGTCTAAAGCGCTGAACGATGTGTTTGTTTACGGCACGAAAGAGGGGGGAATAAGCATTGCGCGCTCGCTGAACGGTAATCCCGAATTTAATTACCGCGTGGCGGGGTTTATCTCGGACGAAGTGCGGATGATCGGGAAGACGCTGATGGGGGTGAATGTGTATGCCAACGACGACAGGTTGTTTGACGTGATGGAGAAAAAGGGAGTGGATACGGTGATTGTGTCGCCTCAAAAAATTGAGGAGGTGCAAAACACGCCGCTGCTCGGCCGGTTTCTCGAACGGAACATTACCTTGCTGACCACGCCGCCGCTGAGCGATTTGAATGGGGGGTTGACGAGGAAGTCGCAGCTGAGGGAGATTGAGATAGAGGATTTGCTGCCGCGCGAACCGATACGGATAAACATGCAGCACATTGCTTCGCACATTGAGGGGAAGCGGGTGATGGTGACAGGGGCGGCGGGATCCATCGGCAGCGAGATTGTGCGACAGGTGGCGGCTTTTAATCCGTACACGATTGTTTTGGTGGATCAGGCCGAGACGCCGTTGCACGATATGCGGCTGGAGATGAAGGAGAAGTGGTGTGAGGTGGATACGCAGATTTTTGTGGCGGATGTGGCGAACGGTTCGCGCATGGAGCGGATTTTTGAGGAGACACGGCCGCAGTATATTTTTCATGCGGCGGCTTACAAGCATGTGCCGATGATGGAGGAGAATGTGTCGGAGTCGATTCAGACGAACGTGCTGGGGACGAAGATTCTGGCGGATCTGGCGGTGAAATACAAGGTGGAGAAGTTTGTGATGATCTCCACGGACAAGGCGGTGAACCCGTCGAACGTGATGGGGTGCTCGAAGCGGATTTGCGAGATTTATATTCAGTCGCTGGCGAAGTACTTGCAGCGGCAGGGAGGGCACTCGGTGCAGTTTATCACCACGCGCTTCGGCAACGTGCTGGGCTCCAACGGGTCGGTGATTCCGCTGTTTAAGGAGCAGATTCGGAAAGGGGGACCGGTGACGGTGACGCATCCGGAAATCATCCGCTATTTCATGACGATTCCCGAGGCGTGTCAGCTGGTGCTGGAAGCGGGCTCGATGGGCAAAGGTGGCGAGATCTACGTGTTTGATATGGGTAAACCGGTGAAAATAGTGGATCTGGCCAAGAGGATGATCGCGCTTTCGGGACGCAAGGAGGTGCAAATACGGTTCACGGGGCTGCGGCCGGGCGAGAAGCTGTATGAGGAGCTGCTGAACGTGGAGGAGTATACCAAGCCGACGCACCACGAGAAAATTATGATTGCCGACGTGCGGGAGTACGAATATGAGGTGGTGAAGAAGGAGATTGAGGAGCTGATACGTATTTCGTATGCGTATGACGACAGGGAGACGGTGAGGAAGATGAAGGAGATTGTACCGGAATTTCTCAGCCTCAATTCGCCCTACGCTTCGCTTGACAAGACTTCTCCGGCACTTTCTGACTTGGACGATACCGAGCCGGCCGAAAACGTTGCGCACCCCGATAAGGACGATATCTTTCTCGTGAACAACCCTGTTCAATCCTGATCAACCTTCCCGGCCACGCCAGACACTCCGGCGATTCCCACTCTACCAACCCTTAAATTTCAACCTGCTCTCATCTAAGAATCCGTTTGTCGCAAAAATCAACTTTCTCTGCCAACCCTTAAATTTCCACCCTCTCCCATCTTTACTCCAACCGCCAACTACGAGCGCTTAAATCTCAACCCGCTCTCCTACGCTCACTTCAAGCCGTTCTCACCATCTATCTCATATAAATCCTACGTTTTGTTACCATGAAAACTTTATTCCTTGAAAAAATTCTTTTGAAGCCAATATTTATACATCGGATCTAAAAACGATAATTCTTCACCCGTATCATCCAGTATCTCATTTTCGATCAACAGCCGTTTAAGTCGCACCACATTGGCGGAAGTGCCCAATCGATATTTCTCGAGGGTTTCTTTCGCCGTCAACTGTTTTTCTCCTGCTAAAACAGCTTTCAGTAAATGAATCTGAAAGGAAGACAATTTTTCCGTGCTGTTGGCAAACAGAAGGCTGAGTTGATCGATGATATCTTCGTGTGCCGAGAGTATAATTTCTTGAGAGCATGCGTCCTTTGTCCGAAACCATGCTTGCTGAGCTAATTGCTGCACATAATAGGGGTGATTGTCGGCCAGTTGAGCGATTAATCGGGCATTTTCGATCGAAAGCTTTTTTCCGGTATCTTCGAAACGTTTACAGAGGAAAACAATCCATTCCTTTTCGGGAATTTTATCCAGGAGCATGAGATCGCCAAATTTGTAAAACGGCAGTGAAGGATTACTGAAGATATCCAACAGCATGTGGCGTTTGCTGCCATAAAGGCAATAGGCGACATTATGATGATGCTGCCAATGCGAACGCAGCTTTTGTTGAAATGCTTCGGGATTGGAGAAGTGCATGATATTTTGAAATTCATCGATACAAATGACGAGTTGCATATTTTTTTTCTGTGCTATATTTTCCGCTAAATCAAGAATGTCATCCGGTTGCTTTTCCAATTCCTTCCAACCGATACCGAAGGAAAGGTCGGTTTTTATTTTTGCTTTCGCAGATTGCGCCGGCTCGTTTTACCAATGAAGTTTTGCCCCATCGGCGAGGCGAGATGAGAATGGTAGCTACTTTTATGATAACTTACAAATTTGTAACTTACAAAATTGTAACTTAATTCGATTTGTCAATTATTTTAAAAATTCTAAGACCATTGATTTTAATTTTAACTTGAAAGTCCGGTTTTTTCCGTACCTTTGAGAAAGATTTAAAACAGAATGAAGAAATATCTGGAAGATTTTCACAAAATGAAATTATTTCGGTTGCAAGACGTCGTGTGAGCTACCCCTTTTTAGGACAGTCTTTGATTAGACTGCTAAATTAGTGATTTATGTATACAATGTTATGATGAAAGAAAAATCTTTCTGATTACGTTAAAAAACATTACTAAACTCAAAAATCCTTGTTTGAGTTTAGTAATAACTAAACTTTATGCGTACATTTGCAACCGAAATATTTGATATAGTAAAAGGCAGGCAGGTTTTTGAAAAATTGCTGGTTAATGGAATATGTTTAATCGATGAGTTTGAAAAGGAAATTAAACAGAAAAAACAGTATATTTCGGAATTAACTACAATTTTCGCCTACATGGATTTATACGCAAATGGCAGCTCTTTACCTAATACTAAATTCCGAGAAATAAAAGGAAGTAATTCAGCTGTAAAACGATATGAATTTAAAAGCAAACATTTAAGGGTTTATGTGTTCAACATTCCGGGAGGTAAAATGGTTGTAATGGGAGGATATAAAAATACTCAAGCAGCCGATATCCGAACTTTTCATTCGATAGTAGATGAATATCTTTCGGAAACAAAACATAGAAAATTATGAAAAGAGAAGAACTTATTCAATCTAAAGAATATTGGATTACCAAAATTCAAATCGATTTGTTCAATGAAGTTGAAGCTTACATGAAAGCAAATAATCTCACTCGCACTCAATTCGCTGAAAAATTGGGGGTATCCAAAGGTTACATTAGCCAAATTCTTAATGGCGAAGCCGATCATCGAATTTCCAAATTAGTAGAATTGGCATTATCTATCGGTCTAGTTCCTTCTGTTTCTTTTGAAAAAATGGAAGATGTGATGCGTCGCGATAAGGCAGGATATTATAACATATCTTACAATGATATAGAACGAAGCAAAAACATATTGGCTAATTCAGGATATTTATTTTCGAACAAACCTGTTTCAAAATGTAGAGATCATAATATTTCTGACAAACATAATGGCTGGGAAAGTGTAGATGCCAGCGCCAATAATTCTCAAACAAAGATTGCATCATGATTGCCAAAAGATCAGATTTAATATTAAAGAAATTTGTAATTGTTGAAAGTCGTCTTTCATTTATATTGCCTACCGAAGTCGAAGAAAATAACCCTATTGACATTTTAAACTCCTATCCTGTAGATATAGACTTTCGTATTGAACAAGATATTACCGAGGAGATTTACAGAATTGTAGCTTCAGTAAATATTAATGTAAACAATGAAGAAAATATGCCGGGTTATTCCATAACGACTACCGGTATGTGTTTTTTTGAATTCGACAAAACAGCCGTATTATCCAAAGATCAAAAAATCCAGATGCTTCAAATTTCTGGATTAAGTATATGCATCACAAATTTGCGATCCTACATTGCAAATCAAACTTCCTATTTCCCTTGGGGCAGTTATTCCTTTTATGCTGTGGATGTTCAGGATTTATTAAAGTCCAAAGAAAATTCTTCAAACGAAAATTGAGTCCCCTCCGACAACCTCATTTAGAGTAATTTTTTACAAAAATTATTTGATTATCTGTTGATTACAATTATCAAAATAGTTAAAAACGACTTTTTGGAGGGGACTCAATGATTATTTTTGTAATAATGAACGAAACTACCAATTTCATTTTTAAATGATCAACATGTCGTTTTAGAATCGCTTACTTCTGTTATGCAATGAACATTCATGAAATACTAAAGAAACCGGAAGGTCGTCGGTTGGAGTGATTGCTCCGGTTTTTAAATTGCTCGGAATCATCGATCAATGGGGAAATGGTTTGAAATTGATTGCCGACGAACTGAAAGCATATCCTGAAATAGAATTTCGCTGGAAAGAAGTCGGGTTATCTTTTCAAGTCCAATTTGTTAAAAGGAACTTTAAGGCAGAGATAGAATCGAGGCAAGAGTTAGGGCAGGAGTTTGGGCAAGAGTTTGGGCAAGAGCGTAAAGAAAAAACGATGTTTACTTTTATATTGATTCACCTCCAACAAGAATCCCTATCGCGTAGCGAATTGGCAAATGCGTTAGGATTGAAAACGATATCCGGCCATTTAAACAGAACAATTGCAAAGTTGAAGGAGCATGGGTTGATTGAATTTACAATTCCCGATAAACCCAATCATCCTGATCAGAAATTCAGGATAACGGAGCGTGGAATTGTTTTTATAGAACTTGTGAAAAAGTGAATGGGAAATTATGCTAACGAATGTTGATCGGCGAGAGGAAGAAAAAAATATTTCACGCAGATGTTCGTAGATTAATGCGCAAATATATACAGATAAGCGCAGAAAAAAATCAGCGTAGATTAGCGAGAAAGAAATTTATTTCACGCAGATGTTCGCAGATTGAAAACGCAGATAAAAATTAATTGATAATGGATAATGCAGAATGAACAATTTTCGGATTGAAAGATTTAACGATATCGATCGTTACCTTGGGTCAAACGGACAAAATAGCGGCAGGGGATAAAACGATCGAAGTGGTACCTTTGCATGTGTTGGATTTCGAGCAGCTATGGAAAAACAGGATAATATCGCTCAAAGGATCCCGCCGCTATCGCACCAAAGGGTACCGGTTATATCAGTGTCAACAAGATAATTTTGTGGTTGCAACCCGAAAAAAATGAAAATAGGATGTATATTTGTGGTTATAACCCGAAATTCATCATAATATGATAGCAAGAGATTCTTATCCTTGCTCTATGCCACCATGGGATATAAGGATCGAAAAAATAAACATTTCTATTTATATTTCATATCTTTGCCTAAAGACTCGCTGTTATCGATGACGAATAAAAATTTTTCTACAACGAAGCCGGTATGCGTTTAAATGAATTTGAGATAGATACGATAAAGAAATTGGCGAAGAAACATTTCGGGGACGGAACCTCCGTTTACCTGTTTGGTTCGAGAACCGACGATAGGAAAAAAGGCGGGGATATTGACCTGTTTATAGGCAACGACAACGAGGAGGTATTGACTCTTGAGACAAAAGTGGGATTTCTCGCAGAGCTCAAAACAAAAATCGGCGACCGAAAAATCGATGTAGTTTTTGACAATGCCAATACGAGACAAAAAGAAAGCTTTTACCGTTCGATCATTCGCGACCGCGTAAAATTGTAATCTAATCGTTCGACCAATATATATGCAAAATCAATCGGAAAATAGGAATAAACTGACAGAGGCGGTTCAACTCTGTACCATTCATAGCGAGCGCATGCGTTTTGCCTGGGAGAAAGTGAAAGACCATTTTCCCCTGGATAAAGAAAAATATAAGCAGTTGCAACCGGAAGAATTGAGTTTCATGGACCAGTTGATTTTTCGTTTTTCGAAACTTCAGGATAGTATGGGTGGAAAATTGTTCCCTTCAATTCTGGAGAATCTGGGGGAGGATATCAGGGAATTGCCTTTTATTGACCGACTGGCAAAACTCGAGAAGTTGAATGTCATTGGAAGTGCCGATGAATGGATGATGCTCCGCGAAACGAGAAACATTGTTACGTACGAGTTTCCTTTTGTTACCGATGAAATAATTGAGGGGCTGAACTTGTTGGGTAAGCATCAGCAAGTGATATTGGATATATTAGAAGAGGTGAAAGATTTCGTCAAAAACCGGTTTGAACTTCCGGAATAAAAGCCATACACCATGCAAGACAGAAGCGAAATATTGAAACGAATAAAAGAAACATTGCAGCGGGTTGCTCCTGATGCACAAGGTATTATTTACGGGAGCCTGGCCCGAGGTGATTTTCGACCGGACAGTGATATTGACTTACTGATCATTGTAGATAAAGAGCGATTGTCGGTAAAAGAAGAACAGCAAATCACCATACCACTTTATGAGATAGAAATAGAAACGGGTGTCCCCATCAGTCCGATGATTGTTTTAAAAAAGAATTGGGAAAAAAGACCATTTAAAACGCCTTTCCAAATCAATATCATGAACGAAGGCATTGCTCTATGAAAGAAAATTTTTTTTCTTTTACTGAATTGCCTACCTTTACGGGAAAATCATGCTTTACTTTACAATCGAATTAATACTATTGATTTGTAAATAATGAGTGAACTTCAGAATAAATCGATAGGCCAATTAAGGAAATTGAGAATTTCTGCCGATTATGAAGATAATAGCTTTTTATATAACGATAGTTTAAAAGCCATTGAGTTATCAAAAAGAATCAGACCTATATTAAAAAAATATTAATATGACATCGAGTGAATTTATTATATCAAAATTAAAATCGTTTATAAACGAATTCCCCGGAACTCGTGTTCGTTATGAACATGATGAGAAATCGAATACCCACTTTATCGAAGTTGTCCCTAATGAGGTTTATCATTTTGACAATAAGTACATTCAATGGGAAAGTAAGTTTTTTGACGAGTTCACTGAACAATTTCCTTCGGAAATCATCTGTTTTATATCGGATGATGCATTAGTTGGCATCGATAAAGTCGATTTTGAGATTAGAGGATCGAAATATTTCCCAACATATTCTACAAATAATCAAATTATAAAAATTCCTATCGAAAAAAATACACTGGATATTTTTAATTCTTTTCGAAAAAATGTAAGCATAAAATTTACCGTCAATAATAACTTAACTTTCTTCCCTGATAATTTAGCATTAACCGTATAATTAAGAGGTTTCTGCTATAATTTATCCTTATATAAGAGAGCATTTCTCGCAACTGGCAGCAAAGGCCGGACTCGGACTTATTTTCTTGCCCCCGGTAAATTTCGTAAAAATGAAATCCGAATCAGAAACCAAACTCTAATCACCATTCCCCTCACCATCATCTTGCAACCCATGAATTCACACCCAACCATCTCATCTCATTTCATCCCAAAATTTCTAACTACTCCGGCTTCCCCAACCACTCAGGCCACTACGACAATTCCCGCTCCGCCAACCTTTAAATTCCCATACGCTCCCTTACTCTAGTCTCCAACTACCCACCACGAGCGTTCAACTCTCACTCTCACTCTCAACTTTCCACCAACCACCATCTGCATTCTGAAGTTGCAACTTACCAATGAAACAATGAAAAAGACGCCGAAAAATAGATGTTAAATGTTTCGAATATTTCGATTATTCCAAATATTTCGATTATATTTGTAGTGAATACAATTTACATCAAGCTATGAAAGAAATATGAAAACAATCAATGAAATAAAAAGACCGGATAAGCATGAACGAAAATTAGCACGGAATTCTTATTCTTCCTTGATTTCGGCTATCGACCGGTTAAAAACAGACCAGGCTGAAATTGAAATTGAAGAGACCGGAGAAAAAATTATACTCCCGGTAAAAGCATTGAAACTTTTAAGTGAAATCTTAAAAGCGATGAGCGAGGGAAAACCTGTTTCAATAGTGCCTATGGCTACGGAAGTGACCACACAGAAAGCGGCAGAATTGCTGGGATGTTCACGGCCTCACCTGGTGAAACTACTGGAAGAGGGTAAGATTGAGTACACCAAAATAGGTAAACATAGACGCATTAAATACGAAGATATTGTTCGTTACAAGCAGAAAATGAAAGAGGATCAAAAGAAATACCTCGTTGAAATAATGAATGCAGATGAAGAATTAGGGCTTTATGATTCATAGTGTCAGGTTTACCGCAGTTTTGGATACCAAACAGCAAACTATCTTCACTCTCTGCTGTAAACCGACAATATGCGAATGATAAAAAAACTTTTGCGACTTTTTTCAGAACATAAACGTAATAGAAAGAATGACGCCGAAAAATAAACATTTCTGTTTATATTTCATATCTTTGCCTAAAGAGTGAAAAATATGAATAATCGCATTGAACTCATAAAAGGTATTCATCCCGGAAAACTTATCGAAAGAGACTTAAAGAAAAAGGGAATAACGCAGCGGACATTGTCAAAGAATACGGGCATTAAGTATCAAACCATAAACGCAATTGTCACCGGAAAACGCAATTTGACCATTGATCAGGCAATGAAAATTGAAAGTTTCATGGGTTATGAAGAAGGCTTTCTTTCGCTGCTCCAAACTTACCACGATATAAAACAATACAAGGATAAAAAGTTTTCGCGATTAAACCCCAAAAAATTTCCCCACATTCGCAGGATAGTTTTTTGGGATACGGATGTTGATAAAATTGATTGGGAAAGAAATAAAACGGCTGTTATCAACAGGGTGTTGGAGAGAGGGAATAAAGAAGAAATCGACGAAATCATGCGATATTATCAACTAACGGAAAGCGATTTGAAAAAGTTTAAACCAAGGTTTCTTCGACAAACCGATCTAACAAAAAAAGAGGAACAAAAGAAATACCTCGTTGAAATAATGAATGCAGATGAAGAATTAGGGCTTTATGATTCATAGTGTCAGGTTTACCGCAGTTTTGGATACCAACCAGCAAACTATCTTCACTCTCTGCCGTAAACCGATACTATGCGAATGATAAATAACTTTTGCGACTTTTTTTCAGAACGTAAACGTAATAGAAAGAAAGACGCCGAAAAATAAACATTTCTGTTTATAGGCAACGACAACGAGGAGGTTTCGACTCTTGAGGCAAAAGTGGGGTTTCCGGCAGAGCTCAAAACAAAAATCGGCGACCGAAAAGTCGATGTTGTCTTTGACAATGCCAATACGAGACAAAAAGATTGCTTTTACCGTATTTATGCTGTTCTTAGAAAAAACTTTAAATTTTTCCCGAAAGTCCGGATTTTTCCGTACCTTTGAGAAAAATTTAAAATAAAATGAAGAAATATCTGGAAGATTTTCATCGGATGAAATTGTTTCGTCTGGAAGATGTTGTCCAAATTGTCGGAAATAAAAAATCGGCAAAAGACTTACTGCGAAATTACAAGAAACAACAATTGATCTGCCAGATTCGCCGCGATTTGTATACAGTTACCGATTTGGCAACAAAACAGGCCATAGCTACAAAATTCGAAATCGGAAGCAATATCACACCCTCAGCCTATGTATCGCATCATTCAGCTTTAGAATATCATGGATTGGCTCACCAGCAATTTTTTATCCTTTACATTTCCTCTGCACAAAAATTTACTCCATTCGATTTCGAAGGCATTCATTATTTTTATTGCAAATCGATAAGCGAAAAAGGGGTTTATACACCGCCAATGAATTCGCTGGTGCATGTAACCGATGAAGAGCGGACGGTAATCGATTGCATCGACCGCATCGATCGGGCAGGAGGATTGGAAGAATTGCTGCATGCAATAGCTGCCATGACTTATTTGAACGAAAACAAACTGATAACTTACCTTGAAATATACGACAAACAATTTCTCTACCAGAAGACGGGGTTTTTGCTTTCTTATTTTCAAAAGGAATTAAAATTGAGCGACGAATTCCTAGAGGTTTGCCGAAAAAAGAAAGGAAAAAGTACGCGTTATCTGCTTGACGAATCAGCGGCTACGTTGGTCTATCACTCCCAATGGAAGCTATTTGCTCCTGAAAATATTCTCTCTTATCTGGAACAAGGTCAAAATGAAATTGCATAGGTACAACAAGAAAGGATAAAGCATCATCCGATGGCGTTGTGGAAAACAAGAAAAAATGAATTGTAAAGGAAAGTGTTTAGAGTGTGATAAGGTATTCGATTTCAAAGAGAAACCCATACAGATAATCATTTAACTAAAGTTTTTCTTTCGTCAATTAAAAAAAAATATTTTTTTCTTTTGCCGGATTGCCTATCTTTGCTGCGAGATCATTTTCAAGATAGGATTTGAAGCTGAATTTGCATAATTTTTCTCCTTGACGATATAAACCGTTAGGGGGATTTTTTTTTATTGTTTTTACGAAATATAGAATGATTTTTTATCTGCCTGTGTTGGGTATGCTGCTTCTTTTTGCAAGCGCTTGCAGCAAAACGGATATTCCGCAAGGAAATGACGATAGTGTAGCCGTGGCATTTTACAGTGCGATTAGTGAGGTAACACATAATGATCCTCCTTTAACCCGTGCGTCGGGGACTGAATGGGATGCCGGTGATCGTATCGGCATTTATGCCGTTCCTACGGGGAAAACGTGGCAGGAAGCTGCTTTCTTAAACGTGGATTATGTGAATTCCGAGACGGGTGCGGTGGGAGTATTTCAGGCTGCTGACGCGAAAAAAGCCGTTATGCTGCCGGGTGACGGATCGAAATTGGATTTTGTGGCGTATTATCCGTATTCGGCTTCTGCCATAACCGATTTCAACTATGCCCTTGACATAACCGATCAGACGGATCCTTCACGGATAGATGTGCTGTACGCAAAGGCCGAGGGAAAGGATAAGACCACGCCCGAAATTCCCTTGATATTTGATCATAAACTGGCGCAGTTGGTTCTTTCGTTCTCGGCTGCGGATGTTGTGTTGGAGGGTATGAAGGTTACATTGAATAATGTTACTACCGACGGTTGGCTTGATCTTACGGATGGCGTGGTGACGCAGGGAACCGATATCGGCGAGATTACGCCGATTGTGACAACGGAGGCGATAGCCAATACGGCCACGGCGTCGGCATTCCTGCTTCCCGGACAGCAGATGACGGACGTCACCATCGCTGTTGCGCTGGCGGACGGCAAAAAATACGAATGGAAACCTGTTGAAGACAATGTGTTGATCGGGGGGTACAGCCATCCTTATACGTTTACCTTAACATCGGGGGGTGTTGCTTCAGGCGGCAGTGGGACGATTCTTCCGATTAAACCCGGAAAAGGGGGTGATGCGGGTGAACTTGACCCGTTGTCGTTTACTGTCGACAAGACGACGATCGATTTGCCTGCCTCGAACGCTACAGCTACAATGACGTTGACTGCCGATGCCGGTGAAGTATGGACGGCCGTCAGCGACCAACCCTGGTTGAGCTTGTCTCCAGAAAGCGGATCGGGCTCGGCCGTTATTACGCTTACTGCCACAGAAAATATGGATGCCCAACGTACGGCTGCCGTTACGCTGACACCCACGGCTTCTTCGACATTATCACCGGTGGGGATTACGGTTATTCAGGCGGCGGGTACATCTGAACCTGTGACGGGGACGGCCTTATTTCCGGGCTCGGATTTTGAAGATTGGAGCGCTTTTACCACAGGATTGACCGCGAGTTTGCCCACGTATGCAACACAAAGTACCGAGGAAGCCTATACAGGAACACGTTCGCTGTATCTGAACGGGACGCCAGATAATGATAACGAATGTGTTTTTACGGCAAAGGTTCCCGAAAATTTTGTTGCGCCAAGTAAAATCGTATTTTTTATCAAAGGAACGGCCGGAAAATCATTGTCGATTCTTTTACATAAAAAGGCAGATTCTTCCGATTACTATAATCTAAAAACGTGTACGGCGGATACAACATTATTGTTAGCAGGCGGAGATGAAAGGTATGACGGGATCATCGATACCGGTGGTAATTGGATTAAAGTGACGCTGAACATACTGAAACCGGCCGATATAGACTCCACTGCGGGAAACGAGTTAATTAGCTTTAAAGTAGGAGGAGGTGCCGCTTATGATCTTTGGATTGACGACATTACCATGGAAAATGATTAAATTTGTAGGTAATAACAAAATGACATGACTTTGAACGAATTTCAACGAGTATCCGTTTGTTCGGATAAAAATTATTTTTTCTATACGAAATTACCTACCTTTGTAAAAGACGCACCTCAAAACGATAACAAGAATGAGCAAATTGCCCAATGCCCCCCTTATTGAAGTGGTTATAGAATTAAGATGGCAAATAACCCAAAAAAACGAATTGACCGGAATACAATATCTGTATGGTGATCTTTATAACGAATTGAAGGATAAGTTTCCGCATCGCGAAAGCATTATCCCCGTCGATATTCCTATAGAAATGACGCTTAATCAGCCTGCTCATCGATTCAGAGCAAAAGTAGGAGGTTATCCTTTGATACAGATAGGAGCAGGTATATTGACTCTAAATACGATTGATGACATATATGAGTGGAATTCTTTTTTCAAGGATGCCAAAGAGATAATTGAGAAATTTTTGAAAGTATATACCTTGCCGGATAAACAGGTAGTGCCGGGAATCATGTATATTGATTTTTTTCCTTTCAATTTTGAAGAAAATGATGTAGTGGACTATATCAATCGGAATTTTAAAGTTACGTTGTCCCAATCTTTCTTTGAGGCTGACAAACCGCCAATAGATTTCAATATGGGTTTTGCCTATAACATAGAGTTAGGGCAATTGCGCGTTAATTTACAAAAAGGAATAGTCAATAAAAGCGAGGGGATTTTACTCCAAACCAGAATAAATGGAAAACCTTTGCTAGCGAAAGAGGAAAAGTTGGGCAAGTGGCTGAATGATGCTCATGAACTAACGAGCGACCTGTTTAAGCAATTAACCGCAGGCAATTTATATGAAACATTTAAATAAAAATATATGGAAACGACATGTTACGAAAATAAAATAGCCAGCAGGGTATTTATACCGGAAGAAGGCGATTATGCTGCTTCCAGCATTTTTTACGATGATCCAAAGGGCTTACAAAATAATTTTACGGAGTGGATGTCTTTTTTTGAAAGAAATGAATCCATAGGCACAATTGCTTTAATAAATAAATCCGCCATAATATCGAAAATTGATGAGAATGAGGATTATGAATTTGAATTGAAAGATTATCTCGATGATTATGATTACAATATGGTTATTGAACCGGAAGTAGTAAAAACATTTCAAGTGAAACTAAAAATAACCGGCGTAACCGAATTTGATCCGGAAATATTTCTCGAAGATTTAGATTGAAAAGTAATTCATGGAAACAGCGTATCCGACCCAATCGTGTGATCTAGCGCATAAAAAAAATTAAAAATGTTTATGGAATACATTATTCTACTCTTGAAAACATAGTAAAAAAGCAAAATAAAAGAATTCGTTTATTACCGCCTTACCGAGAACACCTTTCACAGGCTTTTGCACGTTATTTTATGCGCGTGGGTTTGCCACAGGATATCATGCTCGAAGGGTATTAATCTTCAACCCTGCGTTTCATGCGTTTTGAACGAATTTTGTCGCGGAGGTTGAGGAAAACGGAAAGGGCGAATGCGGCGACAAACACGATGAGCGTTACGCGGTCGACAAGAACGGAATCGATATCGAGACCGGTGATGCGGTCGAAAAGATACTTGAGGTAGGAATTGGGGAGGTTGGTTTCTCCCAGTTTCCCTAACACACGGAAATGCCAGTCGGTAAACGGACAATAGCCGGGAACGCCGACAATCATCCCCAGAAAAAGCCATGAAGAACCGGTGAGAAGCAGGGTGACGAGGTTCCACACGCGGGTTTTTTTCCATGCCCAGCCGAGGGCGTTGAAAAGTGTGAGCGAGGTATGAAAAATCACAAAGAAAATATCCAAAAAAACATATACGGTATGCATAGGGCAAAATACATCTGCATAGGTAAAACACATCACGTGATACAAATGTAGGGTATTTACCGGAAAATTGCATCGCATTGGTGCAAATTTATGCGCTACGGTTTTGCCGTTGAATTCCAAAATTGTAAGTTTGCAACGAAACTTAGAACAACAGAATAAGAATTATGCAGCATCCATTACATCAATTTGTGTACTGCCCGAAATGTGGCGCGAAAGCTTTTGTGGTCAACAACGAGAAATCGAAAAAATGCCTGCAATGCGGGTTTGTGTATTATTTTAATCCGTTTGCCGCCGTGGTGGCGGTGATCGAAAACGACAAGGGCGAGTTACTGGTGGCACGACGGGGGAAAGAGCCGGCCAAAGGTACGCTGGATCTGCCGGGCGGGTTTACCGATATGTTTGAAACTGCCGAAGAGGCGGTGTGTCGCGAGGTGGATGAGGAAACGGGCTTGCAGGTGAGCGGGCTGCAGTACCTTTTCTCCATTCCGAATATTTATGTATATTCGGGTTTCGAAGAGCATACGCTGGATTTGTTTTTTAGATGCAAAGTGGACGATTTCAGTGGATTGAAAGCTCAGGACGACGTGGAGGAGTTGTTTTTTATCGATAAGAAAAAGGTGAATCCGGCCGACTTCGGACTGACCTCTATTCGTAAAGGAATAGAAAAGTTGCAAAAAATTGCTATCTGACATATGAAAAAAATCATTCTGCTTATGACGCTGGTTGCCGTGGTGCAGGCCGGCGTGGCGCAACAAACGGTGCATCGCCTTCCGCCCGAGAATCGGTTTAACGAAGGGAAGGCGTTGTTCCTGGAAGGGGATTATGCGGCGGCGCACGAGATGTTGGCCGACTTTCTTGACCGAAGCGACGATGCGGCGCTGCGGGAGGAAGCCGAATATATGATGGCGGCGTGCGGTTTTTATCGGGGGGAGGAACACGGCGGCGAGAGGCTGATGGCGTTCCTGAAGGAGCATCCCGAGAGTGTGCACCGCAACGAGGGGGCGTTTCTGGTTGCTTCGTATTTTTTCGACCGCAAGGAGTGGCAAACGGCCAAGGAGTGGTTCGACCGTTGTTCCATCGATTACCTGACGCCGAGTGAGCAGGAGGAATACGGTTTCCGACGGGCTTATACGTTGCTGCAGATGGAAATGAAGGACGAAGCGGAACGGTGGTTTGAGTCGCTTTACCGAAACAGCAGGAAGTATGGCGATGCGGCGGATTATTATCTGGGGTATATTGCCTATAGCCGAGGCGAGTATGGGGCAGCGCTGGAGCGTTTTGACCGACTGAAGAATCACCCGATGTATGGCGAGGAGGCATCGTTTTACGAGGCGCAGGCGGTCTTTTTCGACGGGAAGTTGGAGGAGGCCGTGCGACTGGCGGAGGCGTTTGTGGAGGCGTATCCGCAGAGTGGGCATCTGGGCGAGATGTATCGAATATTGGGAAATGCCAATTACCGACTGGGGTATGCCAACCGGGCGCTGACGTATTACGAAAAGTACATGGCAACGACCGACAAGCCGCTGCGAGGCGATGCGTATTTTATGGGGTTGGCGTATATCGATGCGGGGAAGTATGCCGATGCAATACGGATGTTGCAGTTGGCAGTGGGGCCGGCAGACAAACTGACGCAGCATGCGCAGCTGCAGTTGGGGCAGCTTTACCTGAGGCAGGGCGACAAGCAGCAGGCGCAATTTGCTTTTGAGGCGGCTTCGCGCGAGGATTTCGATCCGAAAGTGACGGAGACGGCGCTGTATAATTATGCGCTGCTGGTGCACGAAACGAACATGTCGGTCTTCGGCGAGTCGATTGCGCTTTTCGAGAAGTTCCTGCGGATGTATCCCGACTCGCCGTATGCCGAGAAGGTGAACGATATTTTGGCCGAAACGTTTCTCTCGGCCAAAGATTACGAGGCGGCGCTGGAGGCGATAAACCGAATTGCGAATCCCGGACGACGTATCCTGGAGGCCAAGCAGATGGTTCTTTTCCAACTGGGCGCACAGCAGTTTATCAACGGCGATCTCAACGAGGCGATTCGCCTGTTTACGTCGTGTATCGGTATGGGAAATTACGATGCCGAGGCACGAAACAGTGCGTATTTCTGGCGGGGGGAGTCGTATTACCGAATGGGAAATTACAGGAACGCCGAGGCGGATTTCAAGGCTTTTGTCGACAATGCCCGGCCGACGGACAAGAATTATGCGTTGGGGTGGTATAGTCTGGGGTATGCGCAGTTTAACCAAAACCGGTATGCCGAGGCGATGCGGTCGTTTCAACAGTATCTTTCGGCGGAAACGAACAAAAACCGCCCCGAGTATGCCGATGCGCTGAACCGATTGGGGGATATTTATTATTACAACCGCAATTTTGCCGAGGCCGAGCGCCGGTATGCGCAGGCGGCGGAGGTGAATCCGCAGACGGCAGACTACGCGGCATTTCAGAAGGCTTTTGTGATGGGGTTGCAGCGGAATTACGAGGGCAAGATCAGGGAGCTGGACGAGCTGATGCGCCGCTATCCCAACTCGATATATTACGACGATGCGTTGTATGAAAAGAGCCGCGCGCTGACGATGCTCGGCCGTGAGACGGAGGCGATAAAGGTGTTGGAGGAGCTGATAGCGAAGTTTCCCGACAGTCCGCTTACGAGTCAGGCGGGTATCCAGCTGGGACAGTTGTATTACAATACGGGCAATTATCCGAAGAGCATGGCGGCATACAAGCGGGTGATCGAGAAGTTTCCGGGCTCGGAGGATGCGCGCAATGCGCTGATTTCGCTGGAAACGGTGTATCGCGACATGAACGATATCGAGTCGTATATCAACTATGCCAATTCGCTGCCGGGAGGGTTGCGAATTGCACCGTCGCGACAGGATTCGCTGACGTTTTTGGCGGCCGAAAGGGTGTATATGAAGGGTTCGAGAGACGAGGCCCGACAGGCGCTGATTCGCTACTTGCAGAGTTATCCCGACGGGGCGTTCGGCAGCGATGCGAATTATTATCTGGGCGTGATAGCGGACGAGAAAGGAAACAAAGACGAAGCGCTGGGGTATTTTCGCAAGGTGATCGATGCCGGGAATACCGAATTTATGGAGAATGCGTTGCTGTATGCGGCGCAGGCAGAGTATGAGAAGGGCAATTACCGACAGGCGCTGGCGGATTATGCGAAGCTGGCCAACACGAGCCGCAATGCGGCCAACCGGCAGGAGGGGCTGATGGGGGTGCTCCGCACGCAGATGAAGCTGGAGAATTACAACGAGGCGGTGCGTACGGCTACCGATTTGTTGGCAAGTGCCGCCCTGTCGCCGGAGATGGCGACGGAGGCGCGCTACCTGCGGGGAAAGGCGTATCTGCAGCTGAAGGATCCGGATAAGGCGATGGCCGATTTTCAGGCGATTGCCAACGACACGCGCAGCGTGTATGGGGCGGAGGCGCAGTTTATACTGGCGGATACGTATTACCGATGGAAATCGTACGACAGGGCGGAGGCGCAGGTGAAGGATTTCATGCAGAAGGGGACGCCCCATCAGTATTGGATGGCGCGGGCAATTATCGTGCTGGCGGATACGTATGCGGCACGGGGCGATGCTTTTCAAGCGAAGCAGTATTTGCAGAGCTTGAAGGCGAACTACAAAGGCAACGAGGCCGATATTCGGCAGATGATTGACGAACGGTTGCGTAAACTGAATTGAAAATGAAGAAGATCAAGCTGAAGATGAAAAGATATGTATTCCCTTTGGCGGCGGGGTTGATGGTTGCCGCAGGTGTTTTGGCGCAGCAACAGGATTCGTTGCTGAGAAGGCAGATGGAGCTGGAACGACAGTTTAACCCGACGCTGAAAGATGCGGCGAAAATCAGTTCGCTGCCGGCGTTGCCCGAACCGGTGTCGAGAAAACCGAGCATGGAGTATGCTTCGTGGGCGGGACGAACGAATCCGCCGTTTGAGATTGCGATTCCGCGCCCGGCAAGTATCATGACGGCGATTCCGTTCAGTACGGAAAGGGGGCATTTCTTCATGAATGCAGGAAATTATGCCAACGTGGACGGGGCGCTGGGTTACCGGTTGGTGGATACGGAGAACGATAAGCTGAATGTGAGGGTGCTGCACCACTCGACCAACGGCGACGTGAAGTATGCGCAGAAGTCGGACCCGGCAACGACAACGGCTTATTTCATGGATACGAAAGGCGGAGCGGAGTATAGCCATCTCTTCGATGCTTACCGACTGAATTTGCAGGCGTCGTACCTGCATTCGAAGTTCAATTATTACGGCAATACCTTTGGCAAGGATCGCCTTTTCAATGACGAAAAACAGCGATTGGAGGTGTTTCAACTGAGTGCGGGAATGGATGCTTTCGAATGGGAAGAAGACAAGTACAGGGGGTATGTCGATTTTATGCATTTTTCTTCGAAATTTGGTTGCGAGCCGGACGAGAAAGGTACGGCGGGCAGCCAACTGGAAGCGATGGCGGGAATGACGAGGCCTTTCGACGGGGGCAGCCAATGGGGTGTGGACGGTAAGGTGAAGGGGGTGTTTTACAACCGACCGTCGGGTATAAAAAATTACCTGTTGGTGGATGCGGCTCCGTTTGTTTTGTTCGATGGACTGAACTGGGAGACGCGGCTGGGTGCGGATGTACAGCTGCAGTTTGGCGATAACGATATGGTGCGGGTGGCACCCAATGTGGAGTTTACGTTGATGATGACCGATAAATCGTCGTTCTATGCGAACGTGAAGGGGGGTATTGACGATAATACGTACCTGAACGTGATGCGGGAGTCGCGCTACTACAAACCGGGTGTCGCAGTGAAGCCGTCGTTTACCTACGTGGACGTGGAAGCGGGCATAAAGATGGGCGAATTGGAAGGGTTTAGGCTGGATGTTTTCGGCGGTTTCCGAAAAACGGACGATGCGCATTTCCCGGTGATGGATCAAGTGCTGCAGAGTGTCCCCGAGAACGAGATTGAGACCGACTCCGAAACAGCATTGCCGGAATGGGTCGTAAAAGAGCCGTTGGTGCCGGCATACGGCGATCTTTCCCACTCGCACATTGGCGGATTGATCCGATGGAATATTTGGGCGCCGCTGGATATTTCGTTTCGGTTGAAGAAAAATTTCTATTCGGTGAAGGAGGCTCGCCTGGGAGATATGGAGATTGAGGATGCCGAGGCGTGGAACATGCCGGATGTGGAAACGGATGTGAGGGTGGTGATACAGACTTCGAACGAGATGAAATTTACGGTGGATTATTACCTGGCTTCGGGGAGGTGGTCGTTTTTCAACGGCGAGAACGTGAAGATGAAGAATATCAACGATTTGAATGCGGGCATGATTTACAACATTACGCCGGCGATCTCGCTCAACGTGCGGGTGCACAACATTTTATCGAAGAAGTACGATATTTGGTACGGTTATCCCGCCCAAACCATCAATATTCTGGGAGGATTTGCTTTCCAATTTTAGTGCATTAATTCTTTCAGTGCATTAACTCTTTCAGTGCATTAACTCTTTCAGTGCATCACTCACCAATTTCAAATATTTGCAGCCGCAACACGAACAAACCGCAGCTCAAACAAACCGCAGCTCAAACAAACCGCAGCTCAAACAAACCGCAGCTCAAACAAACTGCAACACGAACAAACTGCAACACGAACAAACTGCAACACGAACAAACTGCAACACGAACAAACACATAATCGCTAAAAAAACTGCAGCCGCATGACAACTAAGTCGTGCGGCTGCAAATATTTAAAGGGGTTTATTATTCGACAACGGGAGCGCCGACAAGTTCGGGGTCGACCAGGATGCGCCCGCAGTATTCGCACACGATGATCTTTTTGCCCATCTTGATATCCAACTGACGCTGAGGCGGAATTTTGTTGAAACAACCGCCGCAAGCACCACGCTGTATGGTGACGATGGCCAGTCCGTTGCGGGCATTTTTGCGGATACGGCGGAAAGCAGCCAGTAGACGAGGGTCTATTTTTGCTTCGGTTCTTTTTACTTTTTCGCGAAGTTTCTCTTCCTGTGCTTTGGTCTCCGAAATAATTTCGTTAAGCTCTTTGCGCTTCTGTTCCAGATCGAGCATTTTTTCTTTTAGCAGTTCATTGGCCGCCTCGATTTGCTCTTTAATGGCTTTGGCTTCCTCCTGATACTCGCGAATATGCTTTTCGGCCAACTCGATCTCGAGTGTCTCAAACTCGATTTCCTTTGACAAATGGTCGTATTCTTTGCTGTTGCGCACATTTTCGAGCTGAGTATTGTACTTTTCAAGCTTTGCTTTACCGGTTTCGATCTTTACCTTTTCGGCTTTTATCGCTTTGTTGATTTCATCGAGATCGGCTTCGAATTTGGCAATTCGGGTATTCAGACCCGCAACTTCGTCGTCGAGGTCGGCTACTTCCAACGGTAGTTCGCCCCGAAGGGTTTTGATGCGGTCGATCTCGGAGAGATACGTTTGAAGCTTGTAAAGGGTCTTCAACTTTTCTTCCGGCGATACATCTTTTGCATTTTTTTTCTTGGTTGCCATAGTGGTATGTTTTTATTGTAAATGTTGTTTTTATTGTGAATGTGACTAAAAATATCGCATTTCATGCGTGTGTAACCGACAAAAAAATGCAGTAATTAAACGATTGCTTCATCGTTTCATTACCACATTTCATTTGTAACGACGGGAACAAGTCGGACCGTCAAAGAGTTACAAATATTTCACGGGGTTCGAATCGAACGCCGATTTATGGACTACAAAGGTAGGATATTTTTTTGAAATGGCATCGTAAAAGATGTCTTTTGTGCAAATTTCCGACTCGTAATGCCCTACCACAGCGAGCAATATACGTCCTTCGGCATCGTAAAAGTCGTTATACTTTGCTTCACCGGTAACAAAGGCATCGGCTCCGTAGGCCACGGCCTGAGGGATGAGGAAAGCGCCGCTACCGCCACAGAGGGCCACATCGCGGATTTCGCGGTTTTGCATCTTGGTGTGACGGATGGTGGGAAGGTTGAAAATATCTTTCAGCTGATAGAGAAACTCTTGTTCGGACATCGGATCGGGAAGGACGCCTGCTACGCCGCTGCCGGCTTGAGCCCATGCATTTTCCAAAGGATAAAAGTCGTAGGCGGGTTCTTCGTAGGGGTGCACGGCAATTAAGGCACGAAGCACGTCGTCCTGACGATGGCGGGGAAGCACGGTTTCGATGCGTATTTCTTTTTCGAAATGCAGCTCGCCCACTCTACCTACAAACGGGTTGGCCCCGTCGCGGGCCCTGAACGTGCCTTCGCCAATGAGGTTGTAGCTGCACGAATCGTAGTTGCCGATATTGCCGGCACCGGCGTTGAAAAGTGCGCTGCGAAGCGAGTCGGCGTGGGATTCGGGTACGAAGGTGACGAGCTTGAGCAAAGCGCTTTTCTTCGGGCTTAGGATGTGCACTTGTTGCAATCCCAGCATATCGGCCAGTTTGTAATTTACGCCGCCCTGTACGTTATCGAGATTGGTGTGTGCCGCATATACGGCGATATCGTTTTTGACGGCGTTGATGAGGCATCGTTCGATGTAGGTTTGACCGGTGAGCGACTTTAACGGCCGAAAAAGCAGGGGGTGATGGGAAATGACGAGGTTGCATCCCAACGAAACGGCCTCGTCGATAACATTTTCCGTTACATCGATGCACAGAAGTGCGCCCGTTGCTTCGCGAGTGGCATCGCCCGCTTGCAGGCCGGCGTTATCGAAATCTTCCTGCAAGGCAGGAGGAGCAAGTTGTTCGATTACCTGAAGAATGTCTTTTATGCGCATAATTTTCGATTTTTTGGGGGTTGGTATTGCAAATGTACACGATAATTTTTAAAAATGAAAAAAGCGCCACGAAGGGATTCGTAGCGCTGCTCACTGCTTTTCTCGGCGTTTAGCTTCAACTCCTGTCCGGAAGTTTCATCAACTTTTTGTATCTTCATCGGCCTCAGTCTCGGCTTGAGCTTGGGGCCCTTCTTTTTTGTCGTCTTCTTTCTTTTCAGACGAAGCACTTTCAGCCTGTTCAGATGGACCGGTTTCGGTCTGTTCAGACGAGCCGCCCTCGGTCTGAGGAGCTTCTTTGGTCGAAGTTTCTGTGGCAGTTTTCGCTTCAGGAGCTTCGCTTTTGGCTTCCTCGGTACCCGTGCCTGTGGTTTTGGCTTTTACTTTTTTTGCGCTTTCACCGGAAACTTTACCTTTTGCTTTCGCTGCTTTTCCTTCTGCTTTTCCCTCTACGTCGGAAACGGGAGTATCGGAAGAAAGGGCCTCGGCACCGGTAGCTTTGGCTGCAGATTTTTTACGCGAACGGCGCGTTCTTGTTCTCTTGGGTCTGCTTTCTTGAAGCATGTTTTCGTTGAAATCTACCAGTTCGATAAAGCACATGGGGGCATTGTCGCCCAAGCGATATCCCGTTTTGATGATGCGGGTGTAACCTCCGGGACGATCTCCCACTTTTTGCGATACCGTTTGAAAAAGCTCCGTTACCGCATATTTGTTTTTTAATGCACTGAAAACAACTCGTCGGGAATGGGTGGTATCTTCCTTCGATCTCGTGATGAGGGGTTCCACAAATCTGCGCAATTCTTTGGCTTTGGGAACGGTGGTATAAATACGTTTATGCATAATGAGCGACGTAGCCATGTTGGAAAGCATGGCTTCGCGATGCCCTTTTTTACGTCCTAAATGATTGTTTTTACGTCTATGTCTCATTCCTGTTAATCTTTATCTAATTTATATTTCGAAACGTCCATACCGAAAGTCAGATTCATTCCGGCGAGGAGCTCTTCCAATTCGATAAGCGACTTCTTCCCGAAATTTCGGAATTTAAGAAGATCGTTTCTGGTATAGGTAACCAGTTGGCCAAGTGTTTCTACATCGGCTGCCTTGAGACAGTTAAGAGCTCGCACCGAAAGATCCAAATCGGATAACTTGCGCTTGAGAAGCTGACGCATATGAAGCACCTCTTCGTCGAACTCCTCGATGGCGTCGGCATCGGGTGATTCGACCATGATTTTTTCATCGTCGGAAAACAATACAAAATGCTGAATAAGTATTTTTGATGCTTCTTTTAATGCCTCTTTTGGCCGAATAGAACCATCGGTAGAAACCTCGATAATCAATTTCTCGTAATCCGTTTTCTGTTCGATACGGTAATTTTCGATCTCATATTTTACATTTCGGATCGGGGTGAAAATAGAGTCAATGGCAATTGTTTGCACATCATCAGGAGGTAGCAGGGTGCGATTTTCATCGGCAGGAACATAGCCACGACCTTTGTTGATGGAGAGTTCTAAACGAATCTCTGCCTTTTTTTCCATATGGCATATTTCCAAGTCGGGGTTCAATACCTCGAAGCCTGTCAATACTTTGCCAATATCCCCGGCTTTGAACACTTCTGTTCCCGAAATGTGAAGACTTACTTTCTCGGATTCGAACTCTTCGACCAATCGTTTAAACCGTACTTTCTTCAAATTGAGAATGATGCCCGTTACATCTTCGATAACACCCGGAATGGAGGCAAACTCATGCTCAACCCCTTCGATTTTTATCGACGTAATTGCAAATCCTTCGAGTGAAGAAAGCAAAATTCGGCGTAATGCATTACCAATGGTAATGCCATAGCCCGGTTCAAGCGGTCGGAATTCAAACTTTCCGTGGAAAGCATCCTCCTTCAACATGATTACGTTATCGGGTTTCTGAAATGCTAATATTGCCATGTAATGTTGTTATTATTTATTTAGAATATAATTCTACGATCAATTGTTCTTT
>DFUT01000021.1 GCA_002381125.1 Bacteroidales bacterium UBA4179 | reverse complement strand
AACAAACCTGCCTCTTTGCCGCATTTGAAGCGGGATACAGCGGTGCGGACAGAGCGAACTTCATGCGAGGATGACGCAAGCCTGATGCAAGCATGGAGCGAGGATGGTACGGCCTTGGTGCGGAGAAGGTGCGGAGAATTGTGACTTGCTGAGTGAAGCAGAGAGAAAAATCAAGGACAATGTTAAAATTCAGAATTAAAGTGAAAACGGATGTTTTTGAAATCTTGTTGTGCCATTGTCAGAATATAATTCGACTCGGCAAGAAAAACATCCCTTCCTTCCTTGTCGTAAGCCATGTAAAGGAATTTTCGTTTTTTAAATTCTTCCAATTCTTTTTCATCGTCACTTTCAATCCAGCATGCTTTATAAAGATTGAGCGGCTCCCACCGGCATTGCGCTCCGTATTCGTGCAATAGGCGGTATTGGATGACTTCGAACTGCAGTTGTCCTACCGTCCCGATGATTTTCCTGCCGTTAAACTGATGAGTAAACAATTGGGCTACCCCTTCATCCATCAGTTGTTCGATTCCTTTATGCAATTGCTTTGCTTTCATGGGATTGGCATTTTCGATGTATTTGAACATTTCGGGCGAAAAACTGGGCAATCCTTTAAAATGTAAGTCTTCTCCTGATGTAAGGGTATCGCCGATTTTGAAATTGCCGTTATCCGGCAGTCCGACGATATCTCCCGCATAAGCTTCATCTACCACTTCCTTTTTTTGAGCCATGAAAGCGGTGGGCGACGAGAACTTCATCATTCGATTGAAGCGGACATGCTTGTAGTTTACGTTGCGTTCGAATTTACCCGAACATACTTTTACGAAGGCAATGCACGAGCGGTGGTTGGGATCCATGTTGGCATGAATCTTAAAGACGAAACCCGTGAAAGGTTTTTCGTATGGATCGACGATACGCTCTTCGGCCTGTACCGGACGTGGCGAAGGCGCTATATCGACAAAGCAATCGAGCAATTCTTTAACACCGAAATTGTTCAATGCCGATCCGAAAAATACCGGAGCCTGTTTGCCCGCAAGATATTCTTCTCGATTAAATGAAGGATATACCTCAGTGATCAGCATGATATCGTCGCGCAACCTTTTTGCCAACGGATTACCAATATGTTTTTCCAGCTCAGGCGAATTTATATCGATGGTTGCCGATTCGGTAAGGGCCTGTTTTCCGGGTTTATACAATTCGAGGCGGTTTTTGTAAAGATTATACACCCCTTTGAAGCGTTTTCCCATTTCGATAGGCCAACTCAGTGGGCGTACGTTGATATGCAGTTCTCTTTCCAGTTCGTCCAACAGATCGAAAGGGTCTTTTCCTTCGCGATCCATTTTGTTGACAAAAACCATGACGGGCGTATGGCGCATCCGACATACTTCCATGAGTTTTCGTGTCTGCATTTCAACCCCTTTTGCGGCATCTATCACGATGATTACGCTGTCGACCGCGGTCAGTGTGCGAAAAGTATCTTCGGCAAAGTCTTGATGGCCGGGTGTGTCGAGGATATTGATTTTGAAATTGTTGTATTCGAACCCCATTACTGAGGTCGCTACCGATATTCCTCGTTGTTTTTCGATTTCCATCCAGTCCGATGTAGCCGTTTTTTTTATCTTGTTCGATTTTACGGCTCCGGCTACGTGGATAGCTCCTCCGAAAAGAAGCAATTTTTCTGTTAATGTGGTTTTCCCCGCATCGGGGTGACTGATAATAGCGAATGTTCGTCTGCGTTGTATCTCTTTTTGTAATGTCATAAATGACTCTCTCTTGTTTGTCTCTTTCTTTTTGTATTGTGAGTTATGAGTTAGTTGTAGGATAATTTTTTTATGCATCTTTTTAATGCGTCCTCCCAATGAGGGATGGCGACATGAAATGTGGATTCTATTTTCGATTTGTCCAGTACACTGTATCGGGGTCTTTCGGCTGCCACTTTATACTCTTCCGTTTTTATCGGACGGAGTTTGCATGTATCGATATGCGCAAGTTCCTTGATTTTTTCGGCAAAACCATACCATGTTGTTTCCCCTTGATTGGAAAAATGATAGATCCCGTTTTTCCATTCGTTTTCTTCGGCATTTTCCAGTATCACCATGATCATTTCCGCCAGATCGGCAGCATATGTGGGAGATCCTTGTTGGTCGGAAACAACGTTGATTTCCTCTTTTTCGTTCATCAGTTTGAGCATGGTTTTCACAAAATTCGTACCGTATTCGGAATAGAGCCATGATGTACGAATGATAACGAAATCGGGTTGGATTTTCAGTATGGCTTCTTCCCCTTTTAGTTTCGATTTGCCATACACCGACAGTGGGTTCGGTTTAGTCTTTTCGGTATAAGGGGTGGTTGCTTTACCATCGAAAACATAATCGGTAGAAATATGAATGAGGCGGCATCCCGACTCTTTTGCCGTCGTTGCCAGATTTTCGACACCCGTGTGATTGATGAGAAACGCTTTTTCGGGTTCGGTTTCAGCTCTGTCCACCGCCGTATAGGCAGCGCAATTGATGATGTATTCTATCGAATGATGTTCGATGAAGTCGGAAACTTGAGGCAAAGAAGTAATATCCAATTCGTCAACATCGGTATAAATGAAATGAAATGCATTGTTCGTGCGTTTTTTTAGTTCACGAAGTTCGTTGCCCAATTGTCCGTTTGCACCGGTTACCAGCACATTTTTTTGAATCAGCCCATAATAAAATTCCTGTTTGCGGGTAATGTTTTCCGTGCCGCCCAATTGTTTGGTTGTTCCTGTATAAATTGCCATATGTTATGTATGTGTTTAGCGGTCTTTGCAAATATTCTATTCACTGCCTGTAATTGAAATTGATCTAAAAAGCGTATTTTTGTGCAAAATTACAAATTTATGTTCAGGTTTCATACCATAGAGACAGGATATTTTCTTGCAGACGGGGGTGCGATGTTTGGACCGATACCTAAAAAATATTGGTCTCGGCGTTATCCCTGTGATGAAAACAACATGTGCGAGATGGCCATGCGAAGCCTTTTTGTTGAGACAAAAAACAGGAAAATTCTTGTTGATACCGGAGCCGGCGATAAACAGCTCGATCGACTGAAATTTTATCAACCGCACAAGCTGGTTGACATACATGCAGAAATCAGCCGATTCGGTTATGCTCCCGAAAATATAACCGATGTTATTCTCACCCACTTGCATTTTGATCATTGTGGAGGGAGTACAGTCGGGAATGAACGAGAAGAAATTGTACCCGCTTTTCCGAATGCAACGTATTGGTTGAGTCGGTTGCAATGGGAAAATTATCGTCAACCGTGTCTTTACGAAAAAGATTCTTTTTTTCCCGAGAATATCGAGCCGGTTTTCGAAGCCGGGCAACTGAAGCTGATCGATGAGGACTCGGAACTGTTCCCGGGGTTTTCTCTTCGGTTGTTTGATGGACATACGCCCGGGCAGATTGTCGTGATTGCGGATTCAGAGTCGGGAAAGTTGATTTTCCCCGGCGATGTTATACCTTCTCGAGCGCATATGTCGTTAGGTTGGTTATCCGCTTTCGATAATCATGCTGCATTGGCGATGGATGAGAAGAAAAGGCTGTTGGAAGAAACAACCGGTTCGTCGTGTGTTTTCATTTTTTGTCACGATGCTTTTACTCCTTTTGTTAAAACTCCCAATAACGATTTGTGAGGTTGCCGTAAAGGGGTGAAATTGATGCGGAAAAGCAATTTTTGGTATGGTTTTTGCTATTTATATCCGGCCTTATATATAAATTGGCATTATTTTTGTATTTATAGAGTAAAGTAATAAATAAAAAATTATATATTTGTAGTCGTATGCTACAAGGAGGAATAAAAATATATGGATAACAATTTTTCACAACGAGTTAGGGATATCATGGCCTATAGCCGTGAAGAAGCCGGAAGACTCCAAAATAATTATATTGGTCCTGAGCATCTTATGCTTGGTATACTTCGCGATGGTGCGGGGTTGGCGGTTCAAGTGCTGCAGGACTTCGACATTGATCTTAGAGCATTGAAGGAAAACATCGACTCGCAAATTCGTTATGTGCAGGAGCCATACGATGGCAGCGGAGGTGAATTGGTAATCAATAAGAATACGGAAAAGGTTCTCAAGATGAGTATTCTGGAAGCACGTCTTATGAGAAGTGCCGAAACCGATTCGGAACATATCTTGCTTGCATTGCTTAAAGACAAGAATACCATTATCAATGATATTCTTACGCAATTTCAGGTAGATTATGCGAGTGCATTTTCTTATATAAAGAGTATTTATGATGTTCGCAAAGAAGATGGCGATTTGAATTTACCTTCAATGGGAGCCAATTTCACGGACGACGAAGATGATGATATGCAAGGCAGATCATCTTTTGGAGGTCAAGGTGGTTCGCAAGCCAAATCGGCGTCGGATACCCCGGTTTTGGACAATTTTGGAACGGATATCACGCGTGCTGCGATAGAAAACCGGCTGGATCCGGTGGTTGGGCGAGATAAAGAAATCGAACGTATCGCTCAGATATTGAGTCGGCGAAAGAAAAATAATCCTGTACTGATTGGCGATCCCGGTGTGGGAAAATCGGCCATTGTGGATGGTTTGGCATTGCGTATCGTACAAAAGAAAGTTTCGCGTGCATTATTCGATAAACGGATTATTTCGCTCGATATGGCATCCATTGTTGCCGGGACCAAGTACCGTGGTCAGTTTGAGGAACGCATCAAAGCCATTTTGAATGAACTGGCCAATAATCCGAACATCATTTTGTTTATTGATGAAGTGCATACAATTGTTGGTGCCGGTGGTGCAACCGGATCGCTGGATGCGGCCAACATGTTGAAACCTGCATTGGCACGAGGAGAAATTCAATGTATTGGTGCGACTACGTTGGACGAGTATCGTAAAAACATCGAAAAAGACGGCGCTTTGGAACGTCGTTTCCAAAAGGTGATTGTGGATCCAACCACTCCGGAAGAAACGTTGCAGATTCTGAAAAACATCAAGGAGCGGTATGAGGAACACCATAATGTGCGTTATACCGATAAGGCGTTGGAAGCTTGTGTGAAATTGACCGATAGATATGTCAGTGATCGGACTTTTCCCGATAAGGCTATTGATGCCTTGGATGAGGCCGGTGCAAGGGTTCATATTTCCAACATCGTGATACCGAAGGTTATTGAGCAATTGGAAACCGAACTCAAGGAAGTGGAAGAACAGAAAACCGCGGCCGTGAAGGCTCAGAAATATGAGTTGGCGGCCAGTTATCGCGATAAACAGCGTCAGTTGTTGTTGGCTTTGGAAGCTGAGGAAGAACGTTGGCAGAAAGAGATCAAGGAAAAACCCGAGATTGTTGATGAAGAAAAGGTTGCCGAAGTGGTTGCCATGATATCGGGTGTGCCGGTTCAACGCATAGCTCAAGCCGAAGGCGAACGGTTGATAGAAATGAAAGATGTACTCAAGAAGCAAGTAATTGGTCAAGATGAAGCGGTAGAGAAAGTGGTAAAAGCCATCCAGCGCAATAGGGTGGGGCTGAAAGATCCCAACAAGCCTATCGGAAGCTTTATGTTCCTTGGGCCAACGGGTGTAGGTAAAACGCATTTGGCCAAAAAACTTGCCGAATACCTGTTTGATTCACCCGAGAACCTGATTCGTATCGACATGAGCGAATATATGGAAAAATTCAATGTGTCGCGTCTGGTGGGAGCGCCTCCGGGATACGTAGGGTATGAAGAAGGCGGACAGTTGACCGAAAAAGTACGTCGCCGTCCCTATTCGGTAGTACTGCTTGATGAGATCGAAAAAGCACATCCCGATGTGTTCAATATTTTGTTGCAGATACTTGACGAGGGACATATTACCGATAGTCTCGGGCGCAAAATCGATTTCAGAAACACCATCATCATCATGACTTCGAACGTCGGTACTCGGCAGTTGAAGGATTTCGGACGAGGAATCGGGTTTATAGCCGGTGGAGGTGATGTCCCCGATGCCGAATATTCGAGAAGCATTATTCAAAAGGCGTTGAATAAAGCATTTGCACCTGAGTTTTTGAACCGTGTGGACGATATCATCATGTTCGATCAATTGAGCAAAGAGTCGCTTTACGAGATTATCGATCTTGAACTGAACGGCTTATACAAACGTGTTAAAGAGTTGGGTTATAAAGTTGTCATTACCGATGCTGCCAAAGAGTTTGTTGCCGATAAAGGGTATGATGTGCAATTTGGTGCTCGTCCATTGAAACGGGCTATTCAAAAATATATCGAAGATGAAATGGCCGAAATGATCATTCGGACAGGTATCAAGGAGGGAGAAACGGTTGTGGTCGACTTCGATAGTGAGACGCAACGTATCACAATGAATGTAGTTGAACAGGTAGAATAATACTGATTTTACTGTTTTATAATGAGAGCGTTTGACGAATATGATTTCGTTGAGCGCTTTTTTTTTCGTACTTTTGCCTCGTTTATTATAATAAGTTGTTGTCAATGGAGTTTTTACGTATAGAGCCAACCGATACTTTGCGTTGGAATGCGATGTGGAAATTATATGAAAAAAGTTTTCCTTTATCGGAACGTCGAAAGAAAGAAGATCATCTTCGAGCCTGTGCCGATCCATTTTTTCATCCTTTGTCGATATGGGAAGACGATCAGCTTATAGGAATAATTTTTTATTGGGAATGGGGTTCATATCGCTATACGGAATATCTGGCTGTTAATCCTCAGTTGCGTAATCAAGGTTATGGATCGAAAATATTGCGCTATCTGTGCGATTCCGATCATACGCTGATATTGGAAATCGATCCATTGGTCGACGAGTTGTCGGTCAGGCGGTTGCAGTTTTATGAACGGGCAGGATTTACGCTTACTCCCTATCGCTTTGTTCATTTGCCTTATCGACAGGGATCGACACCAAAAGAACTGCTTATTTTGAGTTATCCAAACATGATAGACAAACAGCAATATAGCGATTTTCTGGAATTCATGAATGAGCGGGTTATCCGCTATTGTGAAGGTTACCCGCTTCAAGATGACTCTAAGCCGATCGATTAAAAAAAGTTTAAGCAAAAAAGGGAATTAGCCAAGATTTTTTTACTTTTTAACTTAATAAACTATATTTGTTTTGAATTTTCATTACCTTCGCATTCGAAAAAGAATGTAGTGCATGAATTCTGAATCGGATATACGAAACTTCAACAACCTGTTTAATGAATATTATTCGCGCTTTGTTCGTTTTGCGATGGGATATTTGAAAGATCGGCCCGTTGCGGAAGATTTTGTATCGGAAGCATTCACTCTTTATTGGGAAAACAGAGAGAACCTTTTACCGAATACCAATGCGCCGGCTTATATCTTAACCATTGTAAAAAACAAATGCATCAATCATTTGCATCATGAACAAATTCGTTTGAGAACAGAGAAGGAAATGACCGAGCATGCCGAATGGGTGTTGAATACGCGGATTTCCACCTTGGAGGCGTGCAATCCGGAAGACCTCTTTTCGGACGAAATGCGCGAAATTGTCCGCAAAACGGTAGATAAATTGCCATCGAAAACACGCCGGATTTTTATCTTAAATCGTTATTACGGCTTCCCATATCAAGATATCGCCCAAAAGATGAGTCTTAGTCCTAAAACGGTTGAATATCATATTTCCAAAGCTCTTAAATGTTTGCGCATTTCTTTGAGGGATTTTATTTTTCTTTTAGTAGTTTTCTCTTTGTTTTGATTAAAAGTCCACTTTTCTTTTAGGGATATCCCTCCCTCGTTTGTTATATATATACAAGGGATGAAATTTTCACGCATGAACAAAGAACTATTATATCGTTTTTTTGAAGGAACTGCTACCTTAGAGGAAGAGCAACGGGTTAGGCAGTGGGTTGAAAAATCGGAGGATAACCGAGCATTGTTTATGCGTGAAAGGAAAATCTACGATGCACTTCTTTTGGTATCTCCACAATCTTCATTAGAAAACAAAAAAGAGGTTGGCACGTCTCTATGGATGGTTAGTACGGCTGTAGCTGTATTTTTATTGCTCTTGGTTAGCGGATTGTACTGGATGCGTATTAGGGATGAAAGGAATTTTGCAGCACAATATCATACACTTCAAGTTCCTGCGGGTCAGCGCATGAAACTGATTCTTGCAGACAATACCAATGTATGGTTGAATGCCAATACCGTCTTTAGGTATCCTTCCACATTCTCAAAAAAAGATAGAACGGTGTATTTAGAGGGTGAAGCCTATTTTGAGGTAAGCAAAAATAAGGAAAAACCTTTTATCGTAAAGACGAACGGAGGAGATATCAACGTAACGGGAACTTCGTTCAATGTGAAAGCTCGTTCAGAGCATCAACTATTCGAAACTTCTTTATTTGAAGGTAGCGTCGAAATATATGACAATCATCGAAAAATGGTTTCGTTGAAACCCAATCAGCAAAGTTTTTTTAAAAATGGGCAATTGGTAGTATCGCAAATTACCGATTACGATCAGTTTCTTTGGAGAAAGGGGCTCATTGCTTTCAACAACAAATCGTTGGAGGATATTTTGAAAACCTTATCCGCATATTTTGACGTGCAAATTCGCATTGAGGCCCAATCGTTACCGAAGAATACCTATACGGGAAAATTTCGCCAGTCCGATGGCATCGATTATGCGTTGCGCGTATTACAGAAAAGTATTCGTTTCAGATATGAAAAAGACGACGAAACAGGAATCATTTACATTAAGTAACCATTTAAAACATATTTGCCTATGAAATGATATAATGTATCGAGAATAAAAAAACCGATAAGTGCGGCAACACTTATCGGCTAAATTTAATCAACACAATTAAATTCATTAACTGTATTAACTAAAAACATTACAAATGTATGAATAAAAACAATTCAAAGGGTAATTGTTTACTTAAAAAATTACCCGGCAATCATTTTTTGAGAATTATGCGAACAAGCATTATTTTATTGTTTACCTGCGTCTTTTGTTCTATGGCAGAATCGGCATTTACCCAAAACGCCAAAGTAACCATTAACAAACGCAATGCATCCATTAAAGAGGTGCTAAACGAAATTGAAACACAAACCGATTACCTGTTCATCTATAACAATGAAGTAAACACAGACAAAAAAGTATCGGTAAGAGCGAAGAGCGAAAGTGTATCGGATGTATTGAACAACATCTTGAGAGCTACGGATATTCGTTATACGATGGAAGGAAATCACATCATTCTCTTTGTGGAAACGGAAGAAGAGTCTGCAGAAGATACGAACGCCTTGCTTGTACAGCAGCAGAAGAAAACGATAACAGGGAAAGTTGTCGACATTAATGGCGAACCTATTATAGGCGCTAATATAGTGGAAGTAGGTACAACCAATGGTACCGTAACGGATATAGACGGAAATTTCTCTTTAGACGTTGCCGAAGATGCGGTGATCCGAATTTCCTACATTGGTTATATGGACCAACAAATCAACACGAAAGGGAAAACCAATTTCAATATTGTTTTGCAAGAAGATATTAAAGCTTTGGAAGAAGTGGTTGTGGTAGGATACGGAACGATGAGGAAAAGTGATTTAACAGGAGCAATATCGTCTGTAGATAGAGAGAAGATAAGCAAGAGAAATACATATAATTTATCAGAAGCTCTTCAAGGTCAGGTTGCGGGGATTAATATTCAAAAATTCGGAGGAAATGCAGGTGCCGGTTTACAAATGAAAATTCGAGGAGTTAAGACTTTTGGAGACAATGAGCCCCTTTATATTATTGATGGATTCCCTGGAGATATTAATAATGTAAGTCCTCAAGATATTTTGTCTATGGAAATATTAAAAGATGCAGCAGCAGCTGCTATCTATGGTTCAAGAGCAGCAAATGGTGTTGTTTTAATTACAACAAAGGGAGGAGAAAAGGGAGATGTGAGAGTTGAATTTAACTCTTATTTAAGTGTTACTAATATTGCCAAGAAATTGGAACTTTTGAATGCTTCGGAGTATCGAGACGTTCATAGGCAAATGTATGAAAATTGGAATATGTTTGCTTCTTCTGAAGATCAAATACCACTTCCGCCTTATATAACAAAAGAATCGGATGTTGATACTGATTGGCAAGGTGCAATGCAAAGAAACGGATTAGCTCAAAATTATACAATAAGTGTACGTGGAGCATCTGATAAATCAAATTACTCAATATTTTACAACAGAGTTAATGAGAAGGGAGTTTTCTTAGGGAACGACTATCGTCATGATAATGCCAGAGCAAAATTGAGTTTGAAAAAAAATATTTTTCAATTTGATGCAAATTTGATTTTTAAATATACCGATAATCGCCAGCCCCAATATTCTTTGAAGGAAATGTATATGATTTCTCCCTTAGTGCCAATTTATGATGAGAGTCAGCCATCGGGATTTGGATTGACTAATTTTGATGGCTTGCCTAATAACCGTAACGTAATGGCAGATTATCATTTTCGTTCTGCTTATGATAAAAGTTATCTTACTACCGGGAATGTATCTCTTACTATCAATTTCACTGATTGGTTGAATATTAAAAGTAATTATCAATATCAAGGAGAACATGAAAGGACCATGTATCATGAACCGGTTTATGTTGCAGATATAAGATCTAAGAATGAATATCCATATCATAGTGAAGGAAGTTATTATTGGGAATCACAAATTTTTGAAAATATTCTTTCTGCGAATAGAAAGTTTAAAGACCATTCTTTTAACATAATGTTAGGCAATTCGGTTGATACGAGAAGTTATCAATGGAATTGGGTTTCAGCAGAAGGTAAAACGCTTGTATATAATGTTGAGAACAATAAATTGGTAACAGAAGAAAAACCTTCAGGTTTTCTCGATCCTAATTTTTCTACTATTGGTGCAGGCAAGGGAGGTACTTTTAGTGGTGATGGTTCAAAATGGGAATATCGCAGAGTTTCTTTTTTTGGACGGCTAAATTATAATTATGCCGATCGATATCTTTTCCAAGGAACATTTCGTTATGATGGTTCTTCTAAGTTTGGCTCCGAAAATCGATGGGGGACATTTCCTTCAATAGCATTTGGATGGAGGATTAGTGAGGAAGAATTTTTCCCTGAAGATGCTTTTTTTACCAATTTAAAATTAAGAGCAAGCTGGGGGCGCTTAGGTAATGAAAGTGCTTTGGGATATTATGATTTTCTTGCTCTTATTTCTACTTATAATACAAAATATCAGGGTTATGTGAAAGGAATTGGTGAAAATCCATGGCCGGGAAGTATCGCACGTGGTCTTGAAAATCGAACTCTTAAATGGGAAACTACCGACAGTAAAAATATAGGATTTGATTTTAGTTTTTTACAGAATAAGATGACGGGAACCTTAAATTATTACAATAACGAAACATCAGATTTGTTAATTACAAAGGTGTTACCTCCTTCTGCAGGATTAAATAACCCTGTTTTAAATGTAGGAAAGATTCGTAACAGCGGAGTGGAATTAGAGCTTAATTGGAATGATGTAGTAAATGCTGATTTTAATTACGGAGCCGGATTTAACGTTAGTTCCTTAAAAAATAAAGTTCTTAATTTGGCAGACGAAAATCAGGTTATATATGGAGAAGGTCTAAAATATGGAACAGAACATTTTCCTACTCAGACAAGAGTAGGAATGCCTATAGGTGCTTTTTATTTATACAAAACAGATGGTTTATTTCAGAATGAAGAAGAGGTAAACTTGTATAAAAGTAAAGATGGAAATTTATTACAACCTAATGCTCATCCTGGAGATATTCGTTTTAAAGATATAAATAATGATGGGGTAATTGATGAAAACGACAAAGAATATTGTGGTAGTGGAATGCCTAAGGTAGAAGCAAATTTAAATTTAACTATGCAATATAAAGGGTTCGATTTATTCTTACTTTTTAGCAGTGCTTGGGGGCATAAACTATATAATGGTAATAAGTATTTTTATGAAGGAATGAATTCAGGTTCAAATTTCCTTAAATCTACGCTAAAAGCTTGGACTCCCACAAATACATCAACCAAAGTGCCACGTGCGGTTTATCAAGATCCAAATGGAAATTTAAGAGAATCGGATCGTTTTTTAGAAAAAGGTGATTTTATTCGTTTGCGTCAATTACAATTAGGATATTCGATACCTCAGAATATTGCAGAAAAAATGTATTTGAATAAATTACGGTTTTATGTAAGTGGAGAGAATTTGTTCACAATTACTTCTTATGAAGGTATTGATCCTGAATTTGCTCGATCAAGTGTGTTGAATTCAGGTATAGATCGACATATTTATCCATTTACTCGGTCTTATACATTTGGTTTACAGTTAACATTTTAATTAAAAAATTATGAGAAAAACATTTTATATATTTCTATTTATAACCTTGCTGTTTGCTGCATGTGATGATTATTTGACTCTTGAATCTCCGGATCAGCTAACTTCTGCTAATTTTTGGAGAAATCTACAAGATGCAGAGGCAGGATTGGCTGCTGCTTATTCTCAATTAGAATATTCAATTGATACTTGGGCTTTTGCAGAAGTTAAATGGCCTGTAGAAGCCTATAGAGAGGATATTATAAATATTGGGAAAGATGCAATGAATTATCCGAATTGGGTTGAATTATATCATTTTACTTATACTAATGGCAATTCACAAATAAGTGAGTATTGGTGGAACAATTATACCGGTATAAGTTTTGCAAATCAAGTGATTGAAAAAGTTTCGCAAATGTCTGATGAGAAAATTAGCCCAACTGCAAGAAATCAAATTGTCAATGAAGCCTATTTTTTAAGAGGTTATTACCATTTGAAATTGTTACTCAATTGGGAGGAAATTATTATTCGAGATAAGTATATTACTGATCAGAAAGATTTGAGTAAAGCTACCTCTTCGCGAATCGACGCATGGGATTTTATTATTGATGATTTTAAAAGAGCAACACGCCTACCTGCCAGTTATGATCCCGATAATGTAGGAAGAGCTACGAACGGAGCTGCTTATTCTTACTTGGGATTTGTTTATTTGACAAGAGCTTATGAAGAACCAGGTAAGAAACAAGAGTTCTTAGAGCTTGCTGTTAATGCTTTTCAAGAAGTAAAAGGTTATGAGCTGGAAAAAGACTTTTTAAGTATGTTTTCAGGAGATAATAAAAATTGTAAAGAATCTATTTTTGAATTGCAATTTTCAATGAGTACTGCTAATGGAGCTAATTATCGCACTCAACTTCATAAGTGGATGGCGGCTGAAGAACTGGGTGGATGGGATGAAATATTGCCCAATAGTATATTAATGGATGAGTATAAAAAAGAAGGACAAATTTCCACTAAAGGTCTTTATGATAGTCGTTTGTATCAAACTATTTTTTTCCGATGCGATTATTTTAATGATGGGAAAGGTAAAGTTTATGGGTATGATTATGATGATTGGTTTTCAATTGATGGTGTTCCATATGACCGGCCTGTTTTTCGTAAATTCCTTCCTAGTACCTTGGAAGGGCTAAATCAAAACTATTGCGCTATTAATATTCCTTTAATGCGTTATGCAAATGTTTTGTTGATGAAAGCGGAGGCTTTAAATGAAATGGGCAGAACAGAAGAGGCGATTCCTTTAATTAATGAAGTAAGAAGAGTACATGGCGATATGCCGCCAATGGCAGGGAGTACGGAAGAAGAGGTTAGAGAGCAAATTGAACATGAACGTATGATTGAGTTTCCTTTAGAAAATTTTCGTTGGTATGACTTGAGAAGGTGGGATAAGCTTTCTGAGGCAATGCAAAAATCAGGGAGAGATGGATTTAATGTAGAAAAAAATTCATTTTATCCAATACCTCTTACAGAAATAAATGCAAATGATAAACTTTAATTGATTAGATATTTGATAGGATATCGATATCCTATCAAATATCTTTTTTGTTACAGATATGTTTAGGGTGATAAGTTTTATGATAATGGGGATAATTTTGGGTTATAGTTTTAAAAACTATACAATATCTTTTATTAATCAATTAATTAACGTCCTTATTTGGACATTATTATTCATTTTAGGGCTTGAGGTAGGGAGTAACTCGGATATAATAAAAAATTTGAAATTTGTAGGAATAGATGCTTTTGTTATTTCAGTAGGAGCTATTTTGGGAAGTGTTTTGATGGCTTGGATTTTATGGAAATCAATAAACCGATACAAGTAAAGATAAAAAATCTATTTTTAATGAAGGGGAGTATTATCATTGTTGTTTTTTTTGTAATAGGTTCTTTATTGGGTTATTGGAATATTTTTCCTGTTGATTTTCTAAATAGTCAGATAAGTTATTATGTCTTATGCCTGCTTATGCTTTGTGTGGGCTTTAGTTTAGGCAACGATGTTAAAATATTAAAAAGTTTCAAAAGCTTTAATCATCGATTGTTTTTATTGCCTTTAGCTACTATTTTGGGAACTTTAATTGGTTGTGGTGTTGTTGGTATTTTTTTGCCCCATCGAACGATTGCCGATTGTATGGCAGTAGGAAGCGGGTTCGGGTATTATTCTTTATCGAGTATTTTTATAACGGAATATAAAGGAGCTCAGTTAGGGACAATTGCTCTTTTGTCTAATATTTTAAGAGAAATTTTAACGTTATTATTAACACCTATTTTGGTGAAGTATTTTGGCAAACTTGCTCCTATATCTGCAGGTGGAGCTACCACTATGGATACTACTTTGCCGATTATTATGCAGTATTCCGGTAAAGAATATGTGCCAATTTCTGTTTTTCATGGTTTTGTTACCGATTTTAGTGTTCCTTTTTTGGTAACTTTATTTTGTTCTTTTTAAAAGAATCTGTTTTTCTTAATTTTTTATTAATGGGATGATGATTTTTTCTTGAGTGTAAGCAACAAAATAAAAGTTATGTACTTACAGTAGACCTCTTTAAACGTTCCTTATATTAATATATTTACGAGAATGAATTTTGCAAAATATTAAAAAAATGAAGAAAAAAATCTTTTTACCTTTTTTATTTTCATTAATTTCGAGTCTGGGTTTTTCTCATCATCAAATTGAAACTAAAAAAGAACCTTGGCAAGATCCTCAAGTAAACGCCATAAATAGAGAGCCTATGCATTCATATTTTATACCCTATACTTCGGAGGATCTGGCTTTGGAACAAGCTAAAAAGCCCGTTCCTGAGTGTTTTCGATTAAATGTAAAAGGCGAAAGACGCATTACGTTGAATGGTATTTGGAATTTTCGGTGGTATAAAAACCCAAAAGAATGTAATGACGATTTTTTACATTTTAAATATTCTTATGATAAATGGGCGAAAATAAAGGTTCCCGGAAGTTGGGAACTGCAAGGTTTTGATACCCCTATTTACACTGATGTGAGATATCCTTTTCCTGCAAATCCTCCGTATGTTCCCGATGATTATAATCCGGTAGGTGTGTATCAACGATATTTTTCCATCCCGGAGAGTTGGGAAGGAATGGATGTATTTATCGATTTCGAGGGAGTAGAATCGGCTTTTTACTGTCGGTTAAATGGGAAACTTATTGGTTATAGTGAAGATAGTCGACTACCTGCACATTTTGATATTTCTCATCTATTAAAAAAGGGAGAAAATAATCTAATTGTCAAAGTTTTTAGATATAGTGATGGGTCTTATCTCGAAGGCCAAGATTATTGGAAATACAGTGGAATTGAACGTAATGTATATGTATATGCCCGTCTAAAAAGTCGAGTAAAAGATTTTCACTTAATTCCCTCATTGACAAATAAATATCAAGATGGCGAATTTGATGTGAAGTTGTATTTAAATCAACCTAAAAAAGGGCAGAGAATAGATGTTTCCTTATATGATAATGAAAATAAAATGGTGCATTTTCAGTATGAGATAGTTTCCCCATTCGATACTCTTATATCTTTTACTGAAATATTTCCCGATATACACAAATGGAGCGCAGAATCTCCTTATCTTTATAATATGGTTGTAACCATGCGCAATGAAAATAGTGAAATACTTGAATCATTTTTTCACCCTTTCGGTTTTCGTAAAATTGAAATACGTAATGGGGTTTTTTTACTAAATAATAAACCAATTCAGTTTAAAGGAGTGAATCGTCATGAGCATGATCCTGTAAATGGACGAACGATTACCATTGAAAGCATGGTAGATGACATTGTTTTAATGAAACAATTTAACATCAATGCGGTTCGTTGTAGCCATTATCCGAATAATCCTGAGTGGTATATGTTATGTGATAGATTAGGAATTTATCTTATTGATGAGGCAAATTTGGAAAGCCATGGAATGGAATACCACCCAGATCAAACATTAGCAAATTATCCGGATTGGGAAAAACCTTTTATAGAACGAGTATCGCGTATGGTTAAGCGAGACAGAAATTTTACTTCGATATTAATATGGTCCTTGGGAAATGAATCCGGTTATGGGCAAAATTTTGAAACCGCATATCACTGGACAAAATCTTTTGATATTACTCGGCCTGTTCAATATGAAGGAGCACGAACAGAGGGTTTATCTGATATTTATTGTCCTATGTATGCGCGTATTTGGCACTTAAGGAGATATGTTCATGAAAGGCAAGATCGACCTTTGATTATGTGCGAATACGCGCATGCAATGGGGAATAGTGTGGGTAATTTACAAGATTATTGGGATGTAATTTATAAATATGACCAATTACAAGGAGGCTTTATTTGGGATTGGGTGGATCAAACATTTACAATGAAAGATGATAAAGGTAATGATATTTGGGCATATGGTGGTGATTTAGGATATGTAGGGGTACCCAATGATTCAAATTTTTGTGCTAATGGTTTGGTTGCAGCAGATAGAAGTTTTCATCCCCATATTTGGGAAGTGAAGAAAGTTTATCAAAACATTTTATTTGAACCGGTGCCTTTTTCATCGAATCAATTAAAAGTAACCAATCGTTTTGATTTTATTTCTCTTTCGGATTGTTATTATCGATGGTTGATAGAAGCTGACGGTGAGATGATTCAGCAGGGAGAGGGAGTTTTTCCGGAAATTGCACCGGGAGAATCTCAATATATTGATTTGCCTATAAAAGCTTTACCTTTGGATAACAAAGAATACTTTTTAAAAATAGAGGCATTAACTAAACGACAAACATTTGTATTGCCAAGAAATCATATTGTAGCTATGGAACAGTGGCAATTGCATAATAAATATGAGTCGCAAGAGATTGCGATTTTGCATGAAAGTAAAAATGAAAGTCAATTACAAATTGAGGAGGATGCAAATCGTATTATTGTATCGGGTAATAATTTTTATCTCGTTTTTCAATTGGCAACAGGGGAAATGAGTAGTTTGGTTTATGGTGGAAAGGAAATGATTAAAGAAAGTTTGACTCCTAATTTTTGGAGACCTCTTACGGATAATGATGTTGCTAATGGGACATTGTCACGTTGTGGAATATGGAAAAATGCAGGTAAAGAAATCAAACTTATTGATATAAATTATACAAATGATACACGTTGTTCTAATGTATTTGTTGCTACAAAGTATCATATGCCAAAATTAGATGCTATGCTACAAATAGAATATTCTGTTTCTTTTTCCGGGAAGATTGATATTTCTATGCACTTTATTCCGGGTTCTAAACCATTGCCTGAAATTCCACGATTTGGTATGCATATGGTTATTCCATCAGAATATGAAATATTCAGTTGGTTTGGTAGAGGGCCACATGAAAACTACGCCGACCGCAAAACATCAGCGGCTGTAGGGCTTTATAAATCATTGGTATGGGATGAATTTCATCCTTACGTACGCCCACAAGAAACAGGTAATAAGTGTGATGTACGATGGTTTGCATTGCAAAATAAAGAAGGGAGCGGAATTCTTATTGTGGGAGAAAACTACTTAAATGCGAGCGCATGGAATTTTACTCAGGATGATATCGATTATGTCCCTTTTAATGTAGAAAGAAAGCATGGGGGCAGTGTTTGTAAAAAAGATTTAATATGGATAAATATAGATGATTTACAAATGGGTGTAGGAGGAGACAATACATGGGGAGCTAAAGTGCATCCAGAATATACAATAACGCCCGAAGAACGGATATATTCTTTTTCCATTTACCCTCTTTATACCGGAGATAAAGCATCAGAAAAAGCACAACAATTTAATAGCATACATAAATGATGACAAATAATCGTTTTTTTTATTTTTTGTTATTTCAATTAAGTCTGTTTTCTATATTTTTGGGCAATGCGAAAAATGATATTCTACATGAGTATTCCAATATTTTGAATATATCTTATACTCCTGATTTGTCATCTCGACATATACAGGGTTGTTTTGTTGATATGGGATCATGGATGGGATTTTCCATTCCTCAAAAAAATAAGTGGATAAATGGCTTTTGTGGCCCATTTAGCATTTCTGAATATCATTGGTTGGCAAAATCTGCAGTTAAAGTAACTTTTAATGCTGAACGCGATGCGTTTTTTATTCCCGATTCTATTAATTATTATCCGGGAGGAATTTATATTGCAGCTTCTTCGTCTTATGGAACACTTAAACAAACATTGATTTTTATTGATTCTTATACTGCATTATTACATGTGTATCCAAATGATGTTTCCGATTTATTTTTTACTGGAGATGGTTGGAGAGATGGAACAGAATTTACAGTTTCAGGAAGGAAAGTAGTTGTTTCTTCAAGTTCAAATGAGAAATACCTTATCAGTTTTCCTGAAAATACTACAATTCAATCTGTGAAAAATAATTATGAAGCAGTATGCAAACATGTTTCTTGTGATGGGATATATATTGTTATTTCACAGATTTTCAATGAAGATAATAGGAATTCTGATATTTTGGGGAAAGTGGATTCATTATTGGTAAATCCAAAATATTATGTTCAGCAGAATGCAGAACGATGGAATGCCTATATTCAATCTGTTTTACGGAAGGATCTAAAACCGGAATATAATCGTATAGCCGTAAAATCGATTGTGACACTTGTATCAAATTGGCGTACCGCAAAAGGAGCATTGCTTCATGACGGGGTTGTGCCAAGTCATGCAGTACCTTATTTTATAGGTTTTTGGGCATGGGATTCATGGAAGCACGCTGCTGCATTAGTGCGTTTTAATCCGGAATTGGCAAAAAATCAGATACGTTCAATGTTCGATTATCAAATGGAAGATGGCATGATAATCGATTGTATTTATGTAAATCCTGATGAAAATAATTGCAGGAACAGCAAACCACCTTTAGCTGCTTGGGCGGTAAATGAAGTGTATGAAAAAACAAAAGATCTCGATTTCTTGCGAGAAATGTATCCTAAGTTATTAAAATATCATATGTGGTGGTTCCAAAAGCGCGATCATGATAAAAATGGAATTTGTGAATTTGGTTCGGTTGATGGCACTTTAGAAGCAGCGGCATGGGAAAGCGGGATGGATAATGCAATCCGTTTTGATAATGCAAGTATAGTGAAAAATGATTCGAATGCATGGAGTATGGATCAAGAAAGTGTGGATTTAAATTGCTATTTAGTTCTAGAAAGAGATTTACTTCAAAAGTTTTCTAATATCTTGGGTGAGTCTTCTGTCGAAAAAATTAATAGAGAACAAATTGCGAATTATTTTTTTGATGAAATATCCGGTTTTTTTTATGATAAAAAGTTGTCTGATCATAGCTTCATTAAAGAACAAGGATGTGAAGCTTATAGTGCATTTTGGACTCGAACTGCTACTCAAGAGCAATTTAACAAGGCATTGCCTGTTTTGAAAGATAAGAATAAATTTTCCACTTTTATTCCGTTTCCAACTGCAGCAGCAGATAATCCAAAATTTAATCCGCAAGGATATTGGCGGGGATCAATATGGTTAGATCAAGTTTATTTTGCAATAAAAGGCATTCGAAATTATGGTGTCTCTGAATTAGCTGATGAGTATACGAAACAAATATTTGATCGTTTATATGGATTAATAAATTCTGATCCTATTTATGAAAATTATGATCCATATACGGGGAATGGATTACAGGCACCCCATTTTAGTTGGAGTGCTTCACATTTGCTTCTTTTGTATGATGACCTGACTGTTGATAATTGATTTTTTGAAGTATAAGGTATCATAAAAATTCATTTTTTCAACATTAATCCCGGAGGTAAATTCCGGGATTTTTTTGGTGAAATACATGGTAAATAGCTAAGTGGTGAAAGTCCACGATGGGGTTTATAGTTGTGCCAATCATTAGCTGAAACAAGGGAGTCCATTTAAAGACCCATGGATCAGACCCAATCAAATCTGGATATAACGGTTTGATTTGTGCCAGTGATTTCGGTCTGATAGTGCCACCTTTTTCGGTCAAACCGTGCCACTTTTCAC
>DFUT01000024.1 GCA_002381125.1 Bacteroidales bacterium UBA4179 | reverse complement strand
ATATAACATTTACATTTTTAAAATGTTCGATGTGGTTCGAAAAAAACCAAGAAAATTATATCTTTTACTACGATTCCTCCTTTTTTTAAAGAAAATACTCATAAGAAACAATATCTTATGAGTATCAAATATTATGCAAATATAATATTAAAATTCATCTAAACACTATTTTTAGCAAAAGAAACGTTTAAATTGTATTTTAATGCGTTTCTTTTACAATTTCTACCATTATTTAGGCTTTGATAGGGTTTAAAACTACCCTAAATAGCTTTTCAGCAACTTGCATCTGGAATCTTGGCGCAGTCGCCGGATTGCCTTTTCTTTAATTTGACGAACCCTCTCCCTGGTCAATTGAAATTTATCTCCAATTTCTTCGAGCGTCATTTCTTGACAACCGATACCGAAGAACATTTTAATAATGTCGCTTTCCCGTTCCGTTAACGTCGATAAAGCGCGTTCTATTTCTTTTTGGAGAGATTCTTTCATTAAAGTTTCGTCAGCATCCGGTGCGTCATCGTTTACCAATACATCCAGCAAACTGTTATCTTCACCTTCCACAAAAGGCGCATCCATCGACACGTGACGTCCCGAAACTTTTAACGAATCGGAAACTTTCTCGACAGGCACATCCAATTCTTTTGCAAGCTCTTCGGCAGAAGGACGTCGCTCGTTTTCTTGTTCGAATTTTTGAAATGCCTTGTTTATCTTGTTCAACGAACCCACCTGATTGAGTGGCAACCTTACGATTCTCGATTGTTCTGCCAAAGCCTGTAAGATGGACTGTCGGATCCACCATACCGCATAACTGATAAATTTGAACCCTCGGGTTTCATCGAATTTTTCGGCAGCTTTAATTAATCCCAAGTTGCCCTCATTAATTAAGTCGGGAAGGCTCAACCCTTGATTTTGATATTGCTTGGCAACCGATACAACAAAACGAAGATTGGCACGGGTTAATTTGTCCAATGCCTCTTTGTCGCCCTTCTTGATCGCTTGAGCCAACTCAACTTCTTCTTCAACGGTAATCAAATCTTCTCTCCCAATCTCTTGGAGATATTTGTCGAGAGAAGCACTCTCTCTATTTGTTATTGACTTTGTAATCTTTAATTGTCTCATTCTCTAGCTATCCTCTTTTATTTTAAATTGAAAGTTAAAAAAATTAAATCGGTGTATATTTATAAATCTCTATTTCTTAAAACCATAACAAAGGATACAGCATAACACTGAATCCTTCGTTATTAACAACACTTTTGTTGCCTTTTTGTTTCAAAAAACCGCAAATTCATTTATCGGTTTCTCTTATTTTTTGGACAGATCGATCGCAATGTATTGCGTTCTGCCATTTGGCGGATAAAATCCTGCTATCAGAATAACTTTATCTTCATCTTCGCCTCGTGCTGCAACAGATGCAACTATATCGGCAACATCATCTTCACTATCCACGGGTACATTATTTATCCTCATAATGATAAATCCTTTTTTGATTCCTTCTTTATAAAATAATCCGTCTCTCGTTACATTTGAAACCTCAACGCCGCTCTTTATGCCGAGCCGTCTTTTTTGCTCATCGGGAATTTTTTTGAATTCGGCACCCAACATTTTCAAAGCATCGGGTCTTTTGATTATTTCGGTACTCCCTTGCATATTGATCAATTCCACCACAAAAGTTTTTTCGCTACCGTTTCTTTCGACCGTTACCTTTACTTTGTCTCCCGGTCTGTATCGACTCAACTGATTCTGCAATTCGGCAAAATTGCGAACGGGTACGTTATTTATTGCTTTAATAATATCGCCTTTCTCTATTCCGGCAGCTTTGGCGGGACTCCTATCCGAGAAATCCTCGACCACCACACCTTGAATTTTTGCCAATTCGCTTGCCCTCTTTGGATCGTATATTTTCAGATATTCGATATTGGGAACCTGAATTCCAAGAACGGCACGCTGTACAACTCCATATTCCTTGAGGTCGGCAGCCACCTTTCCTGCAATGGAGATGGGAATAGCAAATGCATAACCCGTGAAATTCCCGGTTTCGGAATAAATAGCGGTATTGATACCCACCAATTCTCCTCTGACATTCACCAATGCTCCTCCGCTATTGCCGGGATTCACCGCTGCATCAACCTGTATAAACGATTGTAGACCCATATTTTCACCCACAATATTGGTTCTGTTTTTTGCACTCACGATACCTGCCGTAACAGTTGAAGTCAGGTTAAACGGATTGCCTATCGCCAAAACCCATTCACCCACTTTTAGTGCATCGGAATTCCCAAAAGGAATATAGGAAAAATTATCACCGTCAATTTTCAATAAAGCGATATCCGATTGTGGATCGGTACCTACTACTTTGGCAGTAAACTCACGATCGTCATTTAATGTTACAGAGACCTCTCTTGCATCTTTAATTACGTGATTATTGGTAATGATATAGCCATCTTTCGAAATAATCACACCCGATCCATAACCCACTACTTCGCGTGGTATTATCCTTTGGCCAAAGCCAAAAAAGAAATCGAAAGGATCGATTATCACTTGTTCACGTACTGCTTTAGTTTTTACGTGAACAACGCCATGAACGGACTTTTCGGCAGCTTGTGTAAAATCAAAATATCCTTGAGATGCTGTTAAGTTCGTTAGAATTACATTGTTGTCTTGTTCAAAAGAACCGGCATACTCACCTACATTTCCCGAAAGGGACTTGTTCCTTTTTTTGTTTATCTGATCATAACCAAACATTGTTATGACAGAACTTACAACGGCAATTAAAATAATGCCCAATACACTTTTGGTACGATTTGCATTCATATCTTTTATTTTTAATTGGTGTTCTTTTTATCGACTTACTTCATTTTAGCACTCAAAGATAATAACAAAAAATATACACTATTCTGCCTTATCTTTTTGTTTTTAACACTTTTAACCACTCACATATATCCTTAACCCGCTTTAACCGACATTTTAAATGTGTCAAGGTTTAAATGGTGTATTGTCATTTCCTTATATTTAACGTATATCCCGTCATTTTGTTTATTCAATATCATCATCATCTGAATTTATTCCGTTTTTTATCGGCATACTGTTTAAACCTGAAATTGTTGATAGGTTGAAAGATATCCATAAAGATAAGATCGGCATGATACTTATCGACGCCAAAGAGTTTGCAGGTACGGTTTATGATAATCATCTGGAAACAATATCTTATAATAAACAAGACAATCCCCAAGGCAAGCAGGATATAATTGGCATTCACTATTCCCAAAACAACAGCACAAACAAAAGAAAGATAAAAACCATATTTAGACAAGGTTTCCCAACCGAAAATAGAAGAAGAAAAGCCCTTGTAAAATCGTTTTGTGTGCAAATATTTCGATTTTAATGCCCTCCAAACCGAAAAACCCGTCACAACATCGCTTATGGTCATACTCTCGGGCGATATAACGACCCCGGTATTATTACCGTTTGCTATTTCATTGATAAACAAATCGTCTTCGCCATCTTCGAAATTCAAAATCGATGAAAATCCTTTTTGTTTAAAAAACAAATCCTTTGTATACGCCATATTCCTGCCGATACCCATAAACGGTCGATGAACAATGGCCATAGATAAATATTTCATCCCTTGTATCAGGTTATCGTAATGAATGAACCTACGCATAAAAACCTTTTTGGGAATATCGAGTTTACAAAAACCCAGAACCACTTCTTTCCCTTCGGCAAATTCTGCGGCAAATTCTTTAATCCACCGATTGGATACCGGCCTACAATAAGGTTCCGTGAAAAGCAAAACATTGTTTTTCGCAGCCTTGATTCCCAGCGTTAGTGCCAACTTCTTCTCATTCCATTCTTCGGCTTCTTGTGGAACATAAGTATGATAGAGATTGTCATACGACTGCTCTAAACATTTTAAAACCATATCCGTTTCATCGGTCGAACCCATGTTTACAACAACCACTTCAAAATCGGGATACTCCTGATTGAGTATAGCGGGAAGATGCTTTGCCAGATTTTCCGAATCGTTTTTCGAAACGATCACAACCGAAACCGGCGGCAAATCATTTTCCGATACAGTGGCTTTCCCTTTTTTTGACCGATAAGAGTAAGGTTTCTTATAAAGAAGAAAATAGAAAAGAAGCTGAATAATGAAAAATAGCAAAAGAGCAGCAACAATAATCCAATCGATGATAGAGAAATCGAACACCGACGAAAGCAAAAAATTCATATCCAACTAAATTTGATCCGAAAAATACGATTTGGGCAATTCCCTGCAATTGTATTGCGATGCCATCACTTCGCCATAGGCTCCGGCTGAACGAATGGCAATCAGATCGCCCCGTTTTGCCTTGTTGATCTCCCTATTCTTCCCAAAAGTATCGCTCGACTCGCAAATAGGACCCACCACATCGTAGCGAGTCAACTCATCGTCCGAACATATATTTTCGATATGATGAAAAGCTTGATATAAAGCCGGACGGATAAGATCGGTCATACCGGCATCGACAATGAGAAATTTTTTGCTGATTCCTTCTTTTATATATATTGTTCGTGCAATAAGCGAGCCACAAGGAGCAACCACTGACCTTCCCGGTTCAAAATGAATGGATTGCCCTTCATTTAACTTCATATGCTTATCGAAAAGGCTGAAATACGATTCAAAATTGGCTATGGGACAATGATTCGGATGCATGTAGTTAATTCCCAATCCGCCTCCCACATTGATAAGCTGAAGCTGTACCCCACGATTTTCAAACCATTGTTTCCACCCCATAGCCCTGACGCACAGATTCTCAAAAGCACACAGATCGGTGATTTGCGAACCGATATGGAAATGTATTCCCATCAGTTCGAGATGCGATGCTTCGGCAACAAAATCCAACGCTTTCGGCAAATCCTGTTCATTCAATCCAAATTTGTTTTCATTCAATCCGGTTGTGATGTATTCATGAGTATGCGCGTCGATATTGGGATTGATACGCAAAGCAATGCGTGCTCGTTTGCCTTTCTTTGAAGCCAATTCATCGATGGTTTTCATTTCGGGCAACGACTCCACATTAAAACAAAAAATATCGTAATCCAAAGCCAAATCAATCTCCTTGTCGGTTTTCCCCACTCCCGCAAAAACAATCTTCGATGGGGAGAATCCACATTCAACGGCCCGAAGAATCTCGTTCCCACTTACACAATCGGCACCAAAACCATAAGATGAAATCTCCCTCAAAATTCGAGGATTGGCATTTGCCTTTATGGCATAATGAATATGGTAACTCTTCCCTCGGGTTTCTTTTTTTATGAGATCCAGGGTTTGTCGTAGCAAATCGATATCGTAATAATAGAATGGAGTTTCGAGAGAAGAAAACTTCTCGACCGGAAATTGACCTTTAATCATTTTTTTAGCCTATAATCAATAAATAAACAACATTATTGGCTGCCGGCAAGTTTTAAAAAAACCGAACTGCCAATTTTCAAATTACAAAAGTACTACTTTTTGGACAATTATGCATGAAAGCATTTTCATAAATGCCGCAACAACTGCAAGGTATGGTCGATTTTATCCTCCATCGGCAAAGTAGCATCAAGCCAATGAATGGTAAACCCACGACGTTCCATTCCTCTAAACCACGTCATTTGTCGCTTTGCAAACCGATGTATTGCGGTTTCCAATTTCGAGCACATCTCGTCATACGATAAATCCCCCATAAGATATAACGTTATATATTTATATTCCAACCCGTAATAAGTAAGGTCGTCAGCCGACAATCCTCTTTTCAGAAGTTTCTCAACTTCTTCTATCATTCCCTCATCCAGCCGCTTTTTTAACCGTTCCGAAATTTTTTTGCGTCGCAACTCCCTATCCACCGAAAGTCCGACAATTACACTCTCAACAGGTAAATATTCTACACGGTCGATATCCTGTTTTTCTTGAAAATCGGCAATCTCGATAGCCCGTATGGTGCGTTTTCTTGTATCGATATCGGTAGTATTGTGCAATTTTTTGTACGAACTCAAAATTTTCGTCAATTCTTCTTGCGACTTATTCGCCAATTGTTTCCTCAATTCGGGATTCGCCGGCACAGCCAACAATCGGTATCCTTTTAACACCGATTCGATATACAATCCGGTACCTCCGCACAAAATAGGTGTTTTCTTTCGCGAAAGAATATCGAAATAAGCCTCATGAAAATCGCGCTGAAAATGAAAAAGCGAATATTTTTCGCCTGCTTCACGAATATCGATCAAATGATAAGGGATATGCTTGCCTTTAACTATATAATCCGACAAATCTTTCCCCGTACCGATATCCATATCCTTGTAAACCTGTCGCGAATCGGCACTGATGATTTCCCCATCGAGTTCATAAGCCAAGTGTGCGGCGAAACGGGTTTTCCCGGCAGCAGTAGGTCCAAGAATGGTAATGAGCGGCTTGTCGGGAAAATGTTGATGTTCGTATCGTGAATTTTGAACCGACATATCAATAAACATTACAGAAAATACCTCTATTCGACACTATCTTTCTTTTTCATTGATTTACCAGCCTCCACCGGCACCTCCGCCTCCGAAACGACCGCCTCCGCCTCCACCAAAATTGCCTCCAAATCCTCCGGTACGGTTGTTACTGCCTCCGGTGGGCGGGAAAAAAATAAATCGACCGCCTCCACCGCGACTTTTCCCGTCATTATCCATATGCCGATGGTCACCAAAGATCAAACGAAGAATAACGATGAGAACAATAACCGACACAAAAATAAGCCCGATAGGGATACCTCCATTATCCTGCTTCCCATCTGCATCAAATTCTCCCGATAAACGTTCGATTATGGCATCCACAGCCGCATTAACTCCGCCGAAATAATCGTTTTCCTTAAAATAGGGAATCATCCGATCGCGCACGATCCTGCCCACATACGCATCATTCAAACGTGCCTCCAACCCATAACCGGTTGCAATAAAGGCTTGTCCCCTACTGTTGCCAACCTTCGGTTTAATGAGGATTACCGCTCCGTTATCCTTGCCTTTTTGACCCACGCCCCACTCTTCGCCCAATCGAAATGCATAATCGGAAACGGCATATCCATTCAAATCATTCACGGTAACCACATAGATTTGAGTGGAGGTGGAATCGTGATAAGCACGAAGTTTCTGTTCCAATGCCTGCGTTTCTTCCGGTGAGAAAAGGCGCGCAAAATCGTTTACCATGCGAGGAGGATACATCGGTTTAGGTATATCCTGAGCATAAACTGCAGCTACACCGAACAGCAAAAAGAATAACCAAAAACGGGGTTTAATTTTTCTGAATAATGTCACCAGATACAAAGTTACCTCTTATTATTTGGCTAGAATTGAACTTTTGTTGCCGTTTGGGCTTCATCGGCAGCTTGAAAATAGGCTTTGGGTTTAAATCCAAACAAACCGGCATAAATGATCTGAGGAAATTTGCGGATATACGCATTATATTCTTGTACCAGTTGGTTGAATTTATTCCGCTCAACCGAAATTCGGTTCTCCGTACCGGCAAGTTCATCCTGAAGGGCAAGAAAATTCTGATTGGCTTTCAAATCGGGATAATTCTCCTGAATAAGCAGCAATCTACTCAAAGCCTCGCTCAACTCTGCTTGCGCTCGTTGGTATTCCCGGATATTCTCCTCCGTGAGATTTTCGGGATCTATCGTTATCTGAGTAGCTTTGGCTCGAGCCTCGGTCACCTTTGCAAGGGTTTCTTGTTCGTGAACGGCATAACCTTTCACCGTAGCCACAAGATTAGGAATCAGATCGGCTCTACGCTGATATGCATTTTGCACATTTCCCCATTGTGATGCTACGGCTTCCTGCTTTTCGACCATAGTGTTGTATCCGCAACCGGAAAAGATAGCACCCAAAAGGATTACCGAAAAAAGAATTTTAATATTTCTCATTGTGTTGTTGAATTTTACCGAACCGAACAATCTTCGGTAATATTTTCCCGACAAATATACAAAAACATCCGACGACAAAAGAAATTATGAAAATAAAAAATTGCATTCCCTGCAATACGCTATTCTTAAAATCTTAATCCCATACATCACTTTTTATTGTACTTTTCTCGAATTTCTGTACTCCAAAGGAGTGATTCCCTCTCTTTTTTTAAAGAAAGAGATAAAATATTCATAGGAATTGAAATTCAATGCGTAAGCAATTTCTTTAAGCGATCGATTTGTTTCAACCAACAATTCTTTTGCCTTTCTTAATTTCATTTCCTGGTAATATTGTCCGGGAGCATAACCCGTATAATCTTTAAAAACTTTTCTGAAACGCGAATAACTTATCCCCAACTTTGATGCGAGTACTTCCACGTTAATCCCTTTATGCATATTCTCACTCATAATAATTTTGGCACGTTCTACAATTTGGCCCATGTTATTATCCTCAAAATCTTTATTCTGCGAATGCGATAATATCATGCCAATGATGTGCAAAACGATACCGGCCAAATATTGCTGAGCGGCTTTTCTGTCGTCCTTGGCCACTTGTAAAGCGGTAGAATAGAGATTGACCAAATCTTCGTTCACGCCGATATCGATAACCTGTTTATTGGGACCGATAAATTCGTTTTTTACCATTTCGTCAATAAATGGACCTTCGAATCCGATATAATATTCGTTCCATCCCGTTTCAGGTGAAGGACAATAGGTATGCCATTGATTTGGGAAAAGAAAAATGATTTGTCCTTTATCTATATTCGTTTTCTTGGTGGTTTCCGACATAAAAGAGCCATGCCCTTTGCTGATATACAGTATCTGATACTCTGAAAGAATTCGTCCTTTACATGGGTCAAAATAATAGCTATCGGGATGTTGGGTTGAAGGATAGACTGTATTGGGAGCAATGGGTTGAAATCCGACCGTGTTTATGGTTAGACCAAAACTTTTATCCTTCTCATTTACGATCAAATATTTGAAATCCAGAGGTAAATCGTTGTATCTCATGTTATTGTCATCTTATTTTTAGATGCACACATTGCTCTTATTTTTACCACAATCAGGTTTAGCATCGTTTTTTGACGCTCTTGTTTCCCCTTGTTTATCGTTAACTTTTCACATGTAAAGATATAGATTATTAATGTTATAGCAAAGAAATTGCTTATTTTGTTATTTGACATGAAAATCGATTGCCAATGTTGGATCCCGTCATTATCAAACATACAAACACACCAAAAGAGGTGATTTTTGCAAAAATCACCTCTCACAACGCGTACAAACACGTTCTTTAAATGAATTTAAAAAAACGACCCCCACACTATTTTATCCCAAGAAAGAAATCAATACTCCTGCGGCAATAGCCGATCCGATTACTCCGGAAACGTTGCTGGCCATACAATATTGCAGAATATGATTCGATTTGTCGTATTTCAACGCCATCTCGTTTGCCACACGCGAAGCCATCGGTACGGCACTCAGACCGGTTGCGCCGATAAGCGGATTGATCTTTTTATGTGAAAACATATTGTAAACCTTCACTCCCAAAATACCGCCGGCAACCGATATGGCAAAAGCCAAAAAGCCACCCACTACAATACCCAATGTTTGTGCCGACAGAAATACATCGGCCGTCATGGTGGCACCTACGCACAAACCGAGGAAAATGGTTGCCGCATTCATGATGGGTCCCGAAGCTGCTTCAGCCAGGCGACTCGTGGATGTTCCGATTTCCTTAACCAGATTCCCGAACAGCAACATGCCGAGCAAAGGCGCCGACGAAGGAACAAAAACAGCCACAACCACGCCCAATACGATAGGAAAAACAATCTTCACCACTTTCAGATGCTTAATCTCATGTTTGGGAGGATACGATTTATCCATGTTACGCATGTGAATTTTGAATTCTTTTTCGGTCATCAGCAGGTTTGCCACCATCGGAATAATCACAGGCACCAACGCCATATACGAATAGGCAGCAATAGCGATGGGTCCCAACAGATGCGGAGCCAATTTAATGGTCGTATAGATAGCCGTAGGCCCATCGGCACCTCCAATAATTGCCAATGAAGCTGCCTCATTCAGATTAAATCCTATCAAAACCGCACCCAACAATACCGTAAAAATACCCAACTGTGCAGCACCTCCAAAAAGCGACAACTTAAGGTTGCGCAGCATGGGCCCAAAATCGGTAAGAGCTCCTACTCCCATAAAAATAATGGGGGGAAGCAATCCGGTCTTGATAAGCGAATAATAAAGAAAATTCATGATGCCATATTCGCTTGCAATTTCCGGAAGGTTCATATAGCTCCCGTCGGCATACTGAACAGCGGAAGCATCCACTATTCCCAATCCTGCTCCGGGCAAATTGGCCAACAGCACCCCGAATCCGATAGGTACAAGCAACAAAGGTTCGTATTCTTTCCATATCCCCAGATACAGCAAAACAAACGCGATAATCCACATGATGACGGTTTTGAAATCCAAAACCCCAAACGCCGTCATTTCAAATAAACTCGAAAAAACATCCCCCATATCCTCATTGCAATTTAATAATCACATCATCTTCATACACCGGATCGCCATTCGCGACACAGATTTCAACTACTGTTCCCTCCTCTTCGGCAGCAATCGTATTGTAGGTCTTCATGGATTCTATGTATCCGATTACATCGCCCTTTTTAACCTTATCCCCCACTTTGATGGGTTTTTCGGAAGGATCTTTCGTAAAAAAGAATTTGCCCTCGAGCGGTGCGACAAGTTCTTTGACTTTCCCTTTTGGAGCAGACGAAGGGTTTTCTCCGGGCTTTGTATCATCGGCCGGTTTATCGGGTTCTTTGTTTTCGGTTGCATCGTCATCCGCGTAAGAAATATTTACTTCATATTCCTCGTCATCGATGGTAATGATCAGTTTTTTGGGTTTGAAATCATTTTGTTGAACCGAAACAGAAGATACACCTTCATTATTTTGTTTTGCAGCTGCTTTTTTCTCGGCCAAATCTTTTTCGAACGCCGCTTTCGCTTCGCCACTTTTGTAGGCTCGGTATTGTTCGGGATGCATGGCCAACTCAAAAAGCTCCTCGTCATCCTGACCAAAGTCCCAATTGTTCCTTTTCATCTCGGCACGGAATTCATCCAATTGATCGGGATACAAATCCTGAGGATTGCCGGTATAAAATTCCTTTCCTTGTTCCTTTGCCAATTCAACAAGTTCAGGAGCCACTTCACCGGGCAGTTTACCCGATTTGCCAAGAATCATATCCCAAATGTTGTCGGCAATTATCGACCAACGTTCCTTGCCTTTTTCCATCTGAATCACATTCATCAAAGCAAGGTTTTTCACATATTGGCTAAACGGTGTTACCAATGGAGGATATCCCACCTTTGGCCAGATATAGGCTACTTCATCGAATAGTTTCAACAGCAAATCGTCTAACGTAAGTTCCTCTTTGCCGTTTTTCAACAACCATCTGTTGAGCGATTCCAAATTATTTTCCAAATCGGCCATCAGGCTTCCCATCATCCCACCCGGTAAACCCGGACCTATAAGCAACGAATTCATCAACCGATTCTTGGGATTAATGTAATAACCCAAAAAATCGTCAATAAAACTCTGTGTAAGGGAACGCACTTTCATATACGCCTTCATATTGATTTCGGGAACCGAGAATCCGGCATCTTTCAACATTGCCTGAACGGCAAGCACATCGGCATGAGCCGTACCCCATGAAAGCGGTTCCATAGCCACATCGACATAATCGATACCGGCTTGGGCCACTTCAAGAATCGACGCCATTTGAAAACCGGGAGCAGCATGTCCGTGATATTGCATAGGAATGTGCGGATGCCGAGTTTTTATATTCTTTACGATTTTACCCAACGATACCGGCCGTCCTATTCCGGCCATATCCTTCAAACAAATTTCATCTGCCCCCATTTCAATCAGCGTATCAGCCAATTGGGTATAATATTCAACCGTATGGACGGGGGATACCGTGATACAAAGCGCTGCCTGGGAAATCATTCCGGCTTCTTTTGCGAATTTGATGGAATTCTCCAAGTTGCGGACATCGTTAAGCCCATCAAACGAACGAGCGAGATTGGTACCCTGTTTTTTCTTTACGTGAAACATAAGCCGACGCACATCGGCCGGAACAGGAGTCATGCGGATGCCGTTCAATCCCCTCTCGAGCATATGTGTTTGGATACCGGCTTCATTAAACGGTTTGGTCCATTCTCTTACCGAAACATTCGGATTTTCTCCAAACAGCAAGTTGATTTGTTCAAAACCACCACCATTGGTTTCCACACGGGCGAAACATCCCATATCGATTATAGCAGGAGCCACTGCTTTCAATTGATCTACTCGTGGCACATATTTTCCCGACGACTGCCACATGTCGCGATATAAAAGACTAAATCCTATCTGTTTTGCCATAATTATTTATTTTGAGTTCCTATTTTTTCTATGTTGGCTATTTTGCCCTTTCCTTTCGTAACAATATCCACTGCAGCCACAATGACAGCCAATTTTTTAGGATCTATATGTTTCCCCTTTTCGGCATCGTCGGGAGGCGGCAAAAAACGATTGGTAAATAGTATAATCAGATTTCCAACCGCCACTACCAACATAAGAATGACAAAAACCGTAAGCATTCCAACAACCAGAAGAAAAAGCGCTTCGTTTAGATTCTCCATGCGATAAATTTATTGTTTGTGTAAAATATGTAATTGATTATAAACCGATTTTTCCGCCTCAAAAATAATAAAAAAAATTTACCTTGTCCACTCAATGAACAAGGTAAGTGTGAAACTGCCACTTATTTAATCTATGTTTTAATCATTTTACATCCATTAATAACAAAAAATACATCATGCAAAATTAATACTCATCTTTTGAACCGTTTAATTTCATGAGTTTCATCCATTCGACCATAACAATAGGAACTAGCGAGAGAAGCAATACATACGCCCAATGTATTCCATCCATAGCGACAGTGCCAAAAATATTCATGATAGGCGGAATCAGAAGAATCAAAACCATGAATGCTGCCGAAACAAGAATAGCACCTATCAACGCTTTATTGATAAACGGACTGATTTTAAAACAAGATATTTTGTTGGAATGTAGATTTCGAACATGAATCAACTGAGAAAATCCGAGCACGGCAAAAGCCATGGTTTGTCCCAAAGGCTGACCACCATCTTTAAATCCGATCAGATAAGCTGCCAGCGAAATCAACCCGATTGTTGTGCCCTGATACACGATGCGCCAAACCATTCCCCGTGAAAAAAATCCCTTTTGGGGATCACGCGGTTTACGTTTCATGATATCTTCCTCGGCAGGATCCATACTCAATGCCAGTGCAGGGAGGCTGTCTGTCACCAAATTGATCCAAAGAATAAGAATTGGCGTCATCGGATTACCGAGATTCAGCAACGAGGCAATCAGAATAAGCAGAACTTCACCAACATTGGATGACAAAAGGTACTGAATGGTTTTGAGAATATTATCGTAGATACGACGACCTTCTTCAACAGCGTTGACGATGGTAGCGAAATTATCGTCGGCAAGGATTACATCTGCCACATCCTTTGCAACTTCTGTACCTGTCACGCCCATCGCAACACCCACATCGGCTTGTTTCAAAGCAGGAGCATCGTTTACGCCGTCACCCGTCATGGCAACAATATCGCCGTGTGATTGCCACCCCTTTACAATGCGTACTTTGTGTGCAGGTATCACGCGCGCATATACAGAATACGCTTTCACATTGCCATACAACTCACTATCGTCCATTTTTTCCAGTTCGGTACCCGTAATGGCTTGATCGCCTTCTTGATAAATCCCGATTTCTTTGGCAATAGCAAGGGCGGTGATCTTATGGTCTCCTGTAATCATTACCGGACGTATACCGGCTATTTTGCACTTGTTCACTGCTTCTTTTACTTCGGGGCGAGGCGGGTCGATCATGCCGAGCAACCCCACAAAAACAAGATTATTCTCGATCGTTTCGGCAGTCACTTTTCCCGGGAGATCGTCAATATCCTTATATGCCACGGCAAGAACCCGCAAAGCATCTTGTGCCATTATCTCGTTTTGGGTTCTGATTACAGTAATATCCTCTTGGGTAATCGGACGAATATCGCCATGAACAAAAATATGGGATGTAACACTCAACACCTCGTCTACCCCACCTTTCACATTAACACGCAACTTCCCGTTTTCCATTCTGTTGATGGTAGACATACGCTTACGATCCGAATCGAAAGGCACTTCTCCTACACGCGGGTATTTTTTTTCTTCCTCATTTTTGTTTATCCCGAAATTCAATGCTATGTCAACGATAGCCGTTTCGGTGGGATCGCCCGAGTTTTCGTGTGTACCGTCGGGAAGTATTCTCAAATGGGCATCGGTACAAAGCAATGCACTCCGCAACAATATTTCTTTGTCGGTATCGTCTTCTATTTCTATCGAATCGCGATAACGAAAATCGATTTCATTGCCGAATGTCCATCCCCTTACTACTGTCATTTTATTCAGGGTGAGTGTGCCCGTTTTATCGGAACAAATTACCGTAACACTCCCCAACGACTCCACCGAAGGCAATCTGCGCACAATGGCATTCTGTTTTACAAGACGTTGCACACCAATTGAAAGCACCAAAGTAGAAACAATCTGAAGCCCTTCGGGAATAGCAGCTACGGCAAGACTGACAGCCATCATAAACATCTCGAGACGGTTTTTCCCATAAAGCATCCCGACGGCAAAAATGATACAGCAGATGACTATGGCTACGTAACCCAAGATTTTACCGAGCTGTTCCAGTCGTTTACCCATCGGCGTTTCGGTTTCCTCGGCATGTTGAAGCATATGGGCTATTTTGCCTACTTCGGTCTTCATACCGGTGGCAACAACAACACCCCTCCCTCGACCATAGGTCACAACACAGGTAGCAAACGCCATGTTTTCCCGATCGCCCAATGGAATGTCTTCTGCTTCCAATGTCTCGGCATTTTTTTCCACCGGAACCGATTCACCGGTAAGGGCCGATTCCTGAATTTTCAAATTCATTGCTTCAACAAGCCGCATATCGGCAGGAACAATATCGCCGGTTTCCAATATCACGATATCGCCGGGAACAATATCCGTAGAAGAAATTTCGACAACTTCTCCATCACGCAATACTTTGGAATGTGGGGCGCTCATCTTTTTCAACGCCTCCAACGAAGACTGTGCTTTTTTCTCCTCAATCGTTCCAATGATGGCATTAACTACCAAAATAGCCAGTATAACCGCTGTATCTAAAAATCCTTCTCCATTTTTTATACCGATTATACCCGAAATAATGGCAGCAATGAAAAGGATCATCACCATCGACCCCTTGAACTGGGCGAAAAAGATTTGCAAAGTGGATTTTGGCTTTGTTGTTTCCAATCGATTCGGGCCATAGACCTCAAGGCGTTTTTTTGCTTCGGCATGCGATAGCCCTTTTTCGGGAGATACATCGAATTGTTGAAGTATTGCTTCTATGTTTTGATTATGATAATATGTCATTGAATTGTTGCATTAAACTGTTTGACAAACGAATAAAAAACCAAGTGCATGAAAAAACATGAACAAAAGCGTGTGAACATGCAAGATGTGCACTACGTTTCAAACAGTTCCGGGGTCAACGCCCGACATCCATAATTGCTTGATTATCCACAAGCTTATCGCATTGATTATCGACAAAAAAAGAAAGTATTGGATAGATATTGATCGAATCATTACGCAAATTTATCAAAGCAATCGATAGCAAACAAATTCCCAATCCAAATTATTCGCCCCCCAATCACGGCATCCGTTTCAAAGGCTCCCAAACGCATTGTTGCCATAAGCCAAAACACCGCAAAAGGCCCATGGGTTCGGCTAAAAAACATACACAACCGTACCGAGTGTCCGCAAAAAATCCCGAGAAGCCGACGGGAGCGGATTTTTCTTCCCGTCGACGTATATCGACGCTTGTGAGCAGAGTTTTCGTTTACCATCGATGTGTTTCGACGCTTGTGAGCGGAGTTTTTTCCTCTTGGCAATGTAGTTTGGCGTTTGTGGGCGGAAATTTCGCTTACCATAAAATGTGTGGGACAGAGGTTGATAAAAAAATCAGCCTTCAACATGTGTTATAAAACATACTTTTGTAACATTATTGCATATTTCATGGATTGTATCGTTTTTTTTAACTTGCAACCGCTTTTTTTAAGATACGATTTTGCATTTTTTGCACGAAGCAAAGTCGTTTTAATTTTGCAACTTCAAATACGTTAATAAATACTCCAATCATGAAAGTATACCAAACAAAAGACATTAAAAATATTGCCATCATAGGCAATTCGGGATCAGGGAAGACCACTCTCGCAGAAGCTATGCTTTTCGAGAGTGGTCTTATAAAACGTCGCGGAACAATAGAAAGCGGAAATACCGTCACCGATTATTTCCCTGTAGAAAAGGAATACGGTTATTCGGTATTCCCAACCGTATTTTCTTTCGAATGGAAAGACAAAATGATGAATTTCATCGATTGCCCGGGAGCCGATGACTTTATAGGGGGGGTCATCACTGCACTCAACGTAACCGAAACCGCACTGATGGTTATCCACGCAGCCAACGGAATTGGAGTGGGAACAATAAATCAATTTCACTATACAGAAGATCTGAACAAACCTGTTGTGTTTGTCATCAATCAGATGGACAACGAAAAAGCCGACTATGACAATACCCTTGCCGAAATGAAAGAAATGTGGGGGAACAAGGTAGTCCCCATACAATACCCCATTGGAAGCGGAAGCTCGTTTGAAGGCATTGTCGATGTTTTAAAACAAAAGATGTACAAATGGAAGCCCGGTGCGACAGCCCCTGATGTGATGGATATTCCGGACAATGAAAAAGCCCGAGCCGACGAGTTATACAAAGTACTGCTGGAGGCTGCGGCCGAAAACGATGAAGAGTTGATGGAAAAGTATTTCGAACAGGGAACATTATCGGAAGAAGAAATGCGCGATGGAATCCAAAAAGGATTGATCGACCGCAGTATTTTCCCCGTATTTTGTGTCTCAGCTGCAAAAAATATGGGCGTACATCGAGTTATGAATTTCCTGAGTACCGTGGCTCCCTCGCCCGATCAAATGCCTGCACCAAAAAACACCGAAGGAAAGGAAGTAAAACCCGACCCCAATGCTCCGACCAGTCTTTTCGTTTTTAAAACTACCGTTGAACCGCATATCGGGGAAATTTCCTATTTTAAAGTTATGTCGGGCACCGTAAGAGAAGGCGATGATCTGATCAATGCCAATCGAGGTTCCAAAGAACGTTTGGCCCAGATTTTTTCGGTAGCCGGACAAATCCGCAACAAAGTAGAAGAAATGCAGGCCGGCAATATTGGAGCCGCCGTAAAACTAAAAGACGTGCGTACCGGCGATACATTAAATGCCAAAGGTGTCGACAATAAATTCGATTTCATCAAATATCCCGAGCCACGTTATCGTAGAGCAATCAAGCCGTTAAACGAAGCCAATGCCGAAAAATTAAACGAAGCACTCACGCGCATGCATGCAGAAGATCCCACGTTGATTTCGGAAATATCGAAAGAATTGAAACAAACCATCGTTTCGGGACAAGGCGAATTTCATCTGAAAACACTCAAATGGAGATTGGAAAACAACGACAAAATTGAAGTAGAATTTCAGGAGCCGAAGATTCCCTATCGCGAAACGATCACCAAAGCAGCACGAGCCGATTACCGACACAAAAAACAATCGGGAGGTGCCGGGCAGTTTGGCGAAGTCCATCTCATCGTGGAACCTTATTCCGAAGGCATGCCAATGCCGGACGTATATAAATTCAATGGACAAGAAATCAAAGTACAGGTACGCGACGTACAGGAAATCGAGCTTGAATGGGGAGGAAAATTGGTCTTCGTGAACAGTATCGTTGGAGGATCCATCGATTCGCGCTTTATGCCGGCAATCTTGAAAGGAATCATGAGCCGAATGGAACAAGGCCCTTTAACGGGATCGTATGCGCGCGACGTGCGCGTAATCGTATATGACGGCAAAATGCACCCGGTAGATTCCAATGAAATCTCTTTCATGCTTGCAGGGCGCAATGCATTCAGCACAGCATTCAAAAATGCCGGCCCAAAAATCCTCGAGCCCATTTACGACGTTACCGTCTCCTTGCCTTCGGAATACATGGGCGACGTGATGAGCGACCTACAAACGCGACGGGCTTTGATTATGGGTATGGACAGGGATAAATATCTCGAAAAAATCAAAGCCAGAGTGCCTTTGAAAGAAATGAGCTCATATGCTACTTCTCTTAGTTCGATCACGGGAGGACGGGCATCATTTACTATGAAGTTTGCAGCATACGAACTTGTGCCTCCGGATATTCAAGAAAAACTACTGAAAGAATACGAAGCAAGCGAAAAAGAATAGCGACTTTTCTTTTAACTCCCATGATCAATAAAAATCTTATCCCCAACAAGGCGAAAAGATTGCTCTGTTGGGGATAACAATGAAGATTTTATCGTATTTTTGCAAAAGAAACACACGTTAAAACGTATATTCCATTACGTTCCACAAACAATTCAAAAATGAAGAGAATATTTTACATCTTGCTTTTTCTTCCCCTTTCCATAACGACATATTCCCAACAGTATGAAGGCGTTTTTAAGGAAGGTGGCGACGTACTTAAATTTGAGAATGGGAAAGTGTATTTCAATATGAATGAAATGGGAAACATGATAACCAATAAAGTAGGTGAAGGCAGTTATGAAATTTTGGGCGACTACTTGTTGGTAAAAACGGGAGAATATTCGGGAGAAAAATCGTCTGTGCAACCGCTCCCGGGATCAAGAGAAGACTCTGTAGGGATCAAGGTGAAAGACAACCGCAATTTTTCTTTGCCGGGAATTCTGGTGGAACTCCTCAATTCATCGGGGAAAACACTGCATGGGGGAGTAACCGACAGCGATGGGAAATTTTTTTTCAAAAAAAATCCGAAAGGCCATACCATAAAAGTATCCGACATGGGATACGACAATATTTCGTTCGCTTACGATCCAACGAACGATTTCCTTGTCAAATTGGTCAAAAACGACGTCATCGAAAATCAAACCGTTGTTTTCAAATTGAAAAAAGTGGATGATGAAACATTATCCGTTTTACTTTTATCAACCGATTTCAATCCCGGAAAAAACCAACTGAAAGCATTGGAAAAACTCGATAAGAAAGCCCGTAAAAGCAATTACATCGACAAATATATGAAAAAGGAATCAACCGAGTAGCCTCTTCACCACTTCGGAAATTAGACGTCCTTCGGCTTTCCCGGCAAGTTGTTTGATGGCAACGCCCATCACCTTACCCATATCTTTCATGGAAGTTGCTCCCACTTCGGCAATAATTTTTTTAACTTCCTCTTCCAATTCTTCGGGAGACATTTGTGGAGGCAAAAACTCCTGAATGACATTTAATTGAGCAAGTTCGGTTTCTGCCAAATCGTCCCGATTCTGCGACAAATAAATATCGGCACTATCTCTCCGCTGTTTGGCCATTTTCTGCAAAATAACCACAGCGGTTTCATTCGAAAGTTCATTATGAGCACCTTTGGCAGCTCTTGCTTCCAAAAATTCTTTCTTGATTCCCCGCAACGCTTCCAATCTTACTTTATCTTTTGCAAGCATTGCTTTTTTTATTTCTTCGTTAATTGTATCAAATAAATTCATAAGCAAAATAATTTTTTTAATCGAACAAAGAAGACGATGGAGTGTGGGATTCGTTTCGGTACGAACGAGGATCAAAATCTACATCACGTTTGAAAACCGGCACCCGTTCCATTGCCTCTAAAATCTTGTCATCGTCTAATTCATCTGTCGTAAGCACAATGGGCTCAATCCGATAACTGGTTGTTAAAAGCTCCTTCAATCCCTTTTTCCCATAATATTTCTCAATCAATTGCCTGTCCTGTTCCTCCTGTTCTTTTCTTGCATCCTCTTGTATCTTGCGTTCCAATTCTTCCGCCTGAGATTCAGCCTTTCGATGTTCTTCGATGCCCGGTACACTGGTAATGGAAAATCCGGTAGCCAACAGCGTTATCTTGACCTCGTCGGCAAGATCTTCTTCCAGAGCAGCCCCCCAAATTACTTCGATTTCACGACTAAACTTCGACATGAACTCGTGCAACGCATTCATCTCTTCCATCATTAACGGGTTTTTCTCGCCAAAGGAGAGATTAATGAGTATTTTTTTCGCGCTAAACACATCATTATTGTTAAGCAAAGGCGAATGAAGCGCATCACGAATGGCTTCTTCAACCCTGTTTTTCCCTGTTCCCACGCCTCTACTCATAATGGCAACGCCACCATCTTTCAACGTGGTGTATACATCGGCAAAGTCGAGATTTACATAGCCGTGAACCGTGATGATTTCGGCTATGCTTTTTGCTGCGATCGTCAACGTATCATCGGCCTTGGCAAAGGCATTCATCATCGTTAAATCGTGATAAATATCGCGTAATCGCTCGTTATTGATGACTAAAAGCGCATCCACATTGGCGGCGATTTCTTCTACCCCCTTCAATGCCTGGATAATCTTTTTCGGCCCTTCGAAAACAAAAGGAATAGTTACAATTCCTACCGTTAAAATGCCCATATCTTTCGCAACTTTAGCCACAACGGGAGCCGCACCCGTTCCTGTTCCTCCGCCCATACCTGCCGTGATAAACGCCATGCGTGTGCCGTCGCTCAATAAATCGCGTATCAGATCAATACTTTCTTCGGCAGCTTCACGGGCAATATCGGGTCTATTCCCGGCCCCCAAGCCACCGGTAGTGTTTTCGCCCAACTGAATTTTCACAGGGACAGGCGATTCCATCAATGCCTGATTATCCGTATTGCAGAGAGCAAATGAAACATTGTGTATTCCTTCACGAAACATGTGGTTAACGGCATTTCCTCCGCCACCCCCTACACCAATTACTTTGATAATGGCTTCCGTGCGATTTTCCAACTGAAAATCCAATATCGTATCATCCATACTAAATTCCTCTACTTGTGTTTTTTCATTACCAATCGATTATTTATTTTCGTCCTCGGAAAACATTTCTCCAAGAATGTCCCCCATTCGGGAAAAAAAACTATCTGCCCGTTTTTTCACTTCTTTGTTTTTATCGGGTTTCTTTTTATCTCCTTTTTGCTTTTGGTCACTTGTATTTGCGGAAAAATCCGGTTCTCCCTCCAATGTTTCCTCTCCCGTTGTTTGAGTAACCGGCTTTTTCTCGCAATCTTCGGTTCCAAAACGCAACAATCCCAATACACATGTTAACGACGGGTCACCTGCCAATTCCGGAAAATTGTTGATATACGACTTTTTGGCAGACGCTAGCCGAACCGGCATTTTCAACTTTTCGGTGAGATAAATATCCAAATTTTTCAATTGTGAAGCACCACCGGTCATCACAATGCCTGCCCCCAACTGCCCGTCATACCCCGACAATACGATTTGTTCCTTAACATTGGCCACAATTTCATCGAGCCGCATCCTGATTACTTTATTCAGCTCTACCAAATCGATATCCGGTTTTGAGAAAAACGGAGAAGAAAGCAAATTATCTTGATTGTCGTGCGCTTTCCCGAATTTGATCTTATACTGTTCGGCATCGCTTTCTATGAAATTCAGTTCGCAAATATCTTTTGTAATTGTGCGTCCTCCAAAAGGAACAACCACCATCCTTCGCAAAATGCCTCCCTTATATATCGACAAAGTCGTGGTTCCCCCGCCAAAATCGATAAAAGCACATCCCAATTCCTTTTTCTCTTCATTCAATGCAATTGAAGCCGACGCCAATGCGCCAACGGTATAACCGGCAATATCCACTTGGGCTCTATCGCGAATGCTCTTTTGTATGTTTGCAATGATGTTGGGGCGCCCAACAATCATCTTGTAATTGGCTTCGATGACGGAGCATGTAATGCCGACAGGATTTTTCTCGGGTTTCCCATCTAAAAAATATTCCACATCGGCAATAGCGTATCGCCCGGCCATTTCGGGATGGTATTTTGCCGCTTCCTTGTGAAGTTGTGCTATAATCTCCGTCGTTACAATTCCTGAAGAAGAAAGTTGCATTCTCTCTCTGAAATCGACAGAACGCAACGATTGTCCCGCTATAGGAACATACACTTTACCGATTTTCCTGCCAAGTTTGTTTTCAAGTAAATTGATCAACTTACGAACCTTAGCACCTGTTTCTTCTATATTGTAAACTACCCCGCGACGAATACATCGATCGGACGGGATAGTTTCGCAAGCCAATACAGAGATAACATTGTTTTCGTTCTTTCGCCCAACAACACCGGTAATTTTGGAAGTTCCCAAATCAATGGCCGCTATAAATCCTGAATCTGACTGTATCATACTTTACTATAAATGATGGAACATCGGATCGTTTCTTTATCAAACGTTCCGATACTCACTTTTGTTTTACCGATTTACTCATTTTTACATGAGAAAATCAAATTATTTTTTTGTGCATACTACCTGATTATCGAATGAAAGATTGATTTCGGAATAGCGATTCCATCCCACAACGTTAAGTCCATTCTTGGCGAAAAGTGCAAATTTCGCCAATTTGGCAGGATAATTATCCAAAGTTCCTAAAATGATACGAAAATCCCCCACTCGAGGAATCAATTCCACTCTTTCGTTCTTTTTTACCACAATTTGCTCTATCCACGCATCCCATTCGGAATTTTCGTAGAGAAATTTGGCAAAATCATACAATTTATCTTTGGCAAACTCTTCGCTTATATTGCCTGTCGCAATGGGAACATGCACGGTGAAACGGCTCGAAGTCGGCATGATCTCTCGATTTTTATCGACATAAAAATGACCTTCGGTATCAGAAATCACACGCAAAATAGGATTTCGTTGGTAAATATTTGCTATAATCGAACCGTTCGACGTGGAATATACCTCGGCCGATTTCACGAGTTTATTGGTCATAATTGCATGCTGAATATCAAGCGTATTCACTTCATCCATTCGTTTTCCAACCGGATACAAATCTTTGCTTTTTATCAATTGTACGATATCTTCGGCATGCACAAACTGTGTTTTTGCACTATTTTTTACAACAACCTCAAAACAATTGCATTCTTGATTTCGCGATGAATCCCAAAAATAAAAAACCACGAAAGCCAGGTATCCCATTATCGACAACGAAGCCAATATGATCAGAAATTTCTTCATTCGAGGCTATATGATTACAAAGTTACACTTTAAAATGAAACCATGAAAATTTACGATACCGCATCCCTTCTCTTCAATTTCTCTCTCAGGAGCTTATCGATATCGGGTAAAAGTCGATCGATATCGCCTGCACCCAACGTTACCAATACTTCGATATCTCTACTCTTCAATAGAGTATGAAGATCCGATTTATGACACATTACTTTGTTATCCGTTGTAATTTTATTGAAAATAATCTCCGATGTCACCCCTTCAATGGGTTCTTCTCGTGCAGGATAAATATCGAGCAGAATTACTTCGTCCAGCTTGGAAAGACTCCGAGCAAAATCATCGGCAAAATCCCGAGTACGCGTATAAAGATGAGGTTGAAAAACCCCCGTTATTTTCTTTGTGGGATACAAGGCTTTGATCGAATCGATGGATTCGGCCAATTCTTTCGGATGATGTGCATAATCATCAATAAAAACGATTTCATCCGTTTTTATTCGGATATCGAACCGACGCTTTGTACCGGCAAAGGTCTGCATGGCTTCGCGTGCCTCATCCGGCGTGACTCCCGCAAGCATTGCAGCCGCAATTGATGCTACAGCGTTCTCGATATTGATTTTCATGGGAACGCCCAATTGAACGTCGGCTACAACACCAAAAGGCGAAACAAAATCAAACACGATCTCTCCATTTCCGATACGAATATTTTCAGCATGAAAATCGCCGCTGTTCTCGGAATAGGTAAAAACACGAACCGTCGATTCACAACGGGGCATCACGGCAATATCCTTTTTTAAAATCAAATATCCGCCGGAGCGAATAAGCGATGTAAATATTTCGAAACTCTCCCTGTAAGCCTCTGGAGTACCGTAAATATCCAAATGGTCGGGATCGGCCGAGGTAATGATGCCGATCCATGGTTGCAACCAATGGAAAGAACGATCGTATTCATCGGCCTCCACCACCGTAATGCGGCTTTTGTCCGATAAAATCAAGTTGCTATTGTAATTTTTCGAGATCCCTCCCAGAAACGCATTGCAATCGACATGCGACTGCCGCAATAGGTGGGCAATCATGCTCGAGACCGTTGTTTTACCGTGGGTGCCGGAAATGCATATCGCATCGCTCATCTTGGAAATCTCGCCCAAAACCTGTGCGCGTTTCATCACCATAAAACCTTCCGAACGGAAAAAATTCAGTTCCGAATGATTGGAAGGAACGGCAGGGGTATAAACGATCAACGTCCGTTCCTTATCGAAGAATTGTTGGGGAACAGCATCGATATTATCCTCATAATGAATAAAAGCACCTTCTTTTGTCAAGGCATCGGTTAAAGGTGACTGCACACGATCGTACCCTCCCACCGTCTTTCCTTCAGCCAAAAAATATCGGGCAAGGTTGCTCATGCCTATACCCCCAATTCCAATAAAGTAACAATTGAAATATCGCTCCAAACTTTCGTTCATTTCCCTATGATTTTTTCGATTTCGTCGACAATACGATCTGCAGAATACGGTTGTGCAAATTTAGCGATATTGTTGCTCAACGATTTCAATCGCTCCTCGTCTCTGACCACTTCCAATGCCATATCAAAAAGAGAAGAAGGTGCATCGGAATCGGCAATCATGATGGCAGCGTCTTTTTCGACCAATGCTTGCGCGTTTTTTGTCTGGTGATCTTCGGCCACATTGGGCGAAGGAACCAAAATAACAGGCTTTCCCAACAGGCAAAATTCGGATATGGAACCTGCTCCCGCACGCGAAATGATTAAATCGGCCACCGAATAGGCATAATCCATCTGCGAAATAAAATCATATAACCGAATATTCGAGGGAATTTTTCCCTCAGCCTGCAATTGCTTTATGTTGTCGTAATAATATTTACCACATTGCCAGATAACCTGTACATCATCTGCTCGTTCAATTTTCGGGAAAGCCGAAACAACACTCTCGTTGAGTGTTTTCGCACCGAGACTGCCACCAATCAATAGAATTGTTTTCCTTTCGGGATCAAGACGGAAAAACTCAATTCCTTTCTTTCTGTTTTCTTTCGAAACCGTTAGATCCTGCCGACAAGGATTTCCGGTTATGACAATCTTTTCTTTTGGGAAATATTTCTCGAGACCTTCATAAGCAACACAAATCTTGACCGCTTTGTCGGCCAACATCTTATTGGTTACTCCCGGATAAGAGTTTTGTTCCTGAATAAGCGTAGGAATACCTTTCGATGCCGCAGCTCGCAAAATGGGACCACTGGCATATCCACCGACACCGACAACTACATCCGGCTTAAAATCGACAATAATCTTATTTGCCATATACATGCTTTTCAACAATTTTATTGCCACAACGATATTCTTCAACAAATGCTTGCGATCGAAACCGGAAACGGGAAGTCCCACAATTCGATAACCCGCTGCCGGCACCCGTTCCATTTCCATGCGATCTTGTGCCCCAACGAAAAGAATTTCCGCATCGTACCATCGTTTTTTTATGGCATTGGCTATGGAAATGGCAGGAAAAACATGCCCACCTGTTCCACCCCCACCAATAATAACCCTAGGTCTCCCATTCTTCATCATTACAGACGAAAATTTCAAATTCAACTTTTTCTTTCATTTCAAATGGATCTCCCGAATCTTGCATCCCAAAATCCGCCCCATCGTTAATATTTTCATTATTCTCTTTTCCCTCCTCATCCTCATCCGAGACAAGATCTTCTTCTTTCTTTTTGGCCGATCCAAAACGATCCGCACTCAAAATAATTCCGAAATAAGCACATGTTATTAAGGTTGAAGTGCCTCCCCTACTTATAAGTGGCAGCGGCTGACCGGTTACGGGAATCAGATTAACGGCAACCGCCATATTGATAAATGCCTGAAAAGAAAGAATCAAAGCCGATCCCAAAATCAAATACTTGGGAAATAGCTTATCGACTTTTTTGGCAATCATGCCCGAACGGATAAGGATAATTACATACAACAACAATACAACTACACCTCCTAAAAAACCCAATTCCTCGATGATTATGGCATAAATAAAATCGGAATAAGCTTGGGGTAAAAAATCGCGTTCGGTACTGTTTCCCGGAAACTTGCCTAAAAGTCCGCCATTGGAAACGGCAATTTTTGCATGGGCTACCTGATAGTTTTCATCGGTTATCGTAAAATAAGACTCCTCCGTTTCTTCCTTGTGAGTGGTGAAATTTTCGATACGATTTTTCCAAGTAGCCGTTCTGTTTAAAATTCCTTTTTGCGTCCAATCTTCAGGAATTATTTTCAAGAAAAAGACAAAAATAGCAACCAGCCCAATCACAGCCAGTCCTACCTTTACCAGCCGTATGAGTTTTACTTTCCCAATAAACATGAGCAAATAGCAAACAACAAACAGCAGAACGGCCGTCGACAAATTATCAAAAGCGATAATCCCACATACTACGGCAGTAAGCCCAATCATCCATTTAAAAAGAACCACATCATTATCACCGTTTTGTTTGCTCAACAAAAACGCAATGGTCCCGATTAACGATATTTTGGCAATTTCCGAAGGTTGAATAGTAAATCCAAAAATGGAAATCCATCTCTCGGCATCATTCACTGTGGTCCCTATAAAAGGAGTCAGAATCAACAAAACGATAGAAGCCAGAAGAACAAAAATCAACGACGAAAAATACCGGTAAGGAACATTATGAATAAAAAGAATGACACCCACTCCTCCGATAAGAAAAGTAGCATGACGCAATATGGGTCCCCAAGGATTCTGCTGGCGATAAACAATGGTGCTGGTTGCACTGAAAACTTCTATCAGCGAAATTGCGCACAGAATAACAAATACAGTCCAAATTACCTTGTCGCCTTTAAATATTTTCCCAAAAACAGTATCCTCTTTCTCTCTCGCTTCATTTGTAGAAGAAAGTTCGGGAATTTCCATTGATGAATTCATATCCATTAAAAACTAAAGCCTTCTTACACATTCTTTAAACTGCTCGCCCCGATCTTCATAATTTTTAAAAAGATCGAAACTTGCGCAACATGGCGACAACAATACCGTATCGCCCTTTTCAGCCAATCGATAAGCTGCATTCACCGCTTCTTCCATCGAATGGGCATCTTTTATTACGGGAACTTTACCATCGAAAAATGCATGGAGTTTCGAGTTGTCTTCGCCTAAAAAAATCAACGCCCGAACTTTGGATTTCACCAAATCTTCGATTTCCGAATAATCGTTTCCCTTATCCGTACCACCCAGAATAAGCACCACTTTTGAACGCATACTTTGCAAAGCATACCAGCACGAATTGACATTGGTCGCTTTTGAATCGTTGATATATTGGACCCCACGCACGGTTGCCACTTTTTCCAACCGATGGGGCACACCACGAAAATCACTAAGCGACCGGCGCAAATTTTCATCGGTAATATCGAGTAATTTGGCTACGATACCCGATGCAAGCGAATTGTACAAGTTATGCGTACCCTGCAAAGCCAATAATTCCTGTTCCATAGTAAACATGTGGTTTTTTACATTTATATATATCTGATCGTTCTCGGTATATGCACAAGAATTTTCACGTTTCGTTTCACTAAATCCATAGAGTGAAGCAAGCGGCTTCAATTTCTCGATTTCACGAGTCACGATGGGATCATCCACCCAAAAAACAAAAGCATCATCAAAGGTCTGATTGCGAATAATACGCATTTTTGCATCCACATAATTTTGCATGTTGTGATCGTACCTATCGAGATGATCGGGGGTAATGTTCATCAGCACCGCAATATCCACTTTGAAATCATACATATCCTCGAGTTGAAAGCTACTCAACTCCAATACATAATAATCGTAATTTTCTTCCGCTACCTGTCGGGCAAAACTCTTCCCGATATTTCCGCCTAAGCCCACATTCAATCCTGCCGATTGTAAAATATGATAAATAAGACCGGCCGTGGTTGTTTTTCCGTTGCTACCGGTAACGCATATCATTTTAGCATCGGTATAACGCCCTGCAAATTCGATTTCGGATATCACAGGGATGCCTTTTGCTCTGATTTTCTGAATTAAAGGAGCGGTATTGGGTATTCCGGGGCTTTTTACGATTTCATCGGCCAAAAAAATCTTTTCTTCCGTATGTTTCCCTTCTTCGAAATCGATCGTATAATCGATCAGTGTTTGCCGATGTTCATCGGTCAATTTCCCCTTGTCCGACAAAAACACATCGAATCCTTTCGTTCGGGCAAGAATGGCAGAACCTACCCCACTTTCGCCTCCACCAAGAATCACCATAAATTTTTTCGGCTTATCGTCATTCATATTTTTTCATTCTCATTTATATCCTATCGTTTCAACTACCGCATTTTGAGCGTTGCCACTGCAAATACGGCCAAGACTATTCCTATTAACCAAAAACGAGTAACGATTTTTGGCTCTGCAATAGGCGCAATGGGTTTTTGAATAAGCGCATCGATGCCGGCATTTCCCGGTTTTTGAAAATGATGATGCAATGGCGTCATTTTAAAAACCCGTTTACCGATACCGTATTTTTTCTTTGTATATTTAAAATAGGTAACTTGAACAATTACCGACAAAGCTTCCACAAAAAAGACTCCACATAAAATGGGAAGCAGCAATTCCTTATGGATCAATACGGCAAACACGCCTATGATGCTTCCCAACGTTAAACTTCCCGTATCGCCCATAAACACTTCGGCAGGATAGGCATTATACCATAAAAATCCGACGGTAGCTCCCACGAAAGCCGCTGCAAAAACCATTAGCTCATCGCTTCCAGGTATATACATGATATTCAGATAAGAGGCAAAATCTACCCTTCCCGAAACATATGCCAATATACCCAATGCCACACCGATGATTGCCGACGAACCCGCCGCCAACCCATCCAAACCGTCCGTCAGGTTTGCGCTATTTGAAACTGCGGTAACAATAAGAATCACGGCAACCACAAAAATTACCCATACCGCCTCATCGGCAAAATCACCCATAAAAGAAACCAACCAACGGTAATCGAAGTTGTTGTTTTTCACAAACGGAATGGTTGTTTTTGTGGTCTTTACTGCTTTTTCCTCATATTGAACACTTTCAATAACGTTGTTCACGCGGATCTCGGTATTCTCTCTGGCAACGATATCCGGACTTAAATACATAACCAATCCCACAATCAATCCCAAGCCGACTTGTGCAACTACTTTGAATTTTCCCTTTACTCCCTCTTTATCTTTTCTGAATACTTTGATGTAATCGTCGGCAAAACCAAGGGCGCCAACCCATATCGTACTTACAATCAACAAAATGATATATATGTTTTCCAGTTTCCCAAACAATAATATAGAAAGCAAAATAGACAATATGATGATTATTCCTCCCATTGTCGGTGTTCCTTGTTTACTGTATTGCCCTTCCAGATCAAGATCACGGATGGTTTCCCCAATCTGTTTTTTCTGCAACCATCGGATGATGAATTTGCCGGCAAAAATCGAAATAAAAAGCGCAAGCAAAGCCGCCATAGCAGACCGAAACGTTACGTATTGAAACATACCTGCTCCGGGAAAATCAAATTGTTCCAAGTATTCAAAAAAATAATACAACATCCATCTATCTATTTACTTATTTTAATTTAAAATCGTACCTGCCGAAAAATATTTTCTCCACCTCCTCTTTATCGTCAAAATGATGCTTCACACCTCTTATTTCTTGATAATCTTCGTGTCCTTTTCCTGCAATAAGAACCACATCACCGGGTTTCGCCAAAGCACAAGCTGTTTTTATTGCTTCACGACGATCGGCAATGGTAAGTACATTTTGCTGTTCCTCTTCCGACAACCCTGCAAGCATATCGTTCAATATATCTTGAGGATCTTCAAAACGCGGATTATCGGAAGTAAAAATAACTTTATCGCTCAACCGATACGCCTCACGAGCCATAATCGGACGTTTGGTTTTGTCGCGATTTCCTCCACAGCCAACCACCGTAATGATGCTCCCCTTTTTCTCCAGAACATCATGAATGGCATTGAGCACATTGGTCAAGGCATCCGGAGTATGAGCATAATCGACAATTGCGGTAAAACCCTTTGATGAATGAATAGTCTGAAAACGTCCGGCCACCGGTTTAAGAACGGTAAGCGTCCTCAAAACATCATCTTCATTCAATCCCAGCAATATGCTCGCCCCATAAACAGCCAGTAAATTATACACATTAAACATCCCAACAAATTGAACCGTAAGTTGTCGACGATTAATTTCGATATCGGTACCATTAAAATGTTTTTCAAAAATCCGTGCCTTGAAATCGGCCATATTTTTCAACGAATACGTATATTTCTTTGCCTTGGTGTTTTGAAGCATGAATAAACCGTTCTTATCATCGATATTGGTAAGAGCAAACGCATCGGCGGGCAAATCGTCAAAAAACGATTTTTTCACGTCACGGTACTCCAACATATTTTTGTGATAATCCAAATGATCTTGGGTAAGGTTGGTAAAAATGCCGCCGGCAAATTCCAAACCGTATACCCGCTTTTGATGAATGGCATGCGAACTGACTTCCATAAATGCAAATTCGCAACCGGCATCGACCATCATCCTGAGGAATTGATTCAACGCAATGGGGTCGAGCGTAGTGTGGGTAGTGGGATATTTTTTTTCGTTGACATAATTACATACCGTCGACAACAATCCTACGGCATAACCCTGTCTACGAAACATTTCATAAAGTAAGGTTGCTACCGTGGTTTTCCCATTCGTGCCGGTAACCCCAATAAGTTTAAGATGGCGGGAAGGATTGCCATACCATTGCGAAGCAATCAGAGCCAAAGCGACGGCACTGTTTTCCACTTGTACATAAGTAACCTGCGAAAGAAATTCCCCGATAAAAGGTTTGTCGTAAACAATCACACTTGCACCTTCTTCAATGGCTTTCCCTATATAGGAATGACCGTCGGCGCAAACACCTTCAACAGCCACAAAAAGTGAACCACGCTGTACTTGACGAGAATCGGAAACGATAGCCGACACTTCCGTTTTTTCGTCCCCTTTTATCGAAATCACATTGCAATTCGCAATAAGTTTACTTAATTCCATATTTTTATCCTTTTCATTGCAAAACTATACGGATAGTCGCTCCGTTTGTCACCTTCGATCCCGGGCGGAGAGACTGCGAAACCACTTTACCTGCCCCTGTCAGATTTACCCGCATCCCCGCTTTTTCAAGCAAATATACGGCATCTCGTGCTCCCATACCCCACACATTGGGAACTATTTTTTCACCAATGGGCAATTCCCGCATTCGATAAACCGAACTATCGTTAACGATTTGCACCCAATTTGACGACACATCCGAATTTTCGGATATCTTCAATCCTATGGCTGCCATTGCCGTTTCACTTTTTTTCCTGTTGCCATTTTTAATTGAAGGTAATTTGCTTATTGTAGAATCCACCTTGCAATTTTCCGGAAAAAGTCGGGCATTGCGGGTGTATATTTGTTCCGCAATGTTTTTGAAAACCATCCCTGCCTGTCCTCCCCCTGAAGGGACTCCTTTTGGCCTTCTGATCCCTACAAAACAAGTATATTGCGGATCATCGGCAGGAAAATACCCACAAAAAGAAACAAAATATCCCCTGTAAGTTCCTCCCGTAGCAATCTGGGCAGTGCCTGTCTTCCCTGCCATAGGGAAATAGTCGGATCTCACCACTTTTGCCGTACCATTTTCGATCACACCTCGCAACATTTCTCTGATCTGTACCAAAGTACTATCTTTGCACATCTTGGGATTCACTACTTCAGCTTCGAATTTTTCGATTGTTTTTCCGTTCTTTACGACACTTTTAGCAATAAAAGGCTTAATCATTTTCCCTCCATTTGCAATGCCGTTGTAAAACATAAGCATGTAAATAGGCGGAATCTGCGTTTCGTAGCCAAAAGACATCCAAGGCAAAGTTGTCTTTGACCAATAGTTGTTTTTGTCATCGGGATAACGAATAACCGATGTTCCTTCGATCCCGCTTAATGGAACATCCCATGTCAACGATTTACGAAGTCCGATTCTATCGATAGCATCCACATATTTTTTCGGATTATTTTCGTATCCTTTGAGAGCTATCTTGCTAATCACTATATTTGACGATATCTCTATGCCTTCGACAACCGTCAAATAACCTCGATCGCGCCCTTGCCTCCAATAATGATCCCTTACCCATTTCCCTTTATATTGAAATAGACCGTTGCCCACATAAAAAGAGTCGGCAGGTGTAACCACGCCATCATCCAGAGCGGCCATCACCGTAACGGTTTTAAAAGTCGAGCCGGGTTCATTCATATACGAAAAGGCATTGGGATTGCCTTCGTAATATGTTCCCTTGCTTGTCCTATCGAGATTTGAAATCGCTTTTATCTCGCCGGTTTTCACCTCCATCACAATTGCCGTCCCCGATTCGGCTTCCGTTTCCATCAGTTTTTCACGCAATGCCCTTTCGGTAATTTCCTGAATGTCGGCATCAAGCGTGGTTACCAAGTCATAACCATCTTGAGCCGGAATTTCTACAACGTCCATCCATTTCCCCTGTATTTTTTGTCGATTTTTCACACCGGGAACGCCTCGAAGCAATGAGTCGTATTTCAACTCTAATCCACTGGCACCTCCTTTTTCAAGATTCTTATAAACACTCCCGATTGTGCGAGTCGCCAAATTTCCGAAGGGCTTTTTTCGCGCATTTTTCTCTTCTACCACCAAACCACTTTTGTTCGAACGTTGATTAAAAAATGGAAATGTCTGTATCTCTTTAAGGTCAACATATGAAATATCTTCTTTAATAATACGCACATAACGCGAACGCAAAGGGACTTTTTTCTTGACACCTCGTGCTTGATAATCCTTCATTCTTCGCTCTTCCGTTTCTCGCATCTTCCAACCATTCAGGATCACATTGCGATACTGATTCACGCCGCGCGAGGGAAACTTTTTAGCCAATGCCTCCGATAAATCGCCTATATATTTATATAAGGTATCCTTCTTCATCCCGTCGGCCCAAAAATCCATATAAACCCCATAAAGGGGTTCGCCTGCCGCAAGTAGCTTTCCATCGTGCGTATAAATATTTCCCCGGTTGGGAAGAATCACGCGGTCCTTTATTACAGCTTCCTTTTCCCCTACCTCACGCCATTTTTTTCCTTCGGCACTAAAAATTATTTTCCCGGCCGAAAACACAATCATTCCGGCAAATAAAAGCAATATCACTACAATGAGCCCATATCGCCCCATAATGCCTTCCTCATTGTCATGTCGTTGCTGTTGTTCCATTTTTCGATACGAAAAATTACTCTTTTATTTTTTCCTGATTCTATAAACGGGTTCATTGGAAATTTTCAGTTCCAGCCCTTCCTTTTCAATAAGCCTTTCGATTTCCGTCAAACGACTTGCTTTCGTTAGATCTGCCGAAATAGTCAACGCCTCATATTTTGCATCTTTTAGTTCACGTTGCAGTTTTTCTATTTCCGACATCTTTTGAAGAACAGTATATCGGTGCCCGATGAAAACAAAAATAATGACAAGAACGATAGCGATGAAGCGCATATTTTTCAACAGGAAATCCTCCGTTAACACGCTTCCGCCAAAAACATAAACGAATGATTTTCGTATTTTTCCGAATTTGATTTTCATACGCTTTACCGTTTATTCTATTTATTCTATTCTTTTTTCCGCTATCCGAAGTTTAGCGCTTCGTGACCTTGGATTTTCGGCCTGTTCTTCCTCCGAAGGAACGATTACTTTACGATTGATTATCTTAAACGGAGTTTGAACATTGCCAAAAAAATCTTTCGATATCTCGCCTTGTGGATTTCCCGATCTAAAAAAGTTTTTTACCATCCGGTCTTCAAGAGAATGATAAGATATTACGCTTATCCTTCCACCCTTTTTCAATACTTCCAGCGATTGATGCAACATATCCGACAGTGCATTCATTTCGTCGTTCACCTCGATGCGCAATGCCTGAAAAGCTTGTGCCAATATCTTCTTTTCTTTGTCTTTAAAAACAAAAGGCTGAAGAATACCAACAAAGTCATCCACCGTTTCTATTTTTTCACTTTCTCGGAATTTCACCACAGACGCTGCTATCTTCGCTGCATTTTTCAGTTCTCCATACGAAGAAAAAACACGGGTAAGCTCTTCCTGCGAATATTCATTTAGCACATCCGATGCTTTCTTCTTTGCCAGACGATTCATCCGCATATCCAGCCGACCGGGAAAGCGAAAAGAGAATCCTCGTTCGGGATCGTCAAAATGATGCGACGATACTCCCAAATCGGCGATAATGCCATCAACACGTTCTTCGTTGTAGTAACGAAGAAAATTTTTCAAGTAACGGAAATTGCTCCTAATCAATACAAAACGCGGATCATCAATCCTGTTTCCACACACATCGGCATCTTGATCGAAAGCATACAAACGACCTTTTTCCCCCAATCTTTTCAATATTTCTCTCGAATGCCCTCCTCCTCCAAATGTCACATCCACATACACTCCGTCCGGATGGATATTCAATCCATCAATACTCTCGTTAAGTAAGGCAGGTGTATGATAAACGTTCATTTTTTCAACTAATTACAATGATAAACCGATAAAATTTCAGTTCATCATTTCTTGTATTTTTGTAGAAAATTCTTCGGGAGGGATCAATGGTTTTTCCAGTTTCTCTTTTGCCCAAATTTCAATCGTGTCATCCACACCTAAAAATCGGACATCAGAATCAATGCCAACCATCTGCAAGTATCGTTTGGGAATCAGAATCCGACCGTTGGCATCCATTTCCAAACGTTCGGCATCAAGAACAAACTGACGAAAAATTTGTTGCTGATCTTTATTCCATTTATTTAATTTACTACGCAACACCCCTACTTCTTTCTCCCAAACCGATCCCGGATAAAGCACTAAACAATCCTGGAAAATATCTTTACGAAGCACAAGGAATTCTTCCCCTGCCTTCTGCAAACATTTTCGGAAGTTGGCCGGCACAAAAACACGACCTTTTGCATCGGTTTTGGCTTCCATATTTCCCAGAAATTGCAACACTCTTTCTTCAGTTTTGTGATTACACAAGTTCCGACACCGTAAAATTATAAAAATAATCCACTTTTCCCCACATTTATACACAAATAATTATGAAAAAGTTATCAACAGTTATTATTGTTTGATTATCAAATTCTTTTGTGGTTATTTAAAATATTTTTATACTTGCCCAATTTTAAAAGGATTCGTAAATAAATCAGAAATACCTATTACCCACAATAAATATAATAACCTACCATCGTACTCTTCTTCTTTACTCCCCCTTACATAAGTATCAGTAATATACAAACGATCGAATGTTAAAATTTTTCGAATTATGTTTTTTTTATTGTTATTCCCAATTAAATAATTATATTTGTCGTGAAAACAAAAATTATTTTAAATCATAAAAAATCAAGGTTTATTTTACCAATCCCATTCTAAAACCCAAAAAAACGATCATTTCATCTTATTAATGTTTAAGCAATATGAGTCAGAAATTAAAAAAAGGAATGAAAGCAATACTCATCACATTGATGGGATTGCTGATGATTGTTTCGGCTATTGCCCAAACAGATCAGACAATTCATGTGAGAGGAACCGTAAAAGACATCAACGGAGAAGCCATTATTGGCGCCAACATTCTTTTGCAGGGAACTTCTATAGGTACGATAACCGATTTCGATGGGAACTTTTCGCTGGTAGCCCCTCCCAATGGAGTATTGGAAATCAGGTACGTTGGTTATAAAACACAGATCGTTCCCATTAACAACAGAACCCATATTCAGGTAATTCTTGAAGAAGATGTGGAATTGTTGGAAGAAGTGGTTGTTATTGGGTACGGAACAGTAAGAAAAAACGACGCTACAGGTTCTGTCACTGCCATAAAGCCCGAGGAATTAAATAAAGGCCTTACGGTAAACGCCCAAGACATGATTACAGGGAAAATAGCGGGTGTGGTAGTAACCCCTAATGACGGCACACCCGGCGGAGGCGCCACGATTCGTATCCGCGGAGGATCATCGTTAAATGCAAGCAATGACCCCTTAATTATTATTGATGGACTGGCATTGGACAATAATGGCATAAAAGGTGTTGCAAACTTTCTGAGCACTATTAATCCCAATGATATCGAAAGTTTTACGGTTTTAAAAGATGCTTCGGCGACCGCAATTTATGGTTCTCGTGCATCAAACGGCGTGATCCTCATTCAAACCAAAAAAGGAGTAGCAGGCATGAAACCGCGAATATCTTATAACGGAAATTTCAATATAAGTACGATTCGCGATTACATTGAAGTTATGGACGGTGACCAATATAGAGAATACGCCAATTTACTTTACGCTGGGGATATGGATATTTTAAGTAAACTCGGCGAAGAGAATACCGACTGGCAAAAAGAAATTTACAGAACCGGGTTCGGACAAGATCATAACATTAGTGTAACCGGAGGTTTAGAAAATCTTCCATACCGTGCCTCTCTAGGATATACCGGACAAGATGGTATCTTAAAAACTTCATCTTTTGATCGTGTTACCGGTTCCGTTAATTTAAATCCATCCTTTTTAGACGATTATTTAAAAGTCAATTTCAGTGCAAAAGGAATGTACACAAAAAACCGTTTTGCAGACACAGGAGCAGTGGGAAATGCGGTACGTTTTGACCCGACCCATCCTGTAACTTCTAATAAAGAACCCTATATTTCACAAACCGACGGTTATTGGCAATGGGTTACCTATAACGACGATGGTTCCTTCAAATCGATAAATAAAGATGCCCCACACAATCCGGTTGCCCTGCTGAAACTAAAAGACGATCGCTCCAAAGCATGGGATCTGATGGGGAATATCGATATCGATTACAAAATGCATTTTTTCCCAGATCTTCGAGCACATTTGACATTAGCAACCAATATTTCTCATGGACGTCAAAATACATGGATATCGCCAAAATCTTCAACCAATCATGTTGGCGGAGGATACGACGGATATGATGTTCAAGACAAATGGAACAGACAGTTAAGTGCTTATTTGCAATATACAAAAGGATTAAACAATCAAAACTTCGATGCAATGGCCGGTTACGAATGGCAACGCTACCATCGAGAAGGAAGTTACTACGGAGAATCGATCACCAAGCCCGATTATATTTATCAAACTGATGTAATAGAATGGGCAACACATAATCAACTGGTTTCATTCTTTGGACGCGTTAATTATTCGTTACTTGACCGATATCTATTTACAGGAACACTTCGTGCTGATGGGTCTTCTCGATTTGCATCAGGAAATAAATGGGGTGTTTTTCCTTCTTTTGCCTTTGCATGGCGAATGATCAATGAAGATTTTCTAATTCATAATGCTACCATCTCCGATATGAAATTGCGACTAGGCTACGGCATTACCGGACAACAAGACATTGGTTCCGATTTTCCGTATCTGCCGGTTTACACTCTTAGCAAGGACGGGGCTTATTATCCCTTTGGAGACGAATATTACCCAACAGCTCGCCCCGATGCTTATAATCCGGATCTGAAATGGGAACAAACAACTACCTATAATATTGGATATGATATCAGCCTTCTGAATAACAGATTCTCTGCTTCTCTGGACTATTATTATCGCATCACAAAAGATCTGATCAACGTAACTTCTATTCCTGCAGGGACCAATTTCAGAAACAAAGTCCTTCAGAATATAGGTTCGCTAAAAAATCAAGGGCTGGAACTCATGTTTAACGGAACAATAATTTCCAACCGTGATTTAACTTGGGATCTAAATTATAATCTTACTTACAATCGAAACCATATTTCGAAGCTAACCAGTGGTAGTCAAGAAGGTTATTATGTCCCTACCGGCGGAATTTTCCAAGGATCTATACAAGCACATGCCGTAGGATTCCCTGCAAACTCATTCTATGTTTATCAACAAGTATATGCCAACAACGGCAAACCGATTGAAGGATTATATGTAGACCGAAACGGGGATCATATCATCAACGAAAATGATCGGTACTTCTACCATAAGGCAGCGCCCGACTATACAATGGGGCTGTCAACCAAAGTAATTTATAAACAATTTGATTTCGGTATTTCTGCACGCGCCAATATTGGCAATTATGTGTATAATTCAGTAGCAGCAGAAAGAATGAATGTTGGACCCAATGGTGTTTGGTCACCACTTGGCTTTTTCGAAAACAAAGTCCTTTCTGCCTTTGAAACCAACTTTACCGGCATCAGCGGCATTACGTTCATGTCCGATTATTATGTACAGAAAGCCTCTTTCCTTCGTATCGATAATATTACGATAGGATATTCGTTCGACAAACTCGGATTTATATCCGGAGGTCGTCTCTCGGCAACAGTCCAAAATCCTCTCGTAATCACAGATTATAAAGGATTAGATCCGGAAATTTTCAGTGGGATCGATGGAAATATTTATCCTAAACCGGTTATGACAGTAATAGGACTGACTCTTAATTTCTAACATTAAAAAACAAGGCAATGAAAATAAATAAGAAAATCCATGTTTATCTGATGTCTATCGTTGCAGCAATTGGAATGACATCATGTATACAAGATCTCGATATAAAGCCCATAGATCCTTCCACCGTCCAAACTTTTGACGAACAAAAAGTTTTTGCCAAAGTATATGCATCATGGGCTTTAACCGGGCAAGTAGGTCCAGACGGAAATAATGATATTGATATTGATGATGAAGGACGGTTTTCGCTATACAGAACATTGTGGGTTAGCCAAGAATTACCCACCGATGAAGCGATATGCGCCTGGGGAGATATCGAAGTGGTAACTATGAATCGATCAAGCTTTACCTCAACCAATCCGGCTTTAAAAGGGTTATATGCCCGTCTATATTTCGTAGTTACTATTGCCAACCATTATTTGTCGGAAACCTCAAGTACACAGGAGGACTTAATTACCAAGCGTGCCGAAGTCCGATATCTTCGTGCGTTAGCTTACTATTACCTGATGGACATATTTGGCAACGTTCCTTTTACAACTATTGTCAGTGCAGAACCTCCCAAACAAATCAAACGTGCAGATTTGTTTAAATGGATCGAAGCCGAATTGAAAGAAATAGAACCGGATATGTACGAACCAAAAGCAGCCCCTTATTATCGGGTGGATAAAGCTGCTGTTTGGATGTTACTGGCGCGAATGTATCTGAATGCAGAAGTTTACACGGGAACAGCCCAGTGGAATGATGCAGCCACTTATGCAAAAAAAGTAATCGATTCACCTTACCAATTGGCATCCAAATACAAATATTTGTTTATGGCAGACAATGCAGGTAGTATAGACGGATCATCGATAAATGATGCCCAAAACGAAATTATCTATCCAATAGCTGCGGATGGAGTGAAAACCAAAAATTGGGGATCATCCATCTTTCTAATTGATGCAACCCGAACCGATGGCATGCCAACCTGGGGTACAACAGGTGGTTGGGGTGGAAACCGCGCACGTGCAACATTGGTAAAAAAATTCTTCCCCGACGGAAATGTTCCGGAATCAAATGACTTAACAAGTCAGGCAAAAGACGAGAGAGCATTACTTTATTCCACTGACAGAACCTTATACATAACAGACGTTACCAAATTTAAAGAAGGTATTTCGGTCCAGAAATTCTGGAATCTACGTGCTGATGGGAAACCAACTAGTGATATTGAATTTCCCGATACGGATGTTCCCTTCATGCGTGCTGCCGAGGCATATTTAACCTATGCTGAAGCTGTTGTGAGAGGAGCCTCTCCAATTGATGGTTATACCGCATTGCAAGCCATAAATGAAATAAGAGATAGAGCTAATGCAAAACAATTGATAACTATAGATAAAGACGTAATTTTAGACGAATGGGCAAGAGAATTTTACTTTGAAGGTCGTCGACGCACCGATTTGATTCGCTATGGCTATTTCACGGGCAGCAGTTACAATTGGGACTGGAAAGGTGGCGTTGCCAACGGTACCTCCTTACCTTCTCACCTGAACTTAATGCCTCTACCGGCAGATGACTTAAATGCAAATGATAATTTAAGACAAAATCCAGGCTACTAAAAATGGAAATTAAAAATAAAGAGAACGATGAAAAAAATAAATATTATACTGGTTGGTTTACTCTTTATGGTCGGATTTAATGCTTGCCAAGAAGACGAACTCGTAACCATAAATCCACTTGCTGAAACCGGCGAATTAACTTTTAAATTAAACCAACCCAAATACGCCGATTATATCTATGCGTTGGAAGAAGACAACAACGAGAAAAACATGGACACATTAACTTGTGATCAACCCGATTATGGCTTTACCGCTGCCGTAATGTATCATGTTCAGGCATCTTTCAGTGAAGATATGACAGACAACGTTGAACTCGCAACTCCTGTAAATGGAGAAAAAGTCCCTGTCAATATAAAAGATATGAATAAAGCTATATTGGCTTTATATAAAGGACAAATGCCTAATCCCCCTACTGTCATAAATGTGTATGTGAGATTAAAGGCGATAGTTAGTACAGCAACCCCAACTCCGTTGGATAGCATACCCATTGTAAAACCCGCCTATTCAAACGTCATCAAACTAAAGATACTTCCGTATTTTATGGAAGACCTGACCTCATACGATAAAGCAAAAAAACTCGTATTCTGGTATTTAATCGGCTTAGGAGACAAGAAGTGGACGAACGATCTTTCGGGATTAGGGGTTTCTATTGTTCCATTAAGCGTTGTGGAAGGGAATAAATATGATTCCGAAGGAAACGGTATTTTTACTTACACGGGATATTTCAATACGAACGATGAATTCAAAATAATCCGAGATCTGGGAAGTTGGGAAATACAATGGGGAAATAACGGAAGCGCAGGGATTAACAGCCCCGTAATGAAAAATCCCAGTCTGGAACCTTCCAACTTCAAGGTTCCGGAAAACGGTTATTATACCATTCTGCTGAACTCCATAAACAACACGCTGACAATAGAAAAAACATCCATAACTCCACCACTGTTCGACAACATGGGATTAGTCGGTGCAATCAATGATTGGGGGAATACACCTGACATTGAAATGCATCCTTTCCTAGTAGATGAAGACGAAAAACCGCTCAACAACCATGTTTGGTATACAGAATGCATATTTAGTTCTGACGGAGAAGTAAAATTCCGAGTTGACAACAAATGGGATAACAATTGGGGCGGAATTCATTTCCCCATAGGAATTGCGACCGACGACGGACCCAATATTCCCGCTAAAGGAGGTAAATATTTGATCATTTTCAACGATGTAGATGGATTCTATACCTTCATTCAAAAATAAATACGACAAGCGTTCTGACCTTCTCAGGTCAGAGCGCTTGAATCAATTTATCAAACAGTTCAAAAAATAAACAGAAATGAAAAATATATTCTTTTATATGTCAGTTGTTATAATGGTTAGCACTGTTTTTTGGGGATGTTCCGATCCTTATGACGATCAGTTTGTTGCAGAACCAACGATTTACGAACAAGAACCACTGCAGGATACAAATTTCAGTGCAACTATTCTGACCGATCCATTGATCGTCACGGGGGAAAACATTGAAAACACGTTCGACTTCATGCGTGTCACTCCTCCAACATTAATGGATAATAATGCAACGATAGTTTACAGCGTTTTATTATCGGATACAGAAGAATTTGACATATCCAAACCTCTTCCTGTAACATTAAGCGAATCAATACTCAAAACGACCTACGCCGAAATCAACGATATTCTAAAAACACTGAATCCTACATTAGACGAGCACACTGCTTATGCCAAACTTTTAGCATACATTGTGAAAAACGGGACAAAAGCACTTTATGCGACACCTGTAATGGCATTTACTGTAACGACTTACAACTTCCCCCCTGTTGCCGTAAACGATACGCTTATAGCCATCAAGAACGAACAACTGAAATACGATGTGACACTGAACGATACCGATTATGAAAATGATCCCATTACATTGGTTAGAGTAACACAGCCTACACACGGAAAAGCTGGGATTAGTGGGAATTCAATTATCTATACTCCTGAAAAAGATTATACGGGACCGGATGAATTTACCTATACTATCACCGACGGAAACAGCAATGCCACCGCAAGCGTGATAATAACCGTAACGGCTTTGAAACGCTTCACCGAAGTAGACGTGAAACCCTATTACATTATTGGCATGGCTGACGGAAAATGGAATAATTCCGTTGACGGTCTCGGTGTTTCAATTTATCCCTTAAATGTGGTTGAAGGATATAAATACAATGACGAAGGTGCAGGTGAATTTACCTTTACCGGTTATTTCTGGGCATCAAGAGGATTCAAGTTGATCCGTGATGTAGGAAGCTGGGAAGAACAATGGGGTGCAAAAGATGGTGTATATGTTCATAATGATGGGGGCTCCGGAGATATAAAAGTTCCTGCCGACGGCTATTATACCATCATATTGAACTCTATTAACCATACCCTTACCATCGAACCGTCAACAATAACTCCACCGAGCTATATGGAAAAAGGTATTGGTTTGATCGGTGGCTTCACCGAATGGACATCGGATGTTGAGATGTTACCAGCCGAAAGTTCCAATAATCATGTCTGGTATGTCACGTATACATTTGATGAGGATACCGAAGGAAAATTCCGTGAAATCGACAACTGGGATATCAACTGGGGATCAGAATTATTCCCCATAGGCATTGGTGTACAAAACGGTTCAAATATAGAAATCCAAGCAGGAACCTATGTCGTGCTATTTAACGATATCTCCGGCAACTACTATTTCATTCAAAAGTAAAATTTGTTGATCTCCACATGGCGATGCAGCTCAACGTTGCATCGCCATAATTTGTCTAAAAACTCTTTTTCAATGAAAAAAACAACATTATCTTTTTTTTTATTATTCGCGGTTATTGTTCTCCAAGCCCAACAGCTGAAGGTTGAGCCGGCTTTTTGGTGGAGTGGAATGCAGGAACCCGAATTGCAATTGATGGTTTACGGAAACAATATTGCCGATTACAAGGCTACGATTACTTCGCCACATGTTTATCTGAAAGAGGTCGTATCGCTCGAAAGCCCCAATTATTTGCTATTGTATCTCGATATTTCGAACAGTAAACCCGAAAAATTCGATATCGTTTTCACGAATGGAAAAAAGAAAATAACCATTCCCTACGAACTCAAACAACGCGATTCTTCGCGTCGAAATATCAAGGGATTCGATTCTTCAGATGTCCTTTATCTCATCATGCCTGATCGGTTTGCAAACGGTGACCCCTCCAACGATCAAATCCCCATGCGAATGCCGTATAAAGTCGATAGAAACGATCCCGATGCTCGTCATGGCGGCGATTTAAAAGGTATTTCGGATCATCTGGATTATCTTGCCGAACTGGGCATCACGGCTATATGGCTTAATCCCGTTTTGGAAAACGATATGGAAGGCGGCTCATATCACGGCTATGCAACCACCGATTATTATCGGGTTGATCCCCGTCTCGGCACCAATGAAGATTACGTAAAGCTCATCAACGATACCCATTCCAAAGGCATGAAAGTAGTAATGGATATGATCTTTAATCATTGTGGAAGCGACCATCCGTGGATGAAAGATATCCCATCGAAAGATTGGTTCAACAATCTCGACCATTACGTTCAAACATCACACAAGAAAGAAGTTTTTTTCGATAAGTATGCGTCGGAATACGATAAAAAATGCATGACCGATGGATGGTTCGTCCCCACCATGCCCGACCTTAACCAACGCAATCGCCATGTAGCCACCTATCTCATTCAAAACAGCATTTGGTGGATCGAATATGCCGGTATCGACGGTATTCGTCAAGACACTTATCCTTATGCCGATTATGATATGATGGTCGATTGGTGCAAAGCAGTTTATAAAGAATACCCCGACTTTAATATTGTGGGTGAAGCATGGCTCAATAATTCCATCGGAACCTCTTTTTGGCAGAAAGACAGCAAACTCAATCCAAATAACACACAATTAAAAACCGTCATGGATTTCCCTTTCATGGGATTGGCTCACACGGCATTTTTTCAAGAAACATCGGAATGGAACGGCGGTCTACACAGTATATATGAGCATATGACCTACGATTTTGTGTATGCCGATGTTTATCACGTACTCCGTTTTCTCGATAATCACGATACCGACCGCTTTTTACCGGAATATCCCACTGATCTTTCTGTATTTAAACAAGGCATCACGTTTTTGCTTACCATGCCGGGAATACCGCAATTGTATTACGGTACAGAGCTGTTGATGAACGGGAATAAACAAAAAAGCGACGGCGATATCCGTCAGGATGTTCCCGGCGGATGGCCGAAAGACGATGTAAACTGGTTCACTACCGATGGGCGCGATAGTTTACAAAACGAAGCATTCCGTTTTATGCAGAAACTACTTAAATGGCGACAAGGAAATGATATAATAGCTAATGGAAAAATGAAACACTACGCGCTTCAAAAAGGAGTTTATGCCTATGAACGCTATCTCGGAGAAAAAAGCGTAATGGTTTTTATGAACGGAACTTCAAAGAATGTAACCATCGAATTGGATCGATATACCGAGTCGCTTAAAGGCAAATCAACCGGATTCGACATTTTAACCGAACGACAACTCAATTTAAACACTGCGCTCAAGCTTACACCAAAGCAGATATACATAATTGAATTATAAATAAACCTCTTCATCAACAAAGCATGAAAGATCTATATAAAATACTGTGGCTGATAGCGCTAATTTTTGTCTCTTGTAGCAAAAACGATACTCCTGAAATAGAACCACCTGTTGCAGAAATAAAAGAAGGCTTCAATATCATCCCCACAGAACCCGATGCGGATAAGCCCCTGACCATTATCTTCAAAGCACCCAAAACATCTGCGCTTTATAGTTATAAAGGCGATGTTTATATCCATACAGGGGTTGTTTCGGAAGGACAATGGCTGTATGTTCCTGCTGCATGGGAGCAGAACCTGGAGAAATGCAAAATGACCGTTATCGAGCCCAACACTTGGAGCATCACGCTTTCACCATCCATACGACAATGGTTTGGTTCGGGCGAAACACCGGTAACCAAAATCGGTATTGTCATCCGCAGTGCCGACGGCACAAAAAAAGGTCTCGAGAACGATTTCTTTATTACCGTTACCGACAACCGATTTCATCCTTTTGAACCCGCTGCCATAAAACATGCTCCACTCCCCTCCAACGCAATAGACGGTATCAATATCATCGATAATTCCACCGTCACGCTGGTACTTTACGACAAAGACAAAAACGGCAATCACAAAGATTTTGCCCATGTAGTCGGCGATTTCAATAACTGGACACTGAGCAACGACGAGCAATCGCAGATGTATCGCGACGACAATAAAGGTTGCTGGTGGATCACTCTCAGCGATCTGAAAGCAGACAAAGAATATGCCTTTCAATATTATGTCGGAACAAAAAACGGCGAGGTAACACGTTTAGCAGATGCGTATGCAAGAAAGATTCTCGATCCCGATAACGACCCCTATATTCCTATCTCCACATATCCGGATAACAAAACCTATCCGAAAAAAGGAGCGATCGGCATCGTTTCCGTTTTTAAAATTCAACCCGATACGTATTCTTGGCAAATCTCCGATTTCACACCTCCGGCGGTGGATAATCTGGTGATTTATGAAATGCTGTTGCGTGATTTCACTTCTTCAAACGATATCAATGGAGCTTTGCAAAAACTCGATTATCTGAAATCGTTGGGAGTAAATGCCATTGAACTGATGCCGGTACAAGAATTCGACGGAAACGACAGCTGGGGGTACAATCCCTGTTTCTATTTCGCAATGGACAAAGCCTACGGCACAGACCATATGTACAAACAATTCATTGATGAATGCCACAAACGCGGTATTGCGGTTATCTTCGATGTGGTATACAATCATGCCACAAGCAATCATCCTTTTGCCAGACTTTATTGGGATAGTGCAAACAATAAAACGGCACCCAACAACCCTTGGTTTAATGTGGACGCCCCTCATCCGTACAGCGTTTTCCACGATTTCAACCACGAATCGTCTTTGGTACGCACTTTCGTGAAACGAAACCTGAAATTTCTGCTGGAAGAATACCGTATCGATGGTTTCCGATTCGATCTGACAAAAGGATTTACACAAAAGCAAAGCACGGAAGCTACAGCAGGCAACTACGATGCCTCACGCATTGCTATTTTGAAAGATTACAATGCTGCCATCAAATCCGTAAAACCCAATGCATACGTTATTCTGGAACATTTCTGTGACGACAAGGAAGAAAGCGAATTAGCCAACAACGGGATGATGGTATGGAGAAACATGAACTGGAATTATTGCCAATCTGCAATGGGATGGAAAGATGGCTCCGATTTCTCGGGTACCTACTACAATACCTCTTCGCGTCCTGCAAACAGCCTGGTAAGCTATATGGAAAGCCACGACGAAGAACGTGCCGCGTACAAACAAATACAGTGGGGTAACGGGAAACTGAAAACCGATCTTACCGCCCGCATGTCGCAATTATCGGCCAATGCTGCATTCTTCTTCACCGTCCCCGGCCCAAAGATGATATGGCAATTCGGAGAAATGGGGTACGATATTTCCATTGAAGAGAACGGGCGTACGGGCAGAAAACCAATCAAATGGGACTACCTTGACGTTCCTCAACGAAAACAGCTGCATGATACGTATACAAAGCTCATCGCATTACGTATGGATCACCCGGAAATGTTCACTTCAACAGCAACCCTGCAATGGAAAGTCACCGATACCGATTGGGAAAACGGACGTTTTCTCACTTTATCCGATGCCGACGGAACCAAACAAGTAGTCGTTATTGGAAATTTCACCAATACGGCGATTACGACAAATGCCACTTTCCCCAAAACGGGCATTTGGTACAATTATATGAATTCCTCCGAAACACTGGATGTGAGTTCAACCACCATGATCATCAATGTACCGGAAAACAATTTCAAAATGTTTAGTACATTTCAACCTTGATATAATTTTAAAATAGTGTAGAGTTATGAAAAAAATTGAACAACTTCTCATTCTTTTGTTTTTAATTGCCTTTGGGCTTAATGCACAAACCCTAAAATCGCCAAACGGGCAATTAGAGGCAACTTTTATCCTTGATAACGGCGTTCCAACATACCAATTGGTTTACAAGGGAAAACAAGTCTTAAAGCCCGGTAAAATGGGGCTGGAACTCTTCAATGAAAAGGATTTGATTCACAATTTCTCGGTGATCGATACAAAAACCTCGTCCTTTGACGAAACATGGCAGCCTGTTTGGGGTGAAGAAAAAGAAATTAGGAATCATTACAACGAAATGGAAGTTACCCTTCTACAAAAAGACACTGAGCGAAAAATGATCGTCCGTTTTCGCCTTTTTGACGATGGACTGGGATTTCGTTATGAATTTCCCGAACAAGCAAACCTTACTCACTTTGTCGTGAAAGAAGAACGAACCCAATTTGCCTTAACCGGAGACCATATCGCTTTCTGGATACCGGGAGATTATGATACTCAGGAATATGACTATACTACATCCAGATTGTCAGAAATCCGAGGATTAATGAAACAAGCCATTACACCAAATGTTTCACAAACACCCTTTTCCGATACCGGTGTACAAACAGCATTGATGTTGAAAACCGACGATGGATTATACATCAATCTACACGAAGCTGCTCTGATAGAGTACTCTTGCATGCACCTTGATTTAAACGACACAACGTTTGTTTTTGAATCACACCTCACTCCCGATGCGCAGGGCAGAAAAGGTTATTTGCAAGCACCTTGCGTATCGCCGTGGCGAACAATCATCGTAAGCGACGATGCTCGGAACATACTGCTCTCGCGCATTACGTTGAATCTCAACGAACCCTGCAAATTGGAAGATACCTCCTGGATTAAACCCGTGAAATATATTGGTGTATGGTGGGAAATGATCACAGGAAAAAGCACATGGGCTTACAGCGATCTTCCTAGTGTAAAAATTGGCATTACCGATTACACCAAAGTAAAGCCCAACGGCAGGCACGGCGCAAATAACAAAAATGTAAAAGAACACATCGATTTTGCTGCAGAACACGGTTTCGACCAAGTTTTAGTAGAAGGATGGAACATTGGCTGGGAAGACTGGTTCGGCAATTCGAAAGATTATGTCTTCGATTTTCTGACTCCTTATCCCGACTTCGACATCAAAATGCTGAACGACTATGCACACAGCAAAGGCGTAAAATTGATGATGCATCACGAAACTTCAAGCTCTGTCCGCAATTACGAACGCCACATGGAAAAAGCCTACAATTTGATGAATCAATATGGATATACTGCGGTAAAAAGCGGTTACGTAGGTAACATTCTCCCCCGGGGCGAACACCATTACGGACAATGGCTGGTAAACCATTATCTGTATGCAATAAAACAAGCCGCTGAGCACCATATCATGGTCAATGCCCACGAAGCCGTACGCCCAACCGGATTGTGTCGCACCTATCCCAACTTGATCGGCAACGAATCGGCTCGCGGAACAGAATATCAAGCCTTCGGCGGAAGCAAACCCAATCACACAACCATTTTGCCCTTTACGCGTTTAATTGGCGGCCCGATGGATTATACGCCGGGCATCTTTGAAATGGATATCGAAAAGATAAACCCCGATAACAAATCGCACGTCAATGCAACGCTTGCCAATCAGCTGGCTTTATATGTAACCATGTACAGTCCACTACAAATGGCAGCCGATTTGCCGGAAAATTACAATCGCTTTCCCGATGCCTTTCAGTTTATTAAAGATGTCGCCATCGACTGGGATGAAACAAAAGTATTGGAAGCCGAACCCGGAGAATATATCACCTATGCCCGTAAAGCCAAAGGAAAGAATGAATGGTTTGTAGGTTGCACAAATGGTTATGAAGGAAGAGAATCAAAAATATCGTTCGATTTTCTGGAAAAAAGGAAAAAATATGAGGCCATCATCTACTCTGACACCAAAGCTTCGCATTACAAAACCAATCCGCAAGCCTACCAAATAAGGAAAATAAAAATCACGAATAAATCAAAGCTCACACAATATTGTGCTCCCGGCGGAGGTTATGCCATTCAGATTAAAGAACTATAAAATGGCAAAATCAGAGCATTTAAAAAGGCATCAAGAGCTGTCACAAGATTCGTTTTATCTCCTCGAGTTTTTGCACGGTGAAGGTCGGTTCAAAACCCTTCGGCTTTTCGTCTTTAGGATTTAACCAGACCTGATCGATTTGGCTGTTATATGCTCCCACGATATCCGCATCCCAGCTGTCGCCTATCATGAGCGTCTCGTCACGACGCGAGTTGGTAACTTCCAACGCATAGGTAAAAAAGTCGGGGTGCGGTTTATTTTTTCCGGCATCTTCCGAAAGAATCACCTTATCAAAATAAGGCCGAAGACCCGAATTTTTTATTTTTTTATGCTGCACTTCACGAAATCCATTGGAAAGGATATACATCCGATAGGCAGGTTTAAGGTACTCCAATAAATCGATTGCTCCATCAATCAGTTTTGTTTTGTGCGTGGTACGTTCCAAAAAATCGTCGCTCAAACTTTTGGCATAAGACGGATCATCAATCCCAAACGGGCGAAGAGGCAAAAGAAACCGCTCTACAATCAGTTCGTCTTTATTAATTTTCCCTTCACGATACAATCCCCAAAGATAGTTGTTGCCCGGGAAGTACACATTGTAATAATCTTCAAAAGTAGTGTAAAATTCATCAAATCCATAATCGCGGTAAATTTCGTGAAGACATTCCCGGGCATTTTGATGAATATCCCAAAGCGTATCATCAAGATCAATAAAAAGATTTTTATATGCCATTTCTCAGATAACCCTCTACAATTTAAACACAGACGGAGCGACTTTTTGATCACTCCGTATGTTTCACCATTAAATCCTTGAAAAAATTAATACACCTCGATAACCAAATATTTTGTCAAACTCCAAAAGCGCTGGGTATCGGTAATATGAAAAGTAAGATTTTCATCCGGTCCCTTTACAAATTCGTATGTTCCTTCGGGATGAGTAGACCATAATTTAGCTCTTTTTGCATACAAAGGAATTTCTGTTACTTCGCGAATATCGATTTTCAGAAAATAATCTTTATTGAAAGTATCCTTCATTACCCGCGTCGGTTTAAGAAAACCGCCCGATAAAATTTTCTGCTCTTTCAATTCATTGGCAGTACCAAAAACGTAATAAGCAGTATGCAACATTTTATCCTGTTCTTGAATGGTTGCGGATTGAGCTTCCGCTTCACTTGCAAGTGCAGTAATGTCGCTCGATAATTTTACGATGGTCGAATCGCGTTCGGCAAGCAAGCTCTGAAGTTCCTTCATGCGAATGGCACTCTCTTCTAATTCCCTATTCAACCGTTCAATCGTATTCTTCAGCAAAGCAATCTGTTTATTGCTGCTGTCGTACTTACTTCTCAGTTCGGCCAATTGCGCTTTGTTTCGTTGAAGAATTTCGTTGATCATTTTAAAATTTTCGTTGATACGTGTTTTGGTATCCTGACTCATTTCGCCGCTTTCCGATGACTGAGTGAAAAGGTATTTTTCGGCTTCTCTGATCTTATTGAAGTTCTCTTCAACCTCACTAATAACAGACATCATTTCGGCCAATTCGGCACTAGCTTCCGACGATATCTGCATTAAGGAATCTCTTTCGGCTTCCAATTCCTTATATTCTTTCGATTCCTTTACATTTGTGCATGCGAACATCATTCCCATGCCAAGAAATAAAATCACTACTTTTTTCATAAAATCAATTTTTTATTTCTAATTAATAAACGAATTATTTGTCAAATAGTTTAATTCACTATTCGTTCTTACCACTTACTACGATTACAAATTCTCCTCTTGGTTCGTTTTCGGTAAAATGATCGATCAATTCGGACAACGTTCCCCGAACAGTTTCGGCATATATTTTGGATATTTCGCGCGAAACAGAGGCATATCGTTCTGCACCAAAAAACTCTGCAAATTGTGTCAGTGTTTTTATGAGTCGATACGGCGATTCGTAAAACACCATTGTTCGTGTTTCATCCGAAAGCGATTTCAAGCGGCTAAGTCGCCCTTTCTTCTGAGGCAAAAAGCCTTCAAAACAAAAGCGGTCACAAGGAATGCCCGACATAACCAGCGCCGGAACAAAAGCCGTTGCACCCGGTAAACATTCCACCTCTATGCCTTCCCTTATACATTCGCGAACAAGGAGAAAACCCGGGTCAGAAATAGCCGGGGTGCCGGCATCGGAAATCAATGCCATATTAGCGCCGGCCTGCAAACGTTGAATGATTTGCTGTAATGTGCGGTGTTCATTAAATTTATGATGCGATTGCATGCCGGTTTCAATACCGAAATGTTTTAATAAAAAACTGCTTGTACGCGTATCCTCTGCAAGGATCAAATCGCACTCCTTCAACACATTGATCGCCCTCAATGTCATATCTTCCATATTGCCTATCGGGGTAGGCACGACGAACAATTTTCCCATAATTTTTCCTCAAACGGGAGATTTACTCGAATCCTTTTTTTATGGCATAAAGAAAATCCTTCACTGTCTGATCCTCAAAATCCCACGACGTATTCCGGCGTAAATAAGCTTCTGCATCTTCGTAATTTTCAAAAGTATTGAGTTTTGCCATCAAAACGTTCATCGCTTCGCGATCGTTGTTAAAAAGCTCTCGCTGGAATAAAAACCGATCATTCAAACTGATACTCTTTATTAAATCCAGAACTGCCGGTTTAGCCGAAATGACATCGTTTAATGAAGAGGACTCCTTATTTTTTCCCCGAATCTCACTTTCTTTTTTTTCGGGCCATTTGTATTCCGAAAACACAGGATCTTTGGCATATGTGCTATTGGGCAATTTTTGTTGCACATTTTCAATTGCAGTCTCCCTTTCCTGCTTTTCAACTTCATGCTTTTCAACTTCCTTCGTTTGCGCTGCTTTGGTTTCCTCTTCAGAGACCTCTCGTATTGCACCTGTTTCTGCCGCTTTCTCAATGGTTTTTTTATTGTTTTCGACTTCGGAAAGGAACAATATCAATTTTTCCATTTGTGCGCGCATCTCGTCAATTTGCAAATTTTCCAGTTCATGCAATAAACGCATGATGGTTTCGGTACGGTTATAAGCTTCACGAAAAAACGAAAAAGGGATGGCGTCCTCGTCTTTCACGGCAAGAAATTTCTCTTCCAAATTTTTAATATTAGCCAGAAGATTATCGATGTATTCTCTTTTCTTTTCCAAAACGATAGTGTTTTTTACTGTAAATTACGAAAGTAGCGACTGATTGTTTCACCAACAACAAAAGTAATAATTATTTAGAAAGTGAGATAAAATCAGCGGGTAAATTTATAAGATATAACATTTTTGCACTCCTGGTGATGGATGTATACAGCCAACGATAAAAATTATCGTCCATGTATAAAGCTTTGATGTATCCAAGGTCGAGAAAAACATTTTTCCACTCACCCCCTTGTGCCTTATGGCAAGTAACAGCATACCCATACTTAACCTGAAGAGCATTAAAATAGGGATTTTCTTTCATTTTATTGTAGCGATTTCTTTTTTTTGGAATATCGCTATAATCTTCCATTACTGCGGTAAATAGCTCATCGTTTTGTTGGCGTGTCAACCCGGGAACTTCGGTATGCAACACATCCAGGTTGATCTTTGCTTCAAATTCCACATCGTAATCTCTGTGTCGCAATACTGCATTGCAAAACCTGAAACCATACATTTCTTCATAACTTCGAATGCGCACAACTTCCACAAACTCTCCGTTGGCAAGGAAATTAATATCTTCAAAATCGTTTACCCAATAGTAATTATTTTTGGTGATCATCAACAAATCGCCGTTCGATAATTCTTCTTCACGATAAAGAATCGTATTTCTGATACCGTTGTTATATGCATTCACCCGCTTATTTGAGCGCGAGATGACAATGGTTTCGTCTATGCCGTCGCGCCGATAAGCATCCGAAATCTCCTCGATCAATTCTGCCCCGGTCAATGTTTTTACATCAGAAAAACGATTTACTTCCAATTTTGGATAATCATAGGTTTCTCCCATTTGTAATGCATCTCGGAGCAATGTGGCATTATAAAGGATCCCCGATTCTTTTTCTTGGCGAGCAATTTCGGTTAGCGTAGTTTCCATTACTTCCAAACCATACGATTGAAGTACTCCTTCATTTAAAGCCGGACTCTCCTCCTCTTTTACCGGCGGCAGCTGAGCTGTATCACCAAGCAACATCAATCGGCATCCTTCACTCGAATACACAAATTCGATTAAATCGTCCAACAAACGTCCCGAACCAAAAAGGGAAAAATCGTTCGCATGATTGCTTATCATGGAAGCTTCATCTACAATAAAGAGCGTATGTCTGTGCAAATTTTCAGCCGGCGAAAACTTAGCAACCCCTTCCGAAAATTTTTGTTGACGGTATATTTTTTTATGAATGGTATAGGCAGGCTGCCCTGCGTAACCCGAAAAAACCTTTGCAGCCCTTCCGGTAGGAGCCAAAAGAACCGACCTGCGGTTAAATTCGTTCATGGTTTTCACCAAACTCCCAACCAAAAGCGATTTCCCGGTGCCTGCATATCCTTTTAACAAAAAAACACGGCCCTTATCGGCAGAAAAAATAAAATCGACAATTTTTTCGAGAGCTACACACTGATCATGCGTTAAAGTAAATGGAAAATTGGCTTTAATTTTATCGATAAAGAACCTTTCTATCATTTTTTACGTTTTTTTTTATGTAAAAGTAGTACAATTACTATTCTTTTTCTAAATTTGTAGTCAGAAATTAGAAAATCAACATTCAATAATACAAATAAAAAAGGAAAAGTCCATGAAAGTTGTAGTAAAAGCGACCTTGGTTGTTGCAATTGTTCTCTTAGGGTTCCTTTGCTGGAGAAGTATACAAGCACCTATTGAGTTTCAAAAGGAAGTCCAAAAACGAGAAAAAGCCGTTATCCAGCGGTTGATCGACATCCGTACGGCACAAGTCGCCTATCGCGAACAATATGGCCAATACACTGCCAGTTTCGACACGTTGGTCGATTTCATCAAAAACGGTAAAATTAAAACGGTGAGAAGTGAAGGCGACCTCACGGAAGAACAGCTGGAAAGCGGTATGACGGAAGAAAAAGCAATGAAGATTATCCGCTCGGGAAACGAAAAAGCGATAAAAGCTGCAGGTCTATGGGATGAAGAAAAAAGTCGCCCGCAATTGGTGAGAGATACCATTTATTTGCCGGCATTAGAGGTTCTTTTCCCTAACCGTTCCGATTTTAATCCGGATTCGTTACCCTACGTCCCTTACGGCAATGGCGCGAAATTTGAGCTTAGAACAGGAACCATTGAAACGGCTTCGGGTATACCGGTACAAGTTTTTGAAGCAAAAGCACCTTATACTGTCTTTTTGGGTGATCTCGACAAAAGACTATTGAGTCAAAAAATTGAAGATGCGCTCAACAGACCGGGACAAGATAATTATCCGGGGTTGAAAGTCGGGTCCCTTACCATTGCCAATAACAATGCGGGCAACTGGGAATAAATTGCCCTCCTATAATACAATATGTTTTTGCCTGAAAATATAGATTTAGCTCAAACAGAGAAATATACATTATCCATCCGGCTCATTCCGGATGGATTTTCTTTCTCTATCCATTGCCCAACGGATAACAATGTTTTTTATTATAAAACCACATTGTTCAACAATAAATTGAGCTACATTGAAAACATCAAAAGACTGATTTTTGATTTCGATTTCTTTACTCAAACATTTAAAACCACCCAAGTTATGGTGGTTTCGAAAGAATATACACTTGTACCCGAAACATTTTATGAAGAAAAGAAAACGAAAGAGATTTTCAATTTTAATATCGCAACTAAAAACGAGACCGTTTTAACCAATAAGGTTGCAGAAAACGATTTTTACGTTCTCTTTGCAATGGACGACGAGTTGCATTCTTTTCTGCTCCGCAGCCTGTGGAATCCGGTTTTTACGCATCACATATCGCAGCTACTCTCTTATTTCTGCGGACACAATCATGAAACGAAAGAAAAAAGATGCTACGTTAATTTTCATGAAGAATTGATGGATATCTGTTGCTTCAGGCAAAATAAACTGCTTTCGGCAAACACTTTCCCCATTAGCGAAAAATTGAATGCCTTATATTTTATTGTTGGCATATGGGAAAAACTTCCAATGGATCAGTCAACCGACTTTTTATACGTAACCGGTAATACCGATTCTCAAAAAGAAACCATTGATGCGCTCAAAAAACTCATCAAAAGGGTAGAAATTCTTTCATTCTCTCCTGAATTAATGGTTTCAGAAGAAAAAATCTCACCTGTACCTCTTGATATAAAGATCCAATTATGCGAATAATCAGCGGAAAATACAAATCACGGCGAATCCATGTATCTCCTGCTCTAAAAGCAAGACCCACTACCGATTTTGCGAAAGAAGGGCTTTTTGATGTTATAAACAATCTCCTGGAATGGGAAGAAACCACGGCACTCGACCTTTTTTCGGGAACCGGAAGCATTGCGCTGGAAATGGTATCGCGCGGATGCCCACGGGTAGTGAGTGTAGAGATGAGCCGAAATTATTACAATTTTATTGTCAAAACAAAAAAAACACTGGGTGCCATCGAATTGTTCCCTATCCACGCCGATGTTTTTAAATTCGTTGCATCATGTAAAGAGAAATTCGATCTCATTTTTGCCGATCCCCCTTATGATTTGCCCACAGTCGATACCATTCCTACCCTTATTATCGAAAATAATCTGCTCAAACCCGAAGGCATTTTTATCATGGAACACTCTGATAAACACCATTTCTCGCATTTGCCTTTTTTCAAAGAAGAACGAAAATACGGTCGGGTTCATTTCTCCATTTTCGAAAACAAATAAAAAGACAAATCCTTTTTATTCGCCATTCAGGCAAAAAAAAAATCATCAATTGATACCCCGCAATTCAATTTTTAAGTGTATTTTTGCCCCGTATTTTCTAAATTATATCATTATGAACAAACAAAAACAATCAAAATCAACTTCGTTAAAGGCATTTCGTTTTAAGCGATTTGCCCGAAAATCGTACAGCGTTTTTAACAGCCTGCACAAAGTAGTGAGCATCGGGGTACTTTCGGGATGTGCATTAATGAATGCCCATTCGGCTTCGGTAAACCCTGTTGAACGAACCCGTATCGAAACCTCTACCGACAGCGTGCTGTTGCAAGAACTGGACGAGGTGGTGGTCACCGCTTCAAAGACCGACCTGCCATTGAGTCAAGCAGCCAAGCAGGTCACCATCATTACACAACAAGACATTGAGGCTGCGCCCGTCCGAAGTACGGAAGATCTTCTAAATTATGTGGCAGGAGTTGATGTCCTGCAACGCGGACCGCACGGCGTACAGGCGGACATTTCACTTCGCGGCGGATCATTCGATCAAACCGCCATTCTTCTCAACGGAATTAACCTTACCAATCCTCAAACCGGACACTACAGTTTCGACATTCCCCTCAATCTTTCAGACATCGAACGCATCGAAATCATCCAAGGACCTGCATCGTTGGCCTATGGTGCCGGGGCTTTCGCAGGGGGAATCAACATTATCACCAAAAAAGACACGCTTTCAAACGCGTATGCCAAAACAGAAGGAGGTATGTACGGGCTTTTTGGTGTCGAAGCACGCGGCGCATTGAAAACCCCCTCGGCCGTACACCAATTATCCGCAGGGTATGATCGCTCCGACGGATACATTGCCAACAGCGATTATCAGCTACTAAACGTGTTATGGCAAAGCCGGTTCAACATAAAAAACAACACGCTCGATCTCCAATTGGGATACAACGACAAAGATTACGGAGCCAATACGTTTTACACAGCAGCTTATCCCAATCAGTTCGACGACACGGAAACCATTTTCGCATCGATAAAAGGGGAAACCAACGGACAACTGAAAGTTGTTCCCGTACTTTACTGGAACAGGCATTACGACTGTTTCCAACTCTTTCGCGATGGAACACCCGGCATCCCCGACTGGTACACCGGTCACAACTATCACCGAAGCGATGTTTTCGGTGCCAATCTTACTATGCAATATGCCTCGGCATGGGGCATTACAAGTTTCGGCGGCGAGTTCCGCAACGAAAGTATCCTCAGTAATGTGTTGGGAAAGCCCATGAATGAACCCATCGGAAAATACACCAAATCCGATAGCCGTACCAACATCAGTTATTTTGCCGAACACAGTTTCGTAACCAACAAATTTACCTTATCGCTCGGTGGATTGCTGAATCACAATACGGCCATTGTCGATAAATTTACCTTCTATCCGGCCGTCAACGCATCGTTTCGACCAAGCAATTCTGTAAGCATCTATGCTTCGTGGAACAAGGCAACACGCATGCCCACGTTCACTGAACTGTATTATACCACCGCAACCCACACCGGCAATACCGATCTGGAAGCCGAACGCTCACAAGCATGGGAAACCGGCATCAAATACAGAAACCGCATCGTAAATGCGGAAGCATCGGCATTCTACATGCGGGGCGACAGCCTGATCGACTGGGTAAAACCCGATCCCGACGCCCTGTGGGAATCGAGAAATCATTCCCGAATCAATAAAAAGGGCATCGAAACCAATCTTTCGCTCAATTTGCGGGAGTGGTTTGGCAATCATCAACCATTCAAAAAATTCCGATTAGGCTATACCTATTTGCATCAGAATCTGGTGGAAGATGAACTGATATCGAACTACACCCTTAACCATTTACGACATAAATTCACGGCAACCCTTTATCACGAAATCGTAAAAAACCTTTCCGTGAGTTGGAATTTCCGCTGGCAAGACCGTGTAGGATCGTACGTACAATATGTAGATCAAAAACCTGCAGAAAAAGTCACATACAAACCCTTTTCGGTGTTGGATATCAAAGTAGATTACACGATGAAACATTTCCGTTTCTTCGCCAATGCCAACAACATATTCGATACCTCATACATCGATTTGGGCAATGTACCCCAACCCGGTTTTTGGTTCACTGCCGGCGTGAGTTATACAACACACTAAAGCCGCATAAATCGATTTTTATTTCTTAAAAATCCGACTATAAAACATGAGTGCCTTTTAAAAATCTATTTTAGAAATCATAAAATCATGAAATAGATTTTTCGGAGTAAACTCACGCATGGCTTTTGAAATTGAAGTAGAGGATTTTCGTATTTTTTCGTGAATGAAAAGATCGGATTTCCTCTTCTTTTTCCAATGAATTGATCCTTCCTGTCCGTCAAAAGACAAAAAAATTTTTCATTACTGAACAACGTATTTTATGGTTTTCCGACGACAATGAAATTTTTTTTATCCCCCGTCGGATTTTCCGACGAATATAAAAATTTTGATTTACCCCCATCCTAATAACATCCCTTAACAAAGGAAACCGATTTACTAGTGAAATAAAGCTATTCCCGAGTTAAAAAACGCAAATTACAACCATCGGAATTTCAGAGATAGGATATTATTTTTTTTAGCCCCCGTCGGATTTTCCGACGGAAGAATTTAGTTAGTTATTATTAACACACGTTTTCCGAAACACGATACAATTTTCGTGCACGCTGCCCCTGTTTTCCGATAAAAGATGAAATTTTGCTTCGTTTCTGCCGAAAAATCCGATAAAGGAATAATAAACCTTTTGTGCACACCAAAATTATTTTAACCCCTCTCGGGAATATTTCAATAAACACCAAAACCCCGGTTTAACTCGTTGACCGAATTCACGTAAGTTTAAAATAGAAGTACAACATTGCGAATGATATTTCCCAATTATTCGGTTACAAAACTTTGAAAATCTCCCCGAAAATAGTACTTTTCGGATTCAGAAAGCAAAATCATTCATCCTTTTCATTATGACGACACGATTTATTATTCTCACATTGGTATTGTTGTCGACTTTCCTCGTAATTTTTGGGCAAATTGTCCCTCAATCGGAGCCCAACTATGATGAAAACAAAGTTCCGAAATTCGAATTGCCTGATCCTTTAACAACATTCGCAGGCAAAAAAATAAAAACCCCCGGCAAATGGATCAAGGAACGCAGACCCGAATTGCTTGCGTTTTTTTCCGAAAACGTGTATGGAAAAGTGCCGTGCAAAATTCCTGTTCACCAATGGGAAGTAGTAGAACAAAGCGACCATGCACTCGATGGCAAAGCCTGCCGCAAACAGGTTGATCTTATTTTCAAAAAAGACAATCATGCACTTCGCTTCACTATCTTAATGTATTTACCCAAGGAAATAGAAAAAGCCCCCTTATTCTTAGGATATAATTTTTACGGCAATCATACAATTACCAACGATCCGAATGTTCTGATTTCCCCTGCATGGACACGAAACAACGAATCGTTGGGAATCGTCAATCATCAATTGACGGAAGCATCACGCGGGGTTCGCGCCAATCGGTGGCCGGTTGAAAAAATTATTCATGCCGGTTATGGGTTGGCTACAATTTTTTATTGTGAGGTTGACCCTGACAGAGACGATTTTTCAGACGGAATACATCCTTTTTGCTATGTTGAAGATCAACAAATCCCTGCTGCCGACGAATGGGGCGCTATCTCCGCCTGGGCATGGGGATTGAGTCGTGCAATGGATTATTTTGAACAAGATAAAGATGTGGATGCATCAAAGGTTATTGTTTTTGGACATTCGCGGTTGGGTAAAACCGCACTTTGGGCAGGAGCACAAGATGAACGTTTTTCTGCCGTCATTTCCAATAATTCGGGATGTGGTGGGGCAGCGCTTTCGAAAAGACGGTTTGGAGAAACAATAGCACGCATCAACACGGCTTTTCCGCATTGGTTTTGCAAAAATTTCAACAAATACAACGATAACGAAGATGCACTTCCCGTGGATCAACACGAACTAATTGCCCTTATAGCGCCACGCCCTGTTTACGTAGCAAGTGCCGAAAAGGATCTCTGGGCCGACCCGCGGGGAGAATTTTTAGCTGCTTATTTTGCTACGCCGGTTTACGAACTTTTTGGAAAAAAAGGAATCTCCTCACAAGAAATGCCGCCTGTCAACCAACCTATTCACAATACGGTGGCATACCACATCCGAAGCGGTGAACACGATGTGACCGATTTCGACTGGGAGCAATACATTAAATGGGCAAACAAACAGCTCTTGAACAAATAAAAGGAGCAAGGAGAGGGGGAGGTTAGCTGATTCTGCCCCAGTCGTACCGATTGCCCGACAACCGGTTCAGCTGTTGTCTCAATACCAAATGTTCGGGTTGTTCCAAATTGGGATCTTTCGCAATGATTCCCTCGGCAATTTCGCGCGCACGAAACAGAATATCGTTATCGCGCACGATATCCGAAATTTTAAGGTTAAAAGGAATGCCGCTCTGCTGTGTACCCTCCAAATCGCCGGGACCGCGAAGCTTCAGATCGGCCTCGGCAATCAAGAACCCATCGTTGGTTTCCGTCATAATCTCGATGCGCTTGCGCGTATCGGCCGACAATTCATAAGGTGTAATCAGAACGCAATACGATTGGTCGGCACCTCGCCCTACCCTTCCGCGCAACTGATGCAATTGTGCCAGCCCGAAACGCTGGGCACTTTCGATCACCATGACCGAAGCATTGGGAACATTCACGCCAACCTCGATCACCGTTGTAGATACGAGTATCTGCACCTCGTTTGCCAAAAACCGGCGCATCACCTCGTCTTTTTCGGCAGGTTTCATGCGTCCGTGCATCTTGCCAACGGTAAATTCGGGGAACGACTCTTTGATGTGCAGGTAACCCTCTTCCAGGCTGCGCAAATCGAGGTTCTCGTTTTCTTCGATCAACGGAAAAACTACATATACCTGCCGACCGGCATGAATCTGATCGCGAAGGAAAGCATGCAACGCTCCGCGTTTCGTATCGTAGCGATGAATGGTTTTAACCGGTTTGCGACCCGGCGGCAATTCATCGATCACCGACACGTCGAGATCGCCATAAACCGTCATGGCAAGCGTGCGCGGAATGGGCGTGGCCGTCATTACGAGTACATGTGGCGGATGATCGTTCTTCTTCCACAACTTGGCACGTTGCACCACGCCAAAGCGATGTTGCTCGTCAATAACCACAAAACCGAGATTCTGAAACTGCACCACATCCTCAATCAACGCATGAGTTCCAATGAGAATATCGATTTTGCCCGATTGCAGCTCCTCCAAAATCGATTCACGCTCTTTTTTCCTTGTCGAGCCTGTAAGCAGCGCCACATTTACTTCCATATCCGACAGCAATTCGCTGAACGTGGCAAAATGTTGGGAAGCAAGAATTTCGGTCGGCGCCATCAGGCAGGTCTGAAAATCGTTATCGATCGCAATCAACATACTCATAAGCGCCACCAAGGTTTTGCCGCTTCCCACATCTCCCTGCAAAAGGCGGTTCATCTGTTTTCCGGAACCCATATCCCGACGGATTTCCTTGATGACCCTTTTCTGGGCATTCGTCAGCTCAAAAGGCAGGTGTTTTTTATAAAAAGTATTCAGGTTTTTCCCCACCCGTTTAAAGACAAAGCCGTTTAATTTGGATTTTCGGTCGGCCGCATACCTGACGATGCTCAATTGAATATAAAACAATTCTTCAAACTTCAATCGATACTCCGCATCGCGCAACAATAGCGGATTCTTCGGAAAATGAATGTTTTCGATGGCATCATGAAAAGGCATCACGCGTGCAGCCTGTACCACATCGGGCGAAAGCGACTCGGGCAATCTTTCGCGGATCATGCCGAATGCACTTTCGATGATCTTCTGCATAGCACGCGAATTAAGATAGCGCGACTTCATTTTTTCGGTGGTGTTATACATGGCCACCAACCCGTTGGGACGATCCGTTTCACTCATATACGGATTGATCTCGGGATGTGCAATGTTCCAGCGATTGTTAAAGAGCGTTGGTCGACCAAAAATAAGATATTCGGTATTGGTTTTATACCTGTTCTCGATGTATCGAATTCCTTGAAACCATACCAAATCGACGAATCCCGTTCCGTCGGTAAAATGGGCAACCAACCGTCTCTTACGTCCTTCGCCGAATGTTTCGAATGCCGTTATGCGCCCTTTGAGTTGAATATACGGCATCGAACCGTCAATCTCGTGAATATAGTACACCCTGCTGCGGTCGATATAACGATAGGGGTACCACCGCAGCAAATCGCCGACGGTAAACACATCGATCTCCTTGTTCAGCATCTCGGCACGTTTAGGACCGACACCCGGAACAAATTTCACATCGGTTTGCAGGATCGTTGACATGCGAATAAAGATAGAAAAATCGATGATTTAAGCAACAAACTTAGATAAAAAAGGTGAGATTTTATTGATACACGATAAAAATCATCGCTGCACCTTCGCCGTACCAAGGCTGCACCATCCTCGCTCCATGCTTGCATCAGGCTTGCGTCATCCTCGCATGAAGTTCGCTCTGTCCGCACCACTGTATCCCGCTTCAAATACGGCAAAGAGGCAGGTTTGTTTTACACCGGTCTCACGGAATCCGATGTTGTCGTCCCTGCCTTGAAGCGAAGGAAGAGCGAACAAGGAGCGAAGGAAGAGCGAAGAATAAGCAACAAGAAGCCCGCAAAAACGCACTTGTCGGACAAAAACTTCGTTAACCCGAATATCGAAAATTGCCATCCTTTCTGTCTCACCTATTTGAGCAAACAAAAACGTTGTTGATTCTAATGCCCAAATGCCCAAAACAAAGAGTATGAAGAAAGATATTCAAAAAGAATGAGGAATCCATAAAAACGGATTCCCCATTCATCTCCATGAAAAACAAAATAAGCCAAAAATGCTACCACGCAAATAGCGGGTATTTTTTCATCATGTCGTTTACTTTTTTGCGCACGTGAGCAATGGTCTTCTCGTTGTCCACATCGGACAATACCGCATCGATCATTTCAACGATCTCAACCATAAGCGACTCGTCCAACCCACGAGTGGTAATTGCCGGCGTGCCGAAACGCAATCCCGAAGTCTGAAAAGGACTACGGTCGTCATACGGCACCATATTCTTATTGGCCGTGATGTCGGCCCCTACCAGCGCATCTTCCGCAACTCTTCCGGTGAGATCGGGAAACTTCGTACGCAAATCGATCAGCAAAGAATGATTATCCGTCCCTCCGGAAACCACTTTATATCCTTTATCCATAAAAGCCTGCGCCATAGCTACCGCATTTTTTTTCACTTGCAACTGGTAATCCTTAAAAGAATCGTCCAACGCTTCGCCAAAGGCCACGGCCTTAGCGGCAATTACGTGCTCCAAAGGACCGCCCTGCGTACCGGGAAAAACGGCAGAATCGAGAAGTGCGGACATCATTTTCACTTCGCCCTTGGGTGTGGTAATGCCCCAGGGGTTTTCAAAATCTTTTCCCATTAAAATTACACCTCCACGAGGACCGCGAAGCGTTTTATGTGTAGTGGAAGTCACGATGTGGGCATACTTAAGCGGATTTTCAAGTAATCCGGCAGCAATAAGTCCGGCAGGATGAGCCATGTCTACCATAAAAATAGCCCCGATTTCGTCGGCAACCTTTCTGATACGGGCATAGTCCCACTCACGCGAGTAAGCCGACGCTCCACCGATAATCAATTTGGGACGTTCTTTGCGGGCAACGGCTTCAAGTTCGTCGTAATCAATCAGCTGATCCTCACGACGCACCGTATACTCCAACGGCTGAAACAGAATACCGGAAAAATTTACAGGCGAACCGTGTGAGAGGTGCCCGCCATGCGACAAGCTCAATCCGAGAAATTTATCGCCCGGATTCAGGCACGCCAAAAATACGGCCATATTGGCTTGCGCACCCGAATGTGGCTGCACGTTTACCCATTCGGCATCGAATAATTTTTTCAATCGGTCAATGGCAAGCTGCTCCGTCATATCCACAAACTCGCAACCGCCGTAATATCTTTTGCCGGGATAACCTTCGGCATATTTATTGGTCATCACCGATCCCATCGCTTCCATCACCTGGTCGCTAACAAAATTTTCAGAGGCAATCAGCTCGATACCTCTCAACTGACGCTGCTTCTCTTTTTCGATAATCTCGAAAACCAACGAATCTCTCTTCATCTTGTATATTTATGTTTTATGAAATGCAAAAATACGGAAGTTTGTCGAGAAATAGGACGAATTTAGATTTTTTGCACATCCTATTTCGTGTTCTCGGCATCATCTCTTTTTTTCAACAGATCGGGACGCAACCGCTTGGTACGTTCCACGGCCTGTTCCATGCGCCATTCGGCAATTTTTCGTTCATGCCCCGAAAGAAGTATGTCGGGCACTTCCCATCCTTTGTATTTTGCCGGACGGGTATAGACGGGCGGAGCAAGAAGATGATCCTGAAACGAATCGGACAAGGCCGATTGTTCGTCGCCAAGCACACCCGGTATGACCCTTACCACGGCATCGGCAATCATGGCCGCCGCCAATTCGCCACCGGTGAGCACAAAATCTCCGATGGATATTTCACGTGTGATCAAATGCTCACGCACTCGATAATCGACACCCTTGTAATGACCGCAAAGGATAATGATGTTCTGCATCAACGACAATTCGTTGGCCATCTGCTGCGTAAACGGCTCGCCATCGGGAGAGGTGTAAATTACTTCATCGTAATGCCGCTGCGATTTCAGGTGCGAAATTGCTCGGTCAATCGGCTCGATTTGCAAAACCATCCCGGGTTCGCCACCAAAGGGATAATCGTCTACACGACGATGTTTATCGGTAGAATAGTCGCGCAAATTGTGTACGACGATTTCAACCAACCCTTTATCCTGGGCTCGTTTCAAGATGGAACAATGTAATGCTCCATCGATAATTTCGGGCAAAACCGTAATGATGTCTATTCGCATGTCATCATGCCTTTTGGGTTATTTCCCTCCAAAAATACGCATTTTTGTCGTAATTTTCTGCAAGAAAAAGTGCAGGCATCAATTCCCGCTTTCACTTGTGCTTGTACTGCCGGTTGTTCCGGGAAGGGAACCGCTTTCGCCGGCTTTTACATCATCGTTGCTAATGGTTCGTTGTACTTTTTTGATGGAGGTTTTCAAATCGCCGAAACGATACGTCACGCTCAAACGAAGAGAGCGCATGGGTTGCATAAACGTACTTTCCTGCATAAAACCTTCCCCTTTGGTTTTTGAGCTAAATTCGACAAACTCGGTAAAAGGATTGGTTGCAGAAAGGTTGACGTCGAGTTTTTTGTTGAGGAAACTCTTCATCACATTAAACGAGTAAAAATAAAATGCCGACTGGGTGGTTTGCAACTGCACGCGACCCGAAAAAATGCCGGCATTGGCTCCCACACGAAAATCTTGCGGAAAAGTCAGCATCAATCCGCCAAATCCCTGACCGGAAAAACCATGGTTTTTTAATTGATTGCCATTGTTGCTCCGAATATCGGTATAATTGACATTGGCATTGGTATACAAACGGATTTTCTGTGACGGAGTCCAACTGCCATATAGGTTCAAGCCGATATGTTGATTCTTCCCTATATTGTCATACGTATTATGGGTAACCCCCTCTTCTATGAAACTATAAGACGCAATGGCATTTTTAGTGAAAGAATAGTTGAGCGACGCATTCAGGTTTACCTTTTGAGAGAATGAGCCGAAATTGATATTGAAACTATGGCTCTGTTCCGCATCCAGTTTGGGATTTCCGTAACTGATATTTGTCGGGTTAAGATCGTTGACAAAGGGATTGAGATACCGGATACCCGGACGCGAGATGCGCATGTTATATCCTACCCTGAGGGTTTGGGTCATCCCGAGCCGATAAGAAAAGGTGAACGACGGCACCAAATCGAAAAAGTGGGTGATGATAGTATCGTTTGCACTCATGAAATGAATATTCTGATCGGTATATTCTCCACGCAAACCTGCCTTTACACCGATTTTCCCGGTTTTAAAGCTATAACCGGCATATCCCGAAGCGATATTCTGATCATGGTCGAGATCGTTTTTTTGAGACAAATCCACTTTCCATGTATTGTCCTCTACATCGAAATAGGTATTGTCGCCCCAACTCGAATTTTGTCTGAAAATATATTTCAACCCTGCCTCAATGTTATGTTTATCCGTAAGAGGATTCACATAGTCGATTTGTCCGGTATGTTCTTTTCCTTCGGCATCGTTTATACCCTTTCGACGATAGCCATCAGGATAAAAATAATTTCCGGTTACATTCGTAAAACGATTTTCATATTCGCCATCACTCGGGTTTTGTTGAAAACGATACGAAAGCGTCAGCATCTCTCCCTTCTTTTTGAAATTATGCTGATAATCGGCCGATAATTCGGTGCCTCCATATTTCTGTTTAGAAAATGAATGAGCAAGATAACTGTAATTCCGAGCTCCTTTTGACTGTGCATCCTGCAAACCCGTGGAAGAGAAATCTCCCCCAAAATGCGATACCGACAAATTGAACAAATTCAACGTATCGGGCTCATAACTCAATGCGCCGCTGAAAAACAAGCCACCGCCATCGCCTTCATTGATACCGTCCTGCGTGAGCATATTTTCCGCACCCGGTATAAAATCTTCCCGCATGTAGGACGATTCCGTTTCCGGACTGTCGTGATGGTAATAACTGACATTGCCGGTGAATCCGAATTTCCCGTACTTCAATGCCAGATAAGTGTTTCCTCCATATCCGCCATAGGTGTCACCATTGGCTCCCACCGATCCGGAGTAACCGTCGTCTACTCGCTTGTCGGTGATGATATTGATGATGCCGCCTACTCCCTCGGCATCGTATTTTGCACCCGGATCGGTAATCACTTCGATGTCTTTGATGCTGTTCGCAGGCATGCTCTTGAGTACCTGCGAAGGATTGTTCGTAATCATGTTCGACGGTTTGCCGTTAAGATAAATCTTAAAATTGGACGATCCTTTCAACTGAATGTTATCTTCGGCGTCAACTGTCACCATCGGCACTTTACGCAACAAGTCGAGCACATTGGATGTGGATGCTTCGGGATCATCTTTGGCGTTATAGGTGAGTTTGTCGATCTCGACCTTCACTAACGGACGTTGGGCAACAATACTAACCTCATCGAGTTGCGTAGAGCTTTCCGAAAGAACGATCTTGCCTAAATCCGTTTGCGCACGAGTGAAAACCTCCACTTTTCTCTTCAACGGATTCATGCCCACAAATTGAAAAGTAAACACGTATTTTCCGGGAGGGAGAGAAACCGAAAAATTCCCCTTTTCGTCGGCTGCCAATTTTTTGATGGCTTTATCGGCATCTCCTTCCTTTGCCACAGATATGGTAGCATAAGGAAGCGGGTCGTCTTCATCGGGACCGGCCAATTGTCCTTTCACCGTAAATTGTTCTTTTGCCGCACCCGCCGAAGACACCGAGGTTTGGGCAAACATCGTAATTACTGTAAAACAACACAACAACAAGGAAAGTAATCGTTTCATGAAAGTAAGGATTAGTGGATTTTTTCATTTGTTGAAAATCATCGGCAAAAGTAGTCAAAATTACAGAGCCGATACTACACAAACCGATTGAAATTGAAGCCTATTACAAAATATTAGTATTGAAATTGCCGTTTTGATGATTTTTCACATGGAATGACGAATTATGAAACAGAAAGCAGAATTCGGTTTTCGTTGTCGCTGCGTAAATTGAAAATTATCATGTAATTTTGTATTTTGAATAACCACCAAAAACGTAAATCATGACAAAAAATAGTCCGGTTGTGCTCATTGCTATTCTTCTTATGATGGCGGGATGCAACCAAAAACAATCGCATTTTATTTCGAACCCCGACTATCGGCAAAGGGTCGAAAAAGACCTCTCCGTGAAAATGGAAGTCATCGGCAACGCCGGTATTTTCCCCGATTTCTCCGATAAAAAGTATTCGCTTCGCGAACGTGAAGCATTGAAATTTTTCTATGCTTACATGCCTTTGAGCGATATTGCCGACTATTCTCCGGAATTTTATCTGGATAATATTCGCCAATCGTTCACCGCGCAGGAAGAAATGCCTTGGGGAAAAGACATTCCCGAAGAGGTGTTTCGTCATTTTGTGCTGCCCATCCGGGTAAACAACGAGAATTTGGACTCGTCGCGTATGGTCTTTTACAGGGAATTGAAAGAACGGGTTCGCAATCTTTCCATGTATGACGCCATTCTCGAAGTAAACCATTGGTGTCACGAAAAAGTAACTTATCGGCCTACCGATGCCCGTACAAGTTCGCCTCTGGCAACGGTGCGCACGGCATATGGCCGTTGCGGCGAGGAATCTACGTTTACTGTGGCTGCACTCCGCGCTGTGGGAATTCCTGCCCGACAGGTTTACACTCCCCGATGGGCGCATACCGACAACAATCATGCTTGGGTGGAAGCGTGGGCCGACGGAAAATGGTATTACCTGGGAGCATGCGAACCCGCACCCGTTCTCGATATGGGATGGTTTGACGCACCGGTGAAACGTGCCCTTCTTTTGCATACCAACGTATTCGGACGATATACAGGTCCGGAAGACATTATGCAACAAACCCACGCTTTCGCCGAAATAAACGTAACTTCAAACTATGTGGATACAGCCAAAACCACTATCCGGGTGGTGGATTCTGCAAAAACACCGGTTGCCGACGCACACGTGGAATTCGGTATTTACAACTATGCCGAATTTTATCCCGTCCTCTCCACGCAAACCGATGAAAATGGCGAAGCTTCCATTTCCACCGGCTTGGGCGATTTCTCGGTTTGGGCATCGAAAGACGGAAAAATGGCATTGGAAATCGTATCGGCAGGAAAACGACACCTTTATGAAATTGCTTTGCAATTCAAAGAAGGGGACGAATTTGTACAAGAGTTCGATATTGTTCCTCCTCCGGAGATAAAATCGGAAAACAATGTTTCGCAAGAAGCAATTGACACCAACAACAAGCGACTGGCTAGCGAAGACTCCATCCGCAATGCTTATGTAGCCACCTTTATTTCGCATGACGATGCCATAGCTTTTGCCAAACAAATCGATGCCGATACTGCTTTGACAGCAACATTCCTGACAAAAAGCCGCGGCAATTGGCGCGAAATTCAAACCTTCCTGGCCGATGCGTCGAAAAACAACACTGTTGCTACAGCATTGAAACTTCTGGAAGTGATTGCCGAAAAAGATCTTCGCGACACACCCGCTTCGGTACTGAAAGATCACCTCGATAACGTGACCCCCGAAAATTCGGATATCTTTTATCGTTACGTGCTGAATCCGCGTATCAACTACGAATTGATTACCCCCTACCGGGGATGGCTACAACAACATATCCCCGCAGAGATAAAAGAAAAAGCCGCCACAGACCCCGCAGCGTTGGTGGAATGGGTAAACCGAATAAAAACTGCCGACGAGTTCAACCCCCAATACATTCCCATTTCGCCGATAGGGGTCATGAAACTCGGTATGGCCGATTCAAGATCGAAAAATATCTTTTTCGTTGCCGTATGCCGCAGTTTACATATTCCTGCACGACTGGAAGAAATTACCGGAAAACTTCAATATTACCACAATAACCGGTGGCACGACGTGAATTTTGATGCCGGCGAAGCAAAGGCTGCTGCACCAAAAGGCTTCCTAAAACTCAACTATACGCCCACGCAAGCATTGAAAAACCCGTTATACGATACCCATTTCACCATTGCCAACATTACCGGCAACAGTATGCGTCGCCTGAACTTCCGCAACACCGAAGGCGCAGAATCGACTGTCAGCTTGCAAAGCTGTTTCCAACAACCTGTGGAAATTGAGGAGGGTTACTACATGCTTATCACCGGGACACGCATGGCAAGCGGAAAAGTGCTTGCGTGCATTACCACTTTCAATATCGAAGAAGGCAAAACTACTTCCGTGGATTTGATTTTGCGCAAAGACAATCGGGATATTCAGGTTATCGGCGAAATGGATCCCGAAGCTTTGTTCCTGCCGGAAAACAAATCCGATAAACAATCGATTCTTACCACTACCGGCCGAGGGTATTTCATTGTGGGAATTTTGGGTGCAGGTCAAGAACCTTCCAACCATTTTCTGCGTGACCTGGCACGATTGAAAACCGATTTCGAAAGCTGGAACAGGGGGATTATTCTCTTGTTTCCGAACGAAGACCAATGGAAACGGTTTGATAAAGCCGATTTTCCGGAATTGCCATCAACCCTTACTTTCGGCATCGATGAAGGAGGCAACATTGCCAATCAATTGGTGAAGAACTTGAATTTGGCATCGCCCAACAATCTGCCTATCGTGATTATAGCCGACACTTTTGGAAGGGTTGTCTATGCTTCGCAAGGGTATAAAATCGGAATTGGCGACGAACTGATCCAAATTATAAAAAGGCTGTAAAACCATGCTCTCTATTTTTCTAACCATAACGTGTGGCATAGCAATGGGGTATTTTGCACGAAACATTCCCGCTACCCGATACACCGAGAAAATCATCGGAATCCTTATTGCGTTGCTGTTGTTTTCCCTGGGTTTATCCGTTGGAACAAATGAACAGGTGATCGCCAATTTTCGATTGATCGGACGGGATGCTTTTGTAATCGCCGCCGCTGCCACGCTGGGAAGCGTACTCTGTGCAGCTTGGGTATACCGAAAATTCTTTCGGAAAAAAGATAAAAAATCATGAGGGATTCCCTGCTCTATCTGTTTGTCTTTGCTTTGGGCATCGTGCTTGCCCTTGTAGGATGGCTGCCCGAATTGTTCATCCCGGACGATATGGCAAAAGGCATATTGTACCTTCTTTTGTTTTTCGTAGGAATCCAAATCGGGTCGAGCAAGCACCTCTTTTCGGCAGTAAAATCACTTGGTTTCAAAATCGTATTGGTCCCTGTTGCCACAACCATCGGAACATTTGCTGCTGTTGTATCGGCAAGTTTTATTCTACCCCACCGCTCACTTACCGATTGCCTTTGCGTAGGATCCGGATTTGCATATTATTCGCTGTCGAGCATCCTCATATCGGAATATCGCGGAGCCGAATTGGGAACGGTTGCCCTGCTGGCCAATATCATACGCGAATTCTTCGTGCTCGTGTTTGCCCCGTGGATGGTGAAGTATTTCGGCAAATTGGCACCGATTTGCGCAGGCGGTGCTACCACAATGGATACCACCTTGCCTATCATCTCAAAATATTCGGGAACGGATTATGTAATCGTAGCCCTTTTTCACGGAATGATTATCGATTTTTCCGTTCCCTTGTGGGTAAGTTTTTTCCTCTCGTTGTAAAAATGATCGGCTTTTCAATAAAATCAAAAGTACACGAAAACATTTTGCAGGTTAAAAATGTTTTTCAGTGCAGAATAGAATGGTATTAAAAACATGAAGGTTTTCATCAATGTATTCATCATCTATCTTACTTTAAATATCTATGCTTTTTGGAGAGGATGGAAAACGCTGGCCAATCGGGGAAAATGGCGTATCCTCTTCGTTGCCGTGTTCGGTGTTGAATTTATCCTGTATGTTGCCGGTTTGATCTTCCGCAACCAACTCCCTTATACTTTTGTGCATTTTACCCGCACAATGGGTGCCACCTGGATACTTTTTCTGTTTTATACTATCCCATTTGTATGGATTTCCGATTTGATTTTTTACATTCGAAAAAAGAAAATCCCTTCTGATCGATATCAACCCGAAAAAGAAAAAAAGTATAAAGCACGCTTCTTTATTTTTATTTTACTGCTGGTATCGGCAATACTTGGATGGGGAAATTACAACTTCAACCATCCGGTGGTGGAAGAAGTAAACATTGCCGTGAACAAAAAGGCGGGTAATATCGATTCGTTGCGCATCGTCATGGTAGGTGATGTTCATCTCGGATATTTGATCGACAAAAAATACGCAAAAAAATATGTCGATCTGATCATGGCTCAACAGCCCGATCTCATCCTTTTCGTGGGCGATATCATCGATGCGGGGATTAATCCTGTTCTTCAACAACACATGGAAGAAGAGTTGCGCCAATTGCATGCACCATTGGGAGTGCATTCATGCACCGGAAACCATGAATATCGCTACGAAGCAGAAGAAAAAATTGCTTGGCTCAATAATGTAGCGGGTATCGCTATGCTGAGAGATTCGGCCGTGCTCATTGACAGCGCATTTTACATCGTCGGAAGGGAAGATTACAAGGCACCTCAACGCAAACCGTTGGAACAGATTCTCCGTGAACAGCGCGTGAACACGGCGTTACCGATAATCGTACTCAAACACAATCCCATCGATTTGAACGAAGAAGTCTGTGCAGGTGTAGATATTGCTTTGTACGGACATACACACCGCGGGCAATCATTCCCCGCCAATCTGATTACCGATCTTATTTTTGAGGTCTCTCATGGATATAAAAAGAAAGGGGATACGCACATATTCGTCACATCGGGACTCGGACTGGCCGGATCGCAACACCGCATCGGCACACAATCCGAAATCGTAGTGTTAAATGTAAAATTCGAATGAAAATATAGGTAATGGTAATGGTTCGGATTTAATTCGACAATTCGTGATTTTTCGATAGTATTCATTCGGAGTGAACTCCTTTAGCGATTTACACTGAAAAATGCTATAAATACGGAATTGCTTTTTCCAGATGGATGGCATGCGATCCTTTAAGCAAGACATAATGGTTCTCGAGCGGATGTTTTTTTAGTTCGGCAATCAATTCTTCTACCGTATTGAACACCGTGTAAGAGGGATCCGATTCGTTAAAAACCTCACCCACCAAATACACTTTGGCAAACGGTTGCTCGGAAATAAATCGCAACAGATCGGCATGTTCTTCTTTGCTGATATTGCCCAATTCCTTCATTTCACCCACAATTACGGCTTTGGGTAAAGCAGAAGGAATGTTCACAAAAAAATCCAATGCCGCCTTCATGCTGGTAGGATTGGCATTGTAAGCATCGATAATCAGATCGTTTTTTTGTGTCCGTTCGAACTGCGAACGATTGTTTCTGGGAACATACTCTTCGAGTGCTTCGCTAATGTATTGGGCATTGATGCCAAAATATTTACCGATAGCAACTGCCGCAAGTGCATTGTCAAAGTTGAAGGCTCCCACCAATCGCGTTTTTACATGATAGGTATGTTCAAAAAAATTCCAATCGAATTCCAGAAAAGGATTGGAAGAATACAGTTTCCCCGAAGCAAAAAATTCGGGATTGTTCCTTCCATAAAGTATGCGATCCATTCCTTCGGACATTTCGCACAATACCTCGTCATCGCTGTTTACAAACACTTTACCTCCCCGTTCACGGATAAAATCATAGAGTTCGCCCTTAGCCTTCTTGATGTTTTCAAATGAGCCGAATCCCTCGATATGGGCTTTCCCGATGTTCGTGATCAACCCAAAATTGGGTTCGGCAATATGGCACAGCTGCTTTATCTCGCCGGGATGATTCGCCCCCATTTCCACAATGCCTATTTCGTGGTTTTCGTTCATGGAAAGCAAAGTCAACGGAACACCGATATGATTATTGAAATTGCCTTGTGTATAAGCCACGTTAAACTCCTTGGAAAGAATTGCCGCAACCAGCTCTTTGGTGGTTGTCTTGCCGTTGGTTCCGGTGATAGCGATGATGGGAATTTTTAGTTTTCGACGGTGATGATTAGCCAGTTTCTGCAGCGTCCCCAACACATCGTCCACCACAATTACCCGTTCATTGTTCGGGTCCCCTTCCCATTCGTCCACAACGGCATAAGCACAACCTGCCTCAAGCGCCTCTCCGGCAAACCGGTTCCCATTGAAATTCTCTCCTTTCAATGCAAAAAAGATGGAATCCTTCGGGCAATTGCGCGAATCGGTGGTTACAACGGGATATTCATTATATATGTCGTAAAGCTCCGATATTTCCATAGCAATATTTTCTCTAAAAACTTACAGCCCTATTTTTTTCGCAATGGATGCAGGCAATGCATTTTTATTTACCACAATATTGGTAGTTTTATACCGAACAAAGGATTCGGACGCATACCATATTCCATTGTAAGGACCGGTAATGCCCCACGAATTTTTCACCTTATAATATTTGTTGCCGTTTTGATCGTGGGCTATGCCATAAATCTGCATCCCATGATCATCGGTAGTTTGAAAATTGTCGAATGCCTGCTGTCGCATCTCCTGCGTGATTGTTTTTTCCTTAAGAATTTCTTTCCCGATTTTTTCTCTCACGACATTGTTTTTTTCACGAGGAGAAAGATCGAGCCACTTTGCCTGATCGCTTCCTGCATTTTCGGGGGCATTCTCATCGGGAACAATAGCAATACCTAAACGGGAAAATCCGGGTTCACTGACATCGGAAGCCCAAGCTACCGTATATCCGTTCATAATGGCATGATCGATCACCGCAATCATTTCATCCAACGGTAAATTGTAAGAATTGGCCCAACGCCAATTATCGGGAACCTCAATCGGGAACTTGGAATAAAAAGGATGATGGGTAAAAGAAGTGAGCGAGACATAATCGTCACTCTTTAACCCCAGTGATGCGGTAAAACTTTGCGGTGTATATTGTTTGCCTTCGTAAATAAATGTCTGAGGAACCTCTCCAAGATAAGCATCCAATATTCCTTTGAATCCGTTAAACCATGCCACAGTCAAGGTATTGTTCCCAACAAGACTATTCATGTATCCCTTCAATACTTTATCCATTTCTCCATGATCGTGCGAATCGGTGCCATAGTTAAGGCCTTTGTAAATCGAATCCGGGAGAATCCCATAATCGTCGATGGTTTCAACCACATCGGCAAAGGATCCGCCAGGGCTAAAGTTCAGATTCCCGTGCAAACGGGCATATTTGACGGCTTTGTCTTCATAATTTTTGCGAACAATATACATTTCCGATAGGTCATACTCCCCTTTATTCATTCTCAAAAGTTCAGATTCAAGCAATCCCACACCCGAAAAACTCCAACATGTGCCTGTGTTGAACTGATTTTTAATCGATGTGATGGGATTTTCTTTTATCGTGGTAAATGTGTAAGCGGTAGCTGTTTCTTGTGCGCTCACCAATAATGTCAGCATCAAGGCTGCAAACAACGAAATTATTCTATTCATTTCTATCGAATTAATGTATTATTTGGTTTCTTTCTTGCAATAGACAAACACAAAGTTAACTTAAAATAGGAGAATACGGCATTTTTTCCTACAATTAATCCGTGAAAAAATGAAAAAATAATTTATCTTTACGTTAGAAAAACAACAACCCTTTTTATCGGAGCAAATAGAATGGCAAAACAAAAGTTTTATGTAGTTTGGCAGGGAAGAAAGCCGGGTATCTATACCTCGTGGAAAGAATGTGAAGCACAAGTATCGGGATTTGAAAATGCCCAATATAAAGCTTTCGATTCGATGGTCGAAGCCGAAAAGGCATTTTCTGAAAATCCATGGAAATACTTTAATATCAAAAAGAAAGAACATAAACAAATATCCTTTTCTTCTAACCGGATTATGAAAGAAAGCGTAGCGGTGGATGCAGCCTGCAGCGGGAATCCCGGAAAAATGGAATATCGTGGAGTTTACGTTGCGACAGGAGAAGAGATTTTTCATTTCGGCCCTCTTGAGGGGGGTACGAACAATATCGGAGAATTTTTGGGAATTGTGCATGCACTGGCTTTACTGAAACAACAAAACAGTCCAATTCCTGTTTACTCCGACAGCAATAATGCGATAAAATGGGTAAAAAACAAGAAGTGCAATACAAAACTAAAGCCGACAAACGAAAACAAATACCTGTTTGAAGTTATTTCACGAGCAGAGAAATGGCTTGCCGAAAACGACTATTCCAATCCGGTCATAAAATGGGAAACCGATAAATGGGGTGAGATTCCGGCCGATTTCGGAAGAAAGTAGAATTTACTACTCCTCTTCTTCGTCGGGGTAATATGGTTTTGGAGGGGGCAAAGTAGGAAATACACGATGCACGTTTTTAGCAATTTCATCGGCAAAAGCTTCCAATCTCATATTCAACGTATAAGCTGCCTGTCGATAAATATCGCGAATATCCACATCGTCTTCATCTGTTTCGCAAAACAACGAATTTATGGGAATAAGCGGCAATGAGTCCACGTTGATTTTTTCTCCGACAGAGAAAAGAAAACCTTCGCGTATAAGGCGTTTTGCAAGTTCGGGTTTCCCCCTGAAGCCATGAATTATCCATGACTGGGAAGGATTTGTTTCACGACGAATTTTTATCAATTCTTCCCATGCTTTGACGCAATGAATGATCAACGGTTTTTTGAGGATTTCCGACAGTTCGATGTGTTTTTTAAAGACAGGTATTTGTACATCAAAAGAAGGACCTTTCAGTTTATCGAGCCCCGTTTCGCCAATGGCTACAATTCGTGGATCGGAAGCTATCTCGATAAGATATTTCATCTGATTTTCACTATCTTCGGAATACCAAGGATGTATTCCGCACGAAAAGGCATGGCGGTGGTAGGTTTCTTTCGCTACTTCAAATTCTAATGGATAAACATCGAGGATACACGAGTGATAGGGGTCGTCGTTATCCTCTAAAAATACCTGATGGGTGTGTATGTCGTATAATTCCATAGTTAAAGTTCTTACGCTTCCGGTCTGTCTTTTTGACTTTTGGGGTAGGCTCCGGTACAGGATCGTAACCCGAACCACCCCACGGGTTGCAGCTCAAAATACGTTTTGCAGCTAGATAAGAACCCTTGAAAGGTCCGTGCTTTTTTAATGCTTCAATCGTGTACTGAGAACAGGTGGGTGTGTAACGACAACTGGGGGGAGTAAGCGGTGAAATGGCATACCGATAAAGATAAACCGGTATCAATAAAATCTGCACCAAGATGTTTTTTATCCGTTTCAACATTTTTCTCTCTCCTTCAATTGTCTTTCAATTTCTTTCAATGCCTTACGCACACTTTTCTCTATCGTTTCGTAATCCGACATTTCATTTTTCAGATAAACAAATGCAATCGCCAGTGTTTGATTTTCTTTTAAAAAACTTCTGTCTAAAGTATATTTATTTAATCGGTATGCTTCACGTATCAATCGTTTTATTCGGTTTCGATCTACTGCTGATTTTAATTTTTTTTTAGGCACACTCACGAAAATCGATACCTGCGATGGCGTTACTCCCTCTTGTTCTACAAAAACCACCCGCAAAGGATATGAAACAAAGGATTGGCCGTGAGAAAAAAGATATTCAATCTGTTTAACGTTCCTTATTCTTTCCTCTTTTTTCAAAGTAAAACGCCGTTCTTTGTTCATCAGCAATAAATAACGTACCTACGAAAGCAATTATCGCAACAAAGATAATGGTTTTTGTAATTTATCGATATGCTTCCGATACAATAATTATTATGGAATAATTTTTTCTACCGGAGCAACGCCTTTTCTATAGCTCTCTCATTCCTTTTTCTGTGCATGCTTTTTCTGATTTTCTTTTAGAAAAAGCTCTAATGCGGCTGCCATAGAAGGCACACCGGGAAGAGGTGCTTCGCAGTCGAGTCTTAATCCGGCCTCTCTCACAGCTTTTGCTGTAGTATTGCCGAAACATCCAATGGCCATATCTCCTTGTTTAAAATCGGGGAAATTTTTAAATAACGACGCAACACCCGATGGACTAAAGAAAATGATCATATCGCAATCCAGTTCTTCCCCTTCTTCATAATCATTGCTTACCGTGCGATACATGACACTTTCCGTGTAATCGACTTTCTTCTCGTCAAGAAATCGGGTAACTTCACCATTATGTTCTTCAGGAACGGGCAAAAGAAATTTCTCCTTTGCATGTTTTGCAAAGGCATTGCTCAAGCCTTCCATTTTTCCCGTAGGGCTGAAAAATATTTTTCTTTTTCTGTAAACGATATATTTTTGCAAATATAATGCTACTCGTTCGGAGATACAGAAATATTTCATGGTATCGGGTATAGTGATCCGCAACTCCTCACATAAGGAAAAGAAATTATCGACGGCCGTTCTTGACGTGAAAATTATAGCCGTAAAATCCAAAATATTAATGCGTTGTTGCCTAAATTCTTTTACCGAGACACGTTCTACTTTTATAAAGGGACGAAACTCTACTTCTACCTGAAATTTATCCGCTATTTCATAATAGGGAGACTTGTTGTCTACGGGTTTAGGCTGGGAAATAAGTATTTTTTTTACTTTCCGTACACTCATAATACAATGCTACCTACAACAGTAATTAACGAAATTAAGCCCGAATAAAGCAAGAAATAAGGCATAATTTCAATGCCGCAAAGATACACAATAAAATAGAGAAAACCTATTTTGTTTTTAACAAAAATATCTAAAACCGCAATCATTATGCCCAGTCTGCTCATAAAAAAAACAGTAAGAAGCAAAATGAAAGCGAACGGGGCAATTTCAGGCAAAAAAACACACAAAAAAGCAGGTAAAAAACTCAGGATTCCTATCAACTCTATTATCTGTAAATATTTTCCCAACCAATTCCTAATTCTAAACGGGAAAAAAACAATTCCTAAAAAAGAGTAAATCAAATAGCGAAAGAAAACAAAAGCACCCAATGTAAAAAAAACGCACAAAAAAAGCAGGTTCCTGTTCCCCTGTAACATATCGGCAATACCCTGATCCCAAAAGTAAACAAAATAAACCATGGAAAAAATGAGGAGGGTCTGAAACAAAAGAAACATTTCGGCCCATATTTCTCGGATTGTCACCTGTTCTTTATATACAGCGGTTGAGCGTCTACGAAAACCCAACAGGTTCTTGAAATTAGCAAAGAGTGTTTTTCTTTCGGATCGGTAAAAAAGAGAGAACAAAAGAAAGCAAAATACGAAAAACAGAAAAAAAATGCTGCTTTCGTGTTGAGGAAAAGTTCTCGGCATGCCCGCATATCCTGCATCGACAGAGATATGCGATACAATTGCATCCGGTTTAAAAAAAATCCCTGCCGAATCGTTTGGAACAATCTGAAAAGGTGAAAACCGAAACAAAAACGAATCGGAAATTGTCAAGCTATCGGGAATTGTGTCAATCACCGCCTATATGCATATTTTCCACAAAAATACAACTCTTTTTCATGATAGAAAACAAATTCTTGGAATCCGTTCCGACAATATTTTCCCACGCACATTATCCTATCATCATTTTGCTATACATGAGTAGCATGCATAAGCACTTTTTTTGTGCTCGTTGATGATTACAAACCAAAGGCTTCTTTTATCTGATCCACGTAATCCAGTTTTTCCCATGTAAAGAGCTCTACTTCGAGCTCTATAGGCTCCGGCATATATCGCGACGAAAAGACTTTTTTTACCAGCCGAGGTTCGCGACCAAAGTGTCCATAAGAAGCTGTTTCAAAATAAATGGGATTGCGAAGTTTCAATCGTCGCTCGATAGCTTTTGGTCGCATATCGAACATTTCACCAATTTTTTTCGCAATTTCCGCATCCGACATTTTTACGTTGCTTTTCCCATAAGTATTTACATAAATACTCATCGGTTCCGCAATGCCGATAGCATAAGAAATTTGAATAAGTACTTCGGGAGAAACACCTGCCGCAACAAGATTCTTGGCAATATGACGCACTTCATAAGTAGCCGAACGATCTACTTTTGAAGGATCTTTCCCCGAAAAAGCGCCTCCTCCGTGAGGAACTTTTCCGCCATAGGTATCCACGATTATTTTACGTCCCGTAAGGCCGGTATCGGCATGTGGACCTCCCAAAACAAATTTCCCCGTCGGATTGACAAAACATCTGATCGTATTGTCGAACAATCGATAAATATCTTCTCTATATTTATATTTTTCGCGAACACGGGGAACAAGAATCGTCATCACGTCGTGTTTAATTCTCTCCTGCATCGCCTTATTGGCTTTTTCTACAGCATCTGCCGATTTATTGATGGGGAGAATAAATTCATCATGCTGTGTTGAGATTACAATCGTGTCGATACGCAAGGGTGTGCCATCTTCTGCATATTCAATAGTAACTTGCGATTTGGCATCCGGCCTCAGATAAGGCATCAAATCCGATTCATTCTTGCGAATATTGGCCAATTCCCGCAACAAAGCATGACTCAAATCTATGGGAAGCGGCATATAATTGTCGGTTTCGTTGGTAGCGTAACCAAACATCATACCTTGATCGCCTGCGCCCTGATCCATAGGATCGCCTTTTTTATCCACTCCACGATTGATATCTTCTGACTGCTCGTGTATGCTCGATAAAACACCGCAAGAATTCGCTTCAAACCTGTACTCGCTTTTTGTATAACCGATACGGGCAATCGCACTGCGCGCCACCTCGGCCAAATCGACATAAGCTTTGGATTTTACTTCTCCTGCCAGCACTACCTGACCGGTAGTTACCAATGTTTCGCAAGCTACCTTAGAGTCGGGATCATACGCCAAAAACTCGTCAAGCAAAGCGTCCGATATCTGATCGGATACTTTATCGGGATGACCTTCGGAGACGGATTCAGAAGTAAATAAATAATTCATTTTTTTCGTTGTTCTAAAATAAAACGGTTTTTATCAAAACAACGGAATAAATAAAAACTGAAGCAAACATAGGGAAAAAATGCGAAGAATCCTTTTAGCATTTTTTTTTGTGGTTGCAAGCAGCTCAAATCTTTCCACATTGTTTATTGACGGTACAAAGTTAATAAGAAAAACATCCCTAACGGCAGAAGAATTGTTAAACTGTATTATAATGATACATTTCAACTCAATCCATACCGGTATTTCATTTATCTACAACACCTTCATTTTCTTTAATGTTTCTTCCAAATTCAGTTCGGATGTTATGTGAACAGTTTGAAAACCCATCTTTTTTGCCGCTCGAATATTCTCGGCATTGTCGTCGATAAGAAGTGTTTCATCGGCTTTCAAGTTATACCGATTCAACAAGACTCGATAAATTCGAGGATCGGGTTTAACCAGTTTCTCCTCCCCCGAAACAACAATACCGTCGAACAACTCAAAAAAATCGTATTTACGCTGAGCTATAGGGAGCGTCTCGGCAGACCAATTGGTTAATCCATATACCTTGTATTTCTCTTTCAATGGTCCAATCAATTTTACATTATCTTCAAAAAGACCGCCCAGCATTTCTTCCCAACGACCATAATACATGCCTATTTCTTCCTTGTATTCGGGATATTGCTCCTGAAGCAGACGAGTAGCTTCAGCCAATGGTCGTCCTGCATCCTGAAGAAGATTCCATTCGTATTTGCAAACATTTTCCAAAAAGAAATTCATCTCTTCTTCCGTTTTGAATACTTTTCTGTATAGATAGCGAGGGTCCCAATCGATAAGCACGCCACCAAAATCGAAAACAATGTTTTTTAGTTGTTGCATAAATAAGATACCTTTAAAAAATTTCTACAAAGATACGTGATATCGCCCGTTGATCCGTCGATATCGCTACCGTTAATTGTTAAAAAACAAAAATGCGGACTTGAGAATCGATTATCTTTTATTATTTTTACCGCATATTTATTGCTACTTAAAAAATACTCCATGCATGTTTCATTGAATCGAAAAAACATTCGTTATAAACTTTTTTCTTTTTTATTTGTCGCTTTCATTTTGTCCTCTTGCGGAGTAAAGCGGGAAGCAACATGGAGTAAAGAATATGCAACATCAGCGCAAACCGAAGTCGTTAATTACAGCATGCAATACCTCCACAAACCCTATCAAGCCGGAGGTAAAGGTCCTCATGCATTCGACTGCTCCGGATTCACGTTCTATGTTTTTAAAAAATTCGGATACAAATTGGGAGCCAGTTCAGAAGAACAAGACCGTCAAGTACCTACAATTCAACGGAAAGAAGATTTACAAGTAGGGGATCTGGTTTTCTTCGAGGGGCAAAAACGCAATGGCAAAGTTGGCCATGTTGGAATCGTAACCGAAATCGGGTCGGGCGGAGAATTCAAATTTATTCATGCATCCACGAACAACGGAGTTATTATCTCTGCATCAACCGAGCCGTATTATGCTTCACGCTATTTAAGAGGAGGGAGAGTATTGAAAGAAACAGCCACGCAACGTGCGGCGGTTTCTACACGAGCCCCAAAAAACATTCAAAAGAAAAAACCAACAATTAAAGCCTTGGAAACAGATTCAGACACAATCATTATTCATAGTCGCCCTTCAGAACTTCAAAGGGAAAAGACAACATCTCAATCCCATAACGAAAAGAAAGTAAAACGCAAAAACGAGTCCGACGCAGTTTTAACCAGACGACAAACTGCAGTGCCTCCTCCCGAAAAAAACCCCGCCTAATACTCTTTGATTTAAAGAGTAATCTTTCAAGATTACAAAAACCCTCAGAAGAATTTATTATTCCTCCAATTCTTTTTTCAACTTCTTTCGCAGCTTATTCAGTTTATTCAGCTTTGTAGAAAAATAAATCATGTAAACGCCTGTCACAATAAAAGCAATACCCGTCCACACAACAATGTTCAGCCCTGCGAATATAGGGTTCCACAACATAATAAACGAAAAAATCATCCCCAATACGGCAACAAGCATCAACCATCCCCAATCCACAATCCCGTACCGTCTCATCTCGTAAGCCGAACTAATACCCAAAATGGAATGAAACAGCAACATAAATCCCACATAAAACGGTAGAGTCATCATGGAAATCGCAGGATTCAATACCAGCAGCAGACCAATAATTATACTCAAGATGCTCAATGCAAGCGACCATCCCCATGATTTATGTCTATTGCCGAGTGCGAAAATCATTTCCAATATCCCGCTAAGTAAGAAACCTACGGCGAAGACAATAGAAAGCATGATGTACGATTCCAACGGTGTAGTCAACGTCCAAATCCCCAACACAATCAATAAAACACCTACAATCAAAGGTAAATACCAATACTTAATTGCACTTTCGATGGTTTTGAAAATTTTATTTCCCATAAATCGGCCTCCTTATTGTTTTTAAAATTAAAAAAATAGAATCGGTTCAACTAATAAAACGAATTTTACATCTCTTATCTTATAAGGATTTTAAACGCTTTTTGTTTACGAAAACTGATAAAAAAATAACGTAGATTCAACTTGTAAACGCGGCACAATGTAAACGGCGGTTTCACTTCAATTATGTTATTGGGAAGCACGAAAAACGACCGTTAAGGCTAAATCCTATTATTGCAATCGAGAAAAAATGAACGTTCGATCCCTTTCGCACTATTCCGAAAGAGGCCGAAATATTCCGATAGTGCTGTTTTGTGTCGGTAAAAAACTTCAAGCGAATTTGTTAAAAGGAAAGGTTATGTGTATTTTTGCATTCTCAAAAATAAAAACCCAACAGAAATATGATAACAGCAGAACAACTGAAAGAGATACAGGAGCGCGAGCAGGCGCTGAGGGGGTATCTTTGACATCGACACAAAAATCATCCAACTGGAAGAAGAAGAATTAAGAACACAATCGCCCGATTTCTGGAACGATCCGAAATCAGCAGAAGCACAGATGAAAATCGTCAAAGAGCTAAAAAAATGGATCAATTCGTATCATGAAGTGGAATCGGCCGTTGAAGAATTGCAACTAGCCTACGATTTTGTCAAAGAAGGGGTCGTGACCGAAGAAGAAGTAGACGAGATTTACAACAAAGCACTTAAACTGGTAGAAGATCTCGAATTGAAAAACATGCTCCAAAACGAAGAAGATCAACTTGGTGCAGTGCTTAAAGTAAATGCAGGCGCAGGAGGTACCGAAAGTCAAGACTGGGCATCGATGTTGTTGCGCATGTATCAGCGCTGGAGCGAAAACAAAGGTTACAAAACTACCATTACCAATTGGCAAGATGGAGATGATGCCGGAATAAAAACCGCAACTTTACAGATTGAAGGCGATATGGCATATGGTTTTCTAAAAAGCGAAAACGGTGTTCATCGCCTTGTGCGCGTATCCCCATACAATGCCCAAGGCAAACGCATGACCTCGTTTGCTTCGGTCTTCGTAACGCCATTGGTCGACGACAGCATCGAAATCGAAATAAATCCTGCAAACCTGAGCTGGGATACTTTTCGTTCATCGGGAGCAGGAGGACAGAACGTAAACAAAGTAGAAACCGGTGTGAGATTGCATTATATGTACAAAGATCCGGATACAGGCGAAGAACAAGAAATTGTGATTGAAAATACCGAGAGCCGTTCTCAAATGGGAAATCGCGAAAATGCGCTTCGCTTATTACGATCGCAACTGTATGAAATAGAACTCGAAAAACGTCGCGCGGCACAAGCCAAAATCGAGGCCGGAAAAAAGAAAATCGAGTGGGGTTCGCAAATTCGGAGTTACGTCTTTGACGATCGTCGTGTCAAAGACCATCGAACCAACTACCAGACATCCGACGTTGCCGGGGTTATGGATGGCGATATCGATGATTTTATCAAAGCCTATTTGATGCAATACGGCGGGGAAAACTAACAAAGATTATTTTTGAAAATTTTCATATATTGTCGGCTTTTTGTTTCCCGGAAGCCTTTATTTTCTCTCTAAGATATTCCGAAACAACATTGCTGCCTTCCGGAACATCCGAAGATTGTTCATCCTTTTTATATTCGGTAACGGTAGCCGAAGAAGGTACTTCCGGATCGGACACCTCTTCGATCGTTTTCCCTACAATCAATTGCTCTCCTATCGCAATCTTGCTCGAACTAAGCCCATTCCACGATTTCAATTTCGAAACGGTAACCCCATTCTTTTTAGCTATCTCGCCCAACGTATCGCCTTTCTTTACCCGATAATACTGATTAACCTCTCTCGAAATACGTTGGATGGAATCTTCTCTTACCTCGGCATATTGCTCTTTAGAATCGGCAGAAGAAGGGGGAGGAGCATCTTTCCTCACAATCAATTGTTTCCCGATGGAAAGAAAAGTAGACTTTAAATTGTTCCACGATTTCAACTGCGCAACCGTTACTCCATTTCGTTTGGCAATCTTACTAAGATTATCCCCCTTTTTCACTCGATAATAAACAACACCGTCGCTGCCAACAGATGTGCTACCACCTTTGAGGTACCGATCCGTATCGAGTCGGTGAGCAAAGTATGTTGAACGCCGACAATTCAATATTTCATCCTTTTTATCGATAAAAGCAATCATTTTTTTTGTGGGCAACACCAATGCATAAGGTTTGTAATTGCCGGGAACGATATCCCGTTTGAATTGGGGGTTGAGTCGCTGAAGTTCATTCACGGGAATATCCAATATTTCGGATATTTGTCCGAAATGGATTTCCTGATTCACATGCACTGTATCCAATGCCTGAAAATCATTCGGTTTCATCGGGCAAATATTATGTTCCGCATAATAATTCATAATATAATTGGCAGCAATGAAAGCCGGTACATATCCGCGCGTTTCTCGCGGCAGACGATAATAAATTTCCCAGTAATCCTGTTTTCCTCCACTGCGTGCAATAGCTTTATTTACATTTCCCGGTCCACAATTGTAAGCCGCAATCACCAAATTCCAATCGCCATAAATGCTGTACAGATCTTTAAGGTAACGTACAGCAGCCTCGGTTGACTTATAAGGATCGCGGCGCTCATCTACTAAACTATTTACTTCAAGTCCATAACCTTGACCTGTTTTTAGCATAAATTGCCAAAGCCCCGTTGCCCCCATACGGGAAACGGCAACCGGATTTAAAGCCGATTCAATAACAGGTAAATATTTCAGTTCCAATGGGAGACCATGACGATCGAGCATTTCCTCGAACAACGGAAAATAATAATCGCCTAAAGTCAACATATAGGCTACTTGCTCGCGACGGCGAACAGAATACATCTCGATATAGGATCGGACAACATGATTAAAAGAAAGTTCCATCTCCGAAGGCAGTCGATACAATCGATCGCTATAAACCGTATCATGGTAAACAACATTCTGCCCCGCATCACAATTGTTTTCGGATCCGGCAAAGTCAATCTGCCAATCGTGCAGTAAATCGGCAAGGTTCGCCGTCATACTTTCAGGAAGAACAAGAGTCGTGTCTTGTATGGTATCTTTTGCCTGTCTGATTGGCCGGGAATACAAACATGAAAAAACGGCAGTGGCCATTACTGAAAAAATAAAAAATCGTTTCATCTTTACGTTCTGTTTTTAAAGAATAAAAAATGACGAATTACCTCCCTTGAAGGCGATTACGATATTCGGGTTAAAAATTGAAACTGCAATGAAAACCAAATGCATTTGCCGTATAATTGCTGTTTTTTTGAATAACAGCCGGCTCAACACGCATGGAAAGATCGGGGGTTATTTCAAAATCAAATAACTGGGCATCTACATAGGCATCCATAATACCGATTGCATATAGAGCAACTGTACCAATAATACTCAAATCACGATAACGTCGATAATAATTTTTTCCTCTTCTCAATACGTCTTTCAACCACGCCGTATCAACGGTTTCAGGGTCTTGACCGTAACGCAAGAAATCGTGCCAACTATTGGTTTCAGGATCATCATCCATAATGTCTTTATATGCATGAAAATAATCTTGATAATATCGGTTGTTCCACGAAATAGCATATGAAAGACCAACAAATCCACCGTAAAGAATGGGTAATTTCCAATATTTTCGATTGTAAATTTGCCCCAAACCCGGAAAAATAGCCGACATGATAATGGCTTTCTTTGGATCGGGCTTAAATTCTACTTTTTTTACCCCCACCGTATCGATTCCTTGATCAACAATAATGGTGTCGGTTTGCTGCTGTATTGCACTCGACCGATCATTGGCAGGAATAGTATCCTGAGGTTCCGAATCAACAAGATAAATCAACGGCAACTCATCGGAATGCAATAAAGAAGAGACCCCCTGAGCATGAGAAGCATAAACTCCAAGCAATAAAAAAATACCCATTATCTTCCAGCCTTCCATTCGCAGCAAATTTTTATTTTTTCGTCAGCTGATCGAAAATTCCGATAATTCGTTCCAATTCCTCCGGCGATTTAAACGGAATGGTAATTTTCCCTTTCCCTTGTTTATTACACGTAAACTGAACTTCCGTTTTAAAATAATCGGATAGATGTTTTTTTAAAGCGCTGAACTCGCCGGTGGCAGATTTTTTTTCTTTAGAAGCACGGGGTTCACGAGATTTTGATGGATTGATAACTTCGTCTACATCTTTTCCTTTATTGATTTCCTTAACGATAGACTCCACTTTGCGAACCGATAACCCATCTCTTAAAATCAAGTTGTAAACAGCCAGCTGCGAAACCGGATCATTAATGGTCACCAAAGCACGGGCATGCCCCATGTCGATTTTTCGGTCTTTAATACCCATTTGTACTTCGGCAGGGAGTTTCAACAGCCGCAGATAATTGGCAACTGTTGCCCGCTTTTTCCCGACTCTTTCACTCAATTGCTCTTGTGTCAATGAAAACGAATCGATGAGATTCTGATAAGCCAATGCTATTTCGATTGCATTGAGATCTTCCCGCTGGATATTTTCGATCAACGCCATCTCCATGAGTTCATCATCGTCGGCGGTTTTAATATAAGCAGGGATAGAATCCAATCCCGCCATCTGCGAAGCTCGGTAACGACGCTCTCCTGCAATAATCTGATATTTTTCACCATCAATTTTGCGCAAAGTAATGGGCTGTATCACTCCAATTTTGCTGATAGATGCGGCCAATTCTTCCATTGCTTCTTCGTCGAATATGCGTCTGGGTTGATCCGGATTCGATATAATCTTCGATAATTCTATTTCATTGATAGAAGACGATCCACGCGTGACCGCATCATCCATCGTTATCAACGCGTCCAATCCTCTTCCCAATGCATTTCTTTTTGCCATGCTTTCCTTATTATTAAACTGTTATCCTGTATCCTAAGCTACAAAATTAAGCATTTTTCTCGATTAACTCTTTGGCGAGCTGAATGTAATTCATCGCTCCACGAGAAGCAGCATCATAAATCAGAGCGGGTTGTGCATGACTTTGCGACTCACTTAATGTGATATTTCGGTGTATAACCGTTTTGAATACAAGTTCTTGAAAATGATGTCTGACTTCTTCATAAATCTGATTGTGCAATCGTAGACGCGAATCGTACATCGTCAATACGAATCCCTCGATTTCCAATTTTGTATTCAGTTTCGACTTGATAATTTTAATGGTATTAAGCAGCTTACTCAATCCTTCCAACGCAAAATATTCACATTGAACGGGGATAATCACCGAATCCGCAGCCGTCAATGCGTTGACGGTGATAATGCCTAACGAAGGCGAACAATCGATAAGAAGATAATCATACGAGTCTTTCAAAGGATCGAGCAACTCGCGCAAACGTTTCTCTCTGTTCTCCATTTGCACCATTTCGAGTTCTGCTCCTACTAGATTAATGTGAGATGGAATAATATCGATATTTTCAAACGGTGTTTCAAGTACGATATCAAAAGGGCTTATCTTGCCAATAAGCCCCTCGTATATTGTATCTCCTATATTCCGTATGTCAATTCCCAGTCCCGACGAAGCATTGGCTTGAGGATCGGCATCTGCTACCAACACTTTCTTCTCCAGTGCGGCCAGTGATGCCCCCAGATTAATGGTTGTTGTGGTTTTACCCACTCCTCCTTTCTGATTTGCCAATGCAATTATTTTTCCCATATTCCGAAAATTGAATTGATTTAAAAAGCAAATTAAACAATAAATCGGTAAATACAATGTTAATTGAATGATTATTTTTGTTGAAAAGTAATAAAACGACCTTCTCGCCCTCTATACCTATCCCTTTCATTCCCAGAGGAAAGTTTCCTCTTTTTCCTTGGGCAACTGTTTCCGAAAGAAAAACGCTTCTTCGCCAAAGGCGGGTTGCAATTGATCAAACCATGTGACTTTGGGATCATATTTGGCAAAGAAAGGGATATCCACCAAATTGGGATTCCGACATTGGAGAAAGCGCAAAACAAATACCTTCTCGCCTTTCACTTCGGCCACTCCCAAAAGTTGAATTTTTCCCGGGCTTGCGCTCATACTGGGGCCACGTACCGTTCGGCAAATTCCACTAACATTGGAATACGCTTTTCGGTAAATATCCCATGCTTTTTTCAGGGGCACTTCAAAAAAAGGTTTAGCCCCCGTATCGCGGGCAATAAACATGTAATAAGGAATTAAACCGAGCGAAACCTGTTCTCTCCACAGCTGTGCCCATGTTTCCCATTGATTGTTGATATGCCGAAGCAAGGGCGATTGCGTCCTGATTTGCGCACCCGTGTTTTTGATTTTCCGAATGGCTTGTTTGACCACATCGGTCGACAATTCTATGGGATGATTGAAATGAGCTTGAAAAGCCAAATGTTTACCTGCTTTTGTCACTTTTTCGAATAATGCCAACAAATCATCGGCATCTTTATCGGTCAAGAAACGGTAAGGCCAATAAGCCAATGTCTTTGATCCGATGCGGATATTGCGGATATGTGAAAACTCTTCACCCAGAAGAGGTTCGATATAGGCCGACAATATTTTTGCCGTTGCCGTAAGTGGGTCACCGCCCGTAAAAAGCACATCGGTAACTTTGGGATGCTTCAGCAGATATTTGTGCAACAAATCGGCTTCCTTCATGGCAAATTTCAATTCGTTCATCCCTGAAAATTGCGGCCAACGGAAACAAAATGTACAATATGCATGACACGTTTGTCCCTGACTGGGAAAAAACAACACCGTTTCACGATATTTGTGCTGAATGCCATGCAATTTTATCTTGTCCATAACAGGAACATTGTGTTGCTGATTGGCCGGATTGGGGTTCAGTTCCAATCGAATCTCTTGAGCCTTGTTTCTTATTGTTTCTTCATCGGCTCCTGCCTGCAAAAGCGACAATATGGCATTGTAATGTGCTTTGGAAAGCATTTCCTTTCGTGGAAATGTTAACGTAAAAATCGGATCATCGGGAATATTGTTCCAGTCGATCAGTTCTTCCACTACATAGTTGTTCGATTTGAATGGCAATACGCGTCCGACCACTTCTATAGCTTCCAACTGATCTTTTGTAAGCGCTTGTATTTGCGGAATCTGTTTGTAATTGTGTAAAGTATAAGCGTGGTATTTTCTTTCTTGCATAAGTATTTATTTTCTTTATATTATTTTCGAAGGATAAGGATATAGAAGGATATAGTTTGCAATACATTTGATTGAGAAAGAAAGAAGAGAGGTTATTTGAGGCAATTATTCGCAACAAATATACGTCATTCTCCATAAAAGGACAAATTAATGAGCAGTTTTTCTCTTAAAAGCATCCGTATTACAAATATTATATTTACTTTTGCAATATCAATGAAAAAGATATTCTCACATATTACTTCAATGAACAAGGCAACGTATTTTTTCCGACGATGCTTCTGATCATCTTTTTATAGACCCTATTCTTCGTCTATAAAATTCCTTTTATTTTTCGCAAGATTGCGACACAAAATAAATCCAATTTATTCACAATTTATTTTCGTAAAAGCAAAATGAATGTAAAAATTCAGGTGGCTAACAGTAGCCACGAAAAATACGCACAACAAATATGCGATTTAATGTACGAATCGGCACAAGCACGGGGGACAGGCATAGCCAAACGTTCACCGGAATACGTTGCCGAAAAGATAAATGCAGGGAAAGCCGTGATTGCTCTTGATGGCGACCAACTGGTAGGTTTTTCCTATATCGAATCATGGGGACACGATAAATTTGTGGCCAATTCGGGATTAATCGTACACCCCGATTATCGAAATCGAGGGATAGCCAAAAGAATAAAGAAAAGAATTTTCAATCTTTCCCGAGAACTATATCCCCACGCTAAGATTTTCAGTATCACGACAGGACTTGCTGTCATGAAAATGAATACCGAACTGGGGTTCAAACCGGTTCCTTTTTCGGAATTGACCGATGACGAAGAATTTTGGAAGGGATGTCAAGGTTGTCGCAATTTCGACATTCTGCAACGCAACAATTACAAAATGTGCCTCTGTACCGGTCTTTTGTTCGACCCCGAAGAAGAAATAAAAAAGGGAAAAAAATCCGGGGAAACCCGTCCTTTCGCAAAAAAAATCGTAAAACCCATCGTAAAGAAAAGGACACCAAACAAACTCTTCAAAAAATAAATATTCTCACCATAAGCTATGTTTAGCTTGCTAAAAAAATAAAGAAATGAAACAGAAAGTAGTTTTGGCATTTAGCGGCGGACTCGACACTTCGTTCTGTGTGCCGTATCTGATTCACGAAAAAGGACTGGAAGTACATACCGCCATCGTTAATACGGGCGGATTTTCGGAAGAAGAAGCCAAGCGTATCGAAGAACGTGCACTACAGCTGGGTGCGACCACGCATACCTGTATCGATGCCGTAGAAGATTATTACCAACGGGGCATTCGATATCTGATTTTTGGCAACGTGTTAAAAAACAACACTTACCCCCTTTCGGTGAGTTCCGAACGATTTTTCCAGGCATTGAACATCGTAGAACATATCAAAAAAACAGGAGCCGACTATGTTGCCCACGGAAGCACAGGGGCCGGCAACGATCAAATCCGTTTCGATCTGGTTTTTGAAGTGCTGGCACCGGAAGTAAAAATCCTCGCCCCTATTCGCGAGCTCGGTTTGTCGAGACAACAGGAAATCGACTACCTACGGGAAAAGGGATTTGATTTTTCGTGGGAAAAATCGAAATATTCCATCAATCAGGGTCTGTGGGGTACTAGTGTTGGCGGAGTAGAAACGCTGAAATCGTCAGGTGTACTGCCCGAAGAAGCCTATCCCTCGCAAGTAACCAAGCATGGTGTCGAACGCATCAAAATCGGATTCCACAAAGGTGAACCGATATCCTTCAATGGAGAAAAAATGAATCCCGTAGATGTCATCCGCACCATCAACAAAACGGCATCGGAATTTGCCATCGGGCGCGATATTCACGTTGGCGATACCATCATCGGCACAAAAGGCCGCGTGGCTTTTGAAGCACCTGCACCATTGATCATCATCAAAGCCCATCATTTGTTGGAAAAACATGTACTGACCAAGCACCAGTTATATTGGAAAGAACAGCTCGGCAACTGGTACGGACAACTCATGCACGAGGCTCAGTATCTTGAACCCGCCATGCGCAACATCGAGGTTTTCCTCACCGATACCCAACAATACGTGACAGGAGAAGTAGAAGTGGAACTACGTCCGTATCATTTTTCCGTATTGGGATGCGAAAGTCCTTACGACCTGATGAATCCCATCTTTGGCGATTATGGCGAAAGCAACAAATCGCTCACTCCGCAAGATATCATCGGTTTCACCAAAGTTGTAGCCAATCCATTGAAAATTTACCATACCATTCATCAAAATGATTAACGTAAGTATAGCCGGAGGGACAGGATATACGGGAGGCGAGTTGTTGCGCATCCTGCTCCGTCATCCTCAAGTAAAAATCGATTCGGTAACGACCACTACGTCGTTCGGGGTTCCGATTGCCAACATTCATCGCGACCTGTTAGGCGAAACCGATCTCTGCTTTACCGACAATATTGGACATCCCGATGTAATTTTTCTTTGCCTCGGACACGGTATCTCCCGCACTTTTCTGCAGGAGAATTCCATTGCGGAATCGTGCAAGATCATCGATCTTGGAAACGATTTCCGCAACGATCCGGTATTCGGCAATCGTGAATTCGTTTTCGGCTTGTGCGAACTCAACAAAGAAAAAATCCGCAAAGCAAACAACATTGCCAATCCCGGTTGTTTTGCCACTTCCATTCTACTGGCATTGATACCGTTAGCGTCCATCAACAAACTTTCGGATGCGGTTCACATCCACGCCATCACAGGCTCTACCGGGGCAGGGAAAAAACTCTCCGAAACCACCCATTTCAGTTATCGAGCCTCCAATATTTCGGTTTATAAGCCTTTCACCCATCAACACTTGAACGAAATACAACGCACCTTGACCAATGCAGGCAACCCTATTCTCCCCGAAATCAATTTCATTCCCATGCGGGGCAATTTCACGCGGGGCATCTTCGCCAGTATATATATGAAATGGGACGGTTCGATGAGCGAAGCAGAAACCATCGATTTCTACAAGCAATTTTACGAAACATCTCCTTTCGTCTTTGTTTCCGATGAACCCATCAGTCTCAAAGAGGTGGTAAACACCAATAAAGGATTGTTGCACATCGAATTTCACAATGGATACATCCACATTACCTCCATTATCGACAACCTACTGAAAGGCGCATCGGGACAAGCCGTTCAGAACATGAACCTGATGTTTGGGTTGGACGAAGCCACCGGATTGAAATTAAAAGGAAGTGCTTTTTAAAGCAGACTCTCATTTTAAAAGCAAAAGCAAAAACATAAACAGAAAATGAATTTATTTGACGTATATACCCTCTGGAACATCGAACCCGTAAGGGCAAAAGGATGCCGTTTGTGGGATAAAAACGGGACCGAGTATTTGGACTTCTATGGCGGGCATGCCGTCATTTCCATCGGACATACCCATCCCGAATATACCCGCATGCTAAAAGAACAAATCGACAAAATCGGGTTCTATTCCAATTCTGTAATCAACAGCTTGCAGCAAGAAGTTGCGGACAAGCTCGGCGAATTGTGCGGCTATCCCGATTATGCGTTGTTTCTGTGCAATTCCGGAGCCGAGGCCAACGAGAATGCGCTGAAACTCGCCTCGTTTCACACCGGCAAAAAACGCATCGTTGCATTCAAAGAAGCCTTTCACGGACGCACTTCCGGTGCAGTAGCCGTCACAGACAATCCTGCCATCCAATCGCCTTTCAACACCGGTCATGAAGTCGCCTTTGTGCCATTAAACGATATCGATGCCGTTGTCAAAGAGGTCAACAAAGGCGATGTGGCTGCCATCGTTATCGAAGGCATACAGGGAGTGGCCGGCATATTTGCTCCCGACACCGATTTTCTTCAACAACTGGAGCTCGTATGCCAAAAACACGACGTAGTGCTCATCTTGGATGAGGTGCAGTCGGGATACGGCCGAACGGGCAAATTCTTTGCCCATCAGTTTGCCGATATCAAAGCCGACATCATTACCACGGCCAAAGGCATGGGAAACGGATTTCCCATCGGCGGAGTAATCATTTCTCCTAAATTCAAGCCCCGAAAAGGGATGTTGGGAACCACCTTCGGCGGAAATCACCTGGCATGTGCCGCGGCCATTGCCGTGTTGAATGTCATCAAAACGGAATCGCTGATCAACAATGCCGAAGAAATGGGCAACTACCTGCAAAAAGAACTTTCCACCTGTCGGGGCATCGAAGAAATTCGCGGACGCGGTCTGATGATCGGCGTACAACTCTCGCCCGATCAGTCGGAACTGCGCAATAAACTCCTGTTTGAAAGTCACATTTTTACCGGCGGAGCAAAAAACAACGTCATGCGTTTACTCCCTCCCCTTTCCATATCGAAAGATGAAATCGATATTTTTATTCGGGAATTTAAAAAACATACGGAACAATGAGAAACTTTACATGTGTTCACGATATCGGCGACCTAAAAATCGCCCTCGAAAAGGCAAAGCAAGTCAAAGAAAATCCGTTTGCCGATCAGCAACTCGGAAAGAACAAAACGTTGCTGATGATTTTCTTCAACTCGAGTCTCCGTACTCGCTTGAGCACACAAAAAGCCGGATTCAATCTCGGCATGAACGTCATCGTACTCGACATCAATCAGGGAGCATGGAAACTGGAAACCGAAAGGGGCGTAGTGATGGATGGCGACAAATCCGAACACATTCTGGAAGCCATTCCCGTGATGGGATCGTATTGCGACATCATCGGAGTGCGTTCTTTTGCCCAATTCGAAAGCAAGGAAGACGATTACAACGAAGTCATTCTCAACCAATTCATTCAATATTCGGGCAAACCGGTCATCAGCATGGAAGCAGCAACGCGACATCCGTTGCAAAGCTTTGCAGACCTCATCACGATCGAAGAATACAAAAAGACGCCCCGACCGAAAGTCGTTCTCACCTGGGCTCCACATCCCAAACCTCTGCCGCAAGCCGTAGCCAATTCGTTTTGCGAGTGGATGAATGCCACAGACTACGAGTTTGTCATCACCCATCCCGAAGGCTACGAACTGGACGAAAAATTCGTCGGTAAAGCCCATGTGGAATACGACAAGGAAAAAGCGTACAAAAATGCCGACTTCATCTATGCCAAGAACTGGTCGGCTTATCGCGACCCCAACTACGGAAAAGTCATCAACATGGACAGGTCGTGGACGGTGGACGCCCGTAAAATGGCGCTGACCAACAATGCCTATTTCATGCACTGCCTGCCGGTACGCCGCAACATGATCGTCACCGACGAAGTCATCGAAAGTCCACAATCGTTGGTCATCCCCGAAGCGGCCAACCGGGCAGTTTCTGCACAAACGGTATTGAAAGAAATACTGAAAGATAATTTCTGAAAAAAATTCAACACATGAGCATTATTAATTAAAAAAGTTTCGTTCGACATCTTCAAACAACTCCTGTAAAAGCAGCAAAATGACAATCGATACGCAATCATCACACTCTACCTCAGCTTCAAACCCGGTTTGGGAAGAGATGGCCATTGTAAAAATCGGGGGAAATATTGTCGATAATCCCGAAGCATTAGAAACTTTTCTGGCCGATTTTCACCGGCTGGAAGGGCGAAAACTACTCGTCCACGGCGGAGGCGTAATGGCTTCGAAAATGGCTCGGCAGCTCGGTATCGAGACAAAAATGGTGGATGGTCGCCGCATCACCGATGCCGAAACGTTAAAACTGGTGACGATGGTGTATGCCGGATGGATCAACAAAAGCATCGTGGCCTCTTTACAGAAGCTGGGATGCCAAGCACTCGGCCTATCGGGTGCCGATGCCAACACCATCCCCGCCAAAAGAAGGTCGCCCGAACCCATCGATTTCGGCTTCGTGGGCGATCCGGACGCAACCGACATCAATACGGATTTTCTTTCCCTACTGATCGAAAACAAGATAACGCCCGTTTTCTGTGCTATCACGCACGACGGCAACGGTTCTCTGCTCAACACGAATGCCGATACCGTTGCTTATTCGCTGGCAAGCGCCCTATGCCAAAACTATCGTACCACATTATATTATTGCTTCGAAAAAGAAGGCGTGCTGAAAAACGTCGACGATCCGCAAAGCCGAATCGCATCGATGAACAAAGCCGAATACGAATCCTATAAAAACGAGGGGATCATTGCAGGCGGCATGATTCCCAAACTCGATAATGCGTTTAAAGCCCTCGAAAACGGTGTTTCGGAAGTCATTATCCTTCATGCGAAGAATTTGTTGAAGAAGCAAGGAACCCGCCTCAATCTCTGAATTTCATTCAACGCAACGGAAACGAAAAAACATTACGATCACACAAAAAAGAAAAATTTTGGAAAGAATCGACTATAATCAATCTCTTTTCCTAGAGGGTACGGCTGCGGATCTTCTTCGCAAGCTGGTCTCTATTCCTTCTTTTTCGGGAGAGGAAAACCTCAGGAGCGATTTTCTGGAGACCTATTTTGCGAAAAAAGGAATACCAACGCAACGAATTGTCAACAACCTAATCGTCCGTCAACCTCATCACGATGCCAAAAAAGTTACCCTCATGCTCAATTCCCACATCGATACCGTACGCCCGACAGCAGGTTACACTTTCGACCCATTCAATCCTCCTTTGTCCGACACTCGGGTATTGGGGTTGGGCAGCAACGATGCAGGCGCTTCCGTGGTATCGATGATCGCAACTTTTCTTCATTTCTACGAAACGAAGCTGCCGTTTAACCTCATGCTGGTGCTTTCGTGCGAAGAGGAGAATTCCGGTCCCGACGGTATGCGGAAAATGTGGCCGGAAATAAAGGATACCGTAGATTTTGCCGTTGTGGGCGAACCCACAGGAATGAGAGCGGCCATTGCCGAACGGGGACTGTTGGTGATCGATGCCGAAGCCAAAGGCGTGAGTGGCCATGCGGCTCTCAACGAAGGCGTGAATGCCATTTACATTGCCGTGGAGGACATCTTTGCCCTGCGCTCGGCAACATTCGACAAAATATCTCCGACGATGGGCGAAGTAAAACTCACGGTTACGCAAATCCACGCCGGCACACAGCATAATGTCGTGCCCGACAGTTGTACTTTCGTTATCGATATCCGCCCAACAGACGTGTACACCAATCAAGAAATTATGGATATCCTGCAACCGAAAGTCAAGAGTACGCTTAAAGCCCGTTCGCTAACCAACAAAAGCTCGGCCACGCCGCTCGACCATCCGTTGATGCAATGCGTGCAACAACTGGGCATCGAAACTTATGTTTCGCCCACCACGTCGGACTGGATGCGGATATCGTGCCCGGCAATCAAAATGGGACCCGGCGAATCGGTGCGCTCCCATCACCCCGACGAATATGTGACAATCGAAGAGCTGAAGCAAGGAATCGCCGGCTATATTCGGTTTATTGAGGAATTGACGAAAATCATTCCCAACACAAAAAAAGACCATTCGTTTTTTGAATAAAGAGATATTGCTGTAGAAATTATGCATAACGATTCTCAACGACTACGCCTATGTCGGTCTCTTGACAATGAAAAACGATTAAAAAGCGATTTAAAAAACCAAAAACAATACAACATGCTGACAGTAAAAAACTGACAGTTTAAATCTGAAAAAACTATGGCAAAAATCTGGGATAAAGGCTTCGATGCCGACAAAGCGGTATCGGATTTCACGGTTGGGAAAGACCGCGAACTCGATCTACGACTGGCCAAATACGATGTCATCGGTTCGATGGCGCACATTAAAATGCTGGCAAAAATCGGTCTATTGACAAATGAAGAAGAGAAAGTACTCCACAACGAACTGCAACGTATTCTGGACGAAATCGAAAGAGGCGATTTCCGTCTCGACGACGATGTAGAGGATATTCATTCGCAAGTGGAAGCCATGCTTACCGAAAAGCTTGGCGAAACGGGCAAAAAAATCCATTCGGGACGTTCGCGCAACGATCAGGTACTGGTGGACATCAAACTTTATCTCAAAGACGAAATTGTTGCCCTGAAAAACGAGATACTACAGCTTTTCGATCTGCTACAACAACTGAGCGAACGCCATAAAGACATATTGCTGCCCGGCTACACACACGGACAAATAGCCATGCCTTCATCTTTCGGATTGTGGTTTGGTGCTTACGCCGAAACCTTGATAGACGACATGCATACGCTGGTTGCCGCATGGCGCGTTGCCGACCAGAATCCGCTGGGCTCTGCCGCCGGTTACGGCAACTCTTTTCCCCTCGATCGTGAAACGACTACCCGCGAACTGGGTTTTGCCACTTTGCACTATAACGTGATTGCCGCGCAAATGGCACGTGGAAAAACCGAACGCATCCTTGCCCAAAGCATGGGCTCTATTGCCTCCACCCTCAACAAGCTGGCAGCCGACAACTGCATGTATCTTTCCGGAAATTACGGCTTTATCTCGTATCCCGACAACCTAACTACCGGATCGAGCATCATGCCGCACAAAAAAAATCCCGACGTATGGGAACTTATTCGTGCACACAGCAACCGGCTTCAGAATCTACCCAACGAAATTGCCCTCATGACCACCAACCTGCCTCACGGCTACCATCGCGACTACCAACTGCTGAAAGAAGTCCTTTTCCCGGCCATCGATACCCTGCACCAATTACTGCAAATGACCCATTTCATGTTGCAGCATATTTCGGTGAACAAAGATATTCTCTCCGATCCGCGCTACGATTATCTTTTCACGGTGGAAGAAGTTAACCGCCGTGTGCTGCAAGGTGTGCCTTTCCGCGAAGCATACCAACAAGTGGGGCATGAAGTAGAAAACGGCACGTACAAGGCCAAAAAGGAAGTACACCACACCCATGCCGGCAGCATCGGCAACTTGTGTACCGCACAAATCAGGGAAAAAATGATAAAGGCAGCCGCTCAAATCAACGGATAAATCGGCTGCCCTATCCTATGGTGTTATAATCCGCTGAAATCGACCCCTTCGAACATCAGCGAGGGGATGCGCCACGAAGAATTCAATCGTGGATCATTACCCGTTTCGATGAGCGAATTCCAGAGCGAAATCATGTTGCCCGTGATATTCATCTCGTTTACCGGTTGAGTCAGCCTGCCGTTTTCGATCAAAAACCCTTCGATTCCGTAAGAAAAGTCGCCCGTCGAACTGTTGCAGTTGCCCCCATTGAATCCGGTAACCAATATTCCGCTGTCCACCTTGGCAATCAGTCCGTTCAAGTCGGTATTGCCGGGTTGAAGAATCAGAATGGACGGATCGGAAATGGTAGGTTCTATTTTCATCTTGTTGGCATAATACGTATCGATATAATAGGTTTTGAGTGCACCTTTGTCGAAAACGACATGCGGTTGGGTTGCCACCCCTTCGCTGTCGAAATACCGTGCCCCCATTGCACCGATAAGATGGGGTTCGTCCTTCAACAATAATTTGTCGCTCCCCACCTTTTCGTTCAATTTATTCAGCAAAAACGAATTTTTTTGTTGCAACTGCGATCCGTAAAGTGCACTAATCATCGGGCGCAACAATTGAGAAGAAATCAACGGTTCGACCACCATTGTATATTCTCCCGATTTCGTTTTCTTCTGCCCAAGTTTGCGCAACGTGCGCTCCAACGCCTTTTTTCCTATACCTTGCTTAATGAGTTTATCCAGAAACAGAGACGATTCGTACCAGTAGGATGACGGCCGGGCTTCTCCTTCGTCCTTGACGGAAACACTGCACGAAAGCGAATACCACGAATTTTGGGTTTCTCCTTCAAAACCATTGCTGTGAATGCGGTAGGAAAAACTTTCGCCATCGCTATACGCCGATTCCACCGAAATAATGCGCGGGTCCTTTCCGATGGCTTCCTCTCCAACGGCTTTTGCCAGCGCCACTTTTTCGTCGGGACTAACCGCCGGAAAGTTGGGGTCGTACAATTGCAAATCGGGTTTACCTCCTTTATAATATCGCGAAGGATCGGGAAGCTGTCTGGCTTCGTCTTTTGCCAGGTAACGCGTGGCATCGATCCCGTTTTTTATAAACACCTCAAGCTCTTCTTTATTCAGGCGATTCGTAGAATACGTTCCGTAGCGGCCATCTACATACAGCGAAATACCCATCACGCTTTCCGAAGCCTGTTGCAGGCGATCCACCTTGCCGTCACGCAACTCGAATGAACTATTGGATCCGGTATAAAAATTCACCTTCACACCTTGACATCCGTTCTTCAGGGCATAATCCATAGCCCATTGAACCAATTTTTTATCGTTGTTTGATATCATAATTTCTTGATTTAACGAATGAATATTTGCACTTTCAAAGCCTCAACTTTCCCCTCCTACCGTCAGTTTGCTCACCAGCGCCGAAGGCATCCCACAAGTTACGGGACACGACTGCCCATCTTTTCCACACGTCCACGTACCGTTGTCGATTGCCGGATTGTTGGCAACCATCGTAATGTCGGCCAACGCTTTTGGTCCATTGCCGATAATGTTGACATCTTTGATGGGCTGCGTCAGTTTGCCATCTTCGATAAGGTAACCCGATTTCACGAAAAACGTAAAATCGCCTGCCCCAATCTGCACCTGTCCGTTGGTAAACTTATCCACAAAAATTCCCTTTTTCACGGAAGCGATAATATCGGATTCGGTCATATTTCCGGCTTCCATATAGGTCGACCGCATACGGGGAATGGGAACACATTTAAACGATTCGCGCCGCCCGTTTCCGGTAGAAGGAACGCCGTAATGGTTGGCACTGATGCGGTCGTGCAAATAACTGGTAAGTATGCCGTTCTTCACGATATATGTCTTTTGACCGTAAGTGCCTTCATCATCGATATTTACGGCACCCCGATTGAACATGATCGTTCCATCGTCCACCACATTGATGTGTTCGTTACAGATTTTTTTATTCAGCTGATCGGAGAAAATGGAAATATTCTTGCGATTGAAGTCAGCCTCAAAAGCATGCCCGATTGCCTCGTGCAGCAAGATGCCCGATCCGCCTGCTCCCATCACCACAGGCATTTCGCCGCCTTTGGGCTTCACGGCTTTAAACAGGATAGCTGTGCTCTCTACCGCTTCACGGGCAACAACATCGATCACCTCATCGGTCAAAAACTCAAAACCTTTTCGGTAAGAACGAGAAGCATAACTGTTTTCGATCCTGCCGTTCTCCTCCATAATGCACATGGCCGACAAGGCAACCATCGGACGGTAATCGTAATACTGCACGCCCTCGGAATTGCAAAAAAGAATATGCGACGTGTTGTCGGTCAACGATGCCACTACTTTCTGAACGCGATTATCCAACGCAAAAATCGTATCGTTCAATCGCTGAAGGTAAGGCATTTTTTCTTTCAGCAAAACATGCTCCCACGGCGTAGTGACCGGATAATAATTGGTTTTGATCGGTTTCTCGGTCAAGGCCACCGGCTCGGTTTTTTTAGTTCCCGAAGCAATGCGTGCTGCCGTACGTGCCGCTTTCAGCATTTCATTAAGGGTAATGTTTTCGATGTATGCATAGCCGGTTTGATCTCCGGAAATGACACGAACACCCATTCCGTAATCGATATTGGAGCTGCAGCGATTCACTTCGCCGTCTTGCAAACCCACATAGTTGCTGAACGTATGCTCGAAAAAAAGATCAACATAATCGCCGCCTTTCTCCAACGCTGCGGACATCACCTTTTGCAGATCATTCTCGGTCACTCCAAAATGATCCATCGCTTCCTTCAGGGCCGACTGTTTCCCGGAAACGCCAAAAGGAGCACCAAACGAAGGTGCAACCACAGATCCCAGCAAAGCGAGGCTCCCTGTTTGAATAAATTTTCGTCTGTCCATAAATGAATTCATTTGTAATAAGGTTATTTACCGCATAAAGGTATTCAATATTTGCGAAAAACAAATGAATTACGAATTTATATATTTATCCGAGCGGCGGTCACTGCCGGGACATCCGGGAGTCGTTTACATACCGTATCGAGATGCCGACGGAATTGCTGTCGTGATTCGCAGCGTTTTGAGTTGGATTTGATTTTTTTGCTTTTTATCCTTATTTTCGCACCTGTTTTAACTGATTAAAAAGGTTGTTTTAGGGTGAATATTGATTTTTTGAAGGATTTCCGTCCGGAACTGATCCGTTCGTTGCGAAGTTATAATAAAGAAAAATTTGCTGCCGATTTGATGGCAGGGATAATTGTAGGTATTGTTGCCCTGCCCTTGGCCATTGCCTTTGGTATTTCTTCGGGTGTGACCCCCGAACAAGGAATTATCACGGCCATTATTGGCGGTTTTTTGATTTCCCTGCTCGGAGGGAGTACCGTACAAATCGGAGGGCCTACCGGCGCCTTTATTGTTATTGTTTATGGTATTGTCGAACAATATGGATTTGAAGGGCTTGCCATTGCAACCGTATTGGCGGGCATCATGCTCATATTGATGGGGGCTCTCAAACTGGGAACGGTTATCAAATTTGTTCCCTACCCCATTGTGGTCGGTTTCACGAGTGGAATCGCCGTCACTATATTTTTTACGCAAATCGCCGATTTTTTTGGTTTGACCACACCGAAACTGCCATCGGATTTTTTGGGGAAATGGGCAATTTATTCGCAACATTTTCACACGATTGATCCTTGGACAACACTGATAGCCGTTGCAAGCGTTTTGATTATTTTTTTGATGCCGAAAATCTCAAAAAAAATACCCGGAGCGCTGGTGGCCATCGTTTTAATGACCGTTGTGGTGTATTTGATGAAAACGTATGGAGGTATTCGCAGCGTAGAAACCATTGGCGATCGGTTTGCCATCAATACCGATCTGCCGGAAGCAAAACACATACCGTTTAATCTCGAAAGTGTCCGTCTGCTTTTCCCTTCGGCTTTTACCATTGCCATGCTGGGGGCCATCGAGTCGTTGCTTTCGGCAACCGTTGCCGATGGCGTAACCGGACACAGGCACAATTCCAATATGGAACTCGTGGCGCAAGGAGTGGCAAACGTCGTTACGCCATTTTTTGGCGGAATGCCCGCCACAGGAGCCATTGCGCGCACCATGACAAATATCAACAACGGCGGACGAACTCCCGTTGCAGGGCTGATACATGCCGTAGTCTTGTTGTTCATTTTATTGTTTTTGGGCGATTTGACCGCCCACATCCCGATGGCTTGTCTTGCGGGTGTGTTGGTTGTGGTTGCCTACGACATGAGCGAATGGCGTACGTTTTTGTCGTTGACAAAACAATCGAAATCGACGTTGGCCGTTCTTCTGACCACGTTTCTGCTCACCGTGATTTTCGATCTGACCATTGCCATCGAGGTGGGCTTGTTGCTGGCCGTGTTTGCTTTCATCAAACGCATCACGGAAAGCACCGAGATATCGCTCATTACCGATAAAATCGATATAACGAAAGAAATCGAATCGCATTCGGGCAATTTAAACGAGGAGGTACTCTACCTTCCCAAAGGGGTTGAAGTATACGAAATCGATGGTCCGTTTTTCTTCGGCATAGCCAATAAGTTCGATGAAAAGATGCGCATCATTGGCGATCGCCCCGCTGTGAGAATCATCCGAATGCGGAAAGTTCCATTTATCGATGCTACCGGATTAAACAACCTGGAGACGTTGTGCCGAAACTCCCGCAAAGAAAAAATAGAGGTTATTCTATCCGGCGTGAAAGAAAATGTACACGAAAGCCTCAATAAATCGGCTATTCCCCAACTTATCGGCGAAGAAAATATTTGCTCCAATATTCATTTGGCAGTCGAACGGGCAAAAGTGTTAATCGATGAGAAACAAAAGAAAAATTTGAGGAAAGAGAAGAAGCAGCATCACAAACAAAAACAGGAGTAAAAAATAGACTTACCGAGTGTGAAATTTGAATTTGCGAGCCGTTTGAATTTTTTACCGGCGTCAACAGGTATTGCCGTAGACTGATAAAAAAAAATCAGCGCTTTCTCCCGGTTAATTATTCCGATAGTACTCGGGCGAGCTTTTATCGGATTCGCGGCAATGATAACGGGTATTATTCAGGGATAGCATAAAGAACGCACTTGTCGATTGACGCTACATGAAGTAGAACGTATGAAAAAGGTTGGGAAATGAAACTATAAAATTGTATATTTCGCAAACTTTTGTTCAACTTCAATAAAAAACGACAGATGCGAAAAAAGGCTTTATGTTGTCTTTTCTTGATTTCAATCTCCTTATCTATGGCTCAAAACAAAGATATCCGCGAAATTATTGAATCTGCACGAGTAAAATATGCCCCCGATACCCGTATAGAGGTTTTCAATATCAAATCATATCGGCAAAAAGATACATTGATACTGAAAGGGGAAACAACCCATAGCACTGCATATGATGAGGTGCTGTCCAAAGCCAAAAAGCTTTCCCCACGAGTGAAAGACAGTATCCGACTGCTCCCCGATAAAAAAATCGGCGAAAAGACGTGGGGTATTATTTACAATTCGACGGGGACGATGTATCGTAATCCGAAACACGGTACAGAAATCGTTTCGCAAGCGCTGCTGGGTACACCGGTGAGAATTCTTGACAAAAGAGGCAGTTGGAGGCGAATCCAAACACCCGACAAATACATCGGATGGGTAAACGGTTCGGTTGAGCCCATGACAAAAGCGGATCTACAAGAATATCTACAACAGCCGACAATTATCGTAACATCGTTGTATGCTATTTCATATGAAAAACCGAATGCAAAATCTCAAAGCGTTTCCGACTTGGTAGCCGGCGATATGTTGATAGTGAAAGATCGAAAAAGAAAATTTCACCATGTAGTGTATCCCGACGGCAGAGAAGCTTATGTGTCGAAAACCGATGCCCAACCCTTTGAAAAATGGATGAAAAACCGGTTGCTTACAGGTGAAGAAATCGCAGAAACGGCAAAACGCTTTATGGGCATTCCGTACCTATGGGGAGGGACCTCATCAAAAGGATTGGACTGCAGCGGATTTACAAAATTGGTTTATTTTATGCACGGCATAATTCTCGCCCGCGATGCATCGCAACAAGTTCTTTCCGGCAAGCTAATCGACAAAAAAGGAGATTTCGAGCATGCCCAACCGGGCGATCTGGTATTTTTTGGAACAAAAGCCAATGCAAAAAATTCCATCGAACGTGTGGCGCACGTGGGGATTTATATCGGGAACAAACGCTTTATTCATGCATCGGATTATATCCGTATCGGCAGCTTCGATTCGACCGATCCCCTATACGATGAATACAATACCAAACGGTATTTGCGCACAAAACGGATACTCGGCGAAATCAATACGCCGGGAATCGAAGAAATCGAAAAAAATGCGTTTTATCATCCAAGCGAATGAAACAAAACAGACGGCAATTCATAAAAACATCGGCTCTCGCGGCAGCGGCACTCACAGCACCCAACATTTCCGCTACAACAGCTGCGAAAAAACAACCCCTATTATATAAAAAAATGAAACTGTCATGGACTTCTTATAATCTTCAATTGAGGCACGTTTTCACGATTTCCGGTTTTTCGCGAAAAACCACACCCGTGGTGCTTACAAAAATCGAATTCGACGGCCTGGAAGGTTACGGAGAGGCTTCCCTCCCACCCTATCTAGGCGAGACACAGGAATCGGTTATCGATTTTTTGAAGAAAGTGGATCTTTCGGGATTCCATGATCCCACCCATCTGGAAGAAATCCTTGAATATGTAGATCATATAGCACCGGGAAATACAGCAGCAAAGGCATCGGTCGATATCGCATTGCACGATTTGGCGGGAAAAATTATTGGCTCCCCGTGGTACAAAATGTATGGTCTGGATAAAATGAAAGTCCCGGATACTACTTTTACCATTGGCATCGATACAGACGAAATAATACGCGAAAAGACCAAAGAAGCCCTAGGACGTTTCAATATACTGAAAGTGAAAGTAGGCGGACCAGACGACAAACGGGTCATAGAAACCATACGTAGTGTTACCGACCTGCCACTGACAGTGGATGCCAATCAAGGATGGAAAGATAAGTATTATGCGTTGGATATGATTCATTGGATGAAGGAACAAGGCGTAGTGATGGTGGAACAACCGATGGCAAAAGACGATTACGAAGGCAATGCCTGGATTACCGAAAACAGCCCTCTACCGGTTTTCGCCGATGAATCGGTGCAGCGACTTCATGATATAGAACGGGTGAAAGGAGCATTTTCGGGGATCAACATCAAATTGATGAAATGTACCGGTATGCGTGAAGCATGGAAAATGCGCCATCTTGCCCAAGCGTTGGGGATGAAGGTGATGATCGGCTGCATGACAGAAACATCGTGCGCCATATCGGCCGCGGCACAACTTTCATCGGGGCTCGATTTTGCCGATCTCGACGGTGCGTTGCTCATTGCCAACGATTGTTTCGACGGGGCAAAGCTCGAAAACGGCAAAATAATTGTAGCCGATTTGCCGGGAATCGGTGTAAAATTAACCCAAAAAGCAATACGTTTCTTCAACGAATAAGTCGATAAATCACAAAAGCTTATATCTCATTTGAATTCACAAGAATACAACCCTGTGAACTTATCTCTTCCAACGCCTTTTTATCGTCACCGGGATTGAGGTTCACGGCTGCCACGGCATCGGTAATCACATAAGTGCGAAATCCCAGCTTGCAAGCATCAAGTGCCGTGGCTTTCACGCAATAATCGGTAGCCAATCCGCATACGTAAAGATCGGTAACGCCTTCTCCACGTAAAAAATCTGCCAACGAAATGTTTGTTGCTTCAAAAGCCGAATAACCGTCATCTTTGTTTTGAGTACCTTTCAAAAGTACCCGGTCAATTTTATCGGTCTGCAAATCGGGATGAAAATCAGCTCCATACGTATTTTGCACACAATGGACAGGCCATTTTTCAAAATGAACGGAATCTACCGGATGCCAATCCTTGGAAGCAAGTACAAGATCAAACTTATCGATAATGCCGTTAATCACGGGTACCACTTTATCGCCATCCTTTACCGCAAGCGCACCACCGGGGCAAAAATCGTTCTGAACATCCACAATCAATAATGCTTTTTTCATCTCTTTTTCCTCCTATTTTAAAAACCAATCAATAAACAAACTCATTTGATTAACGCAGGAAAAGACTGTTCGGTTCAACAAATGGGCCATTTTCCCGTCTTACAAATACAAATGGCTTATATTACATGAATAAGCAGGAAAATCCTTAATTTTGCGTCATTGATATAATTATCATATATTCGAAAACGTTGGTTATACTAATTGGTTATACTAATAATATTTTAACAAACAACAAAATGTACAATTGGTTTGAATGTAAAGTAAAATACGAAAAAATGCAGGGATCGGGCGTACAGAAAACAGTGACCGAGCCCTATCTGGTGGATGCGCTGTCGTTTACAGAAGCAGAAAGCCGAATTATCGAAGAGATTAAACCGTATATTTCGGGAGAATTTTCCATTGCCGATATAAAAAGGGTAAAATACAACGAAACGTTTTTCAATGAAACGGGCGACCGCTTTTATAAAGCGAAACTCCACTTTATCACGTTGGACGAGAAAAGCGGAGCGGAAAAAAAGACAGCGGTCAACATGCTGGTTCAGGCAAGCACATTGAACGAAGCGTTGTGCATCATCGATACGGAAATGAAAAAAACCATGATCGACTATTCCGTTGCAGCTTTAACCGAAACGGCCATTATGGACGTATTCCCTTATGTAAGAGAGCAGGACAAACAAAAAGAAGAATGAATATGATAAAGGAAAATCTTGATAAATTGCGAAAAACAATTCCGAAAGGGATAAAAGTTGTAGCTGTTTCCAAATTTCATCCGGTAGAGACTATCCGAGAAGCGTATGACTACGGGCAACGGATTTTCGGCGAAAGCCGTGTGCAGGAACTGAAAGAAAAATACGAACAACTACCCAACGATATCGAATGGCATTTTATTGGCAATCTGCAAAGAAACAAAGTAAAATATATTGCACCCTTTATTCATCTGATTCACAGTTTGGGAAATGAACGACTCTTGCTGGAAATCGAAAAACAGGCAGCAGCCAACCGGCGGCAAATTCCCTGCTTGCTGCAAATTCATATTGCACAGGAAGAGACCAAAGGGGGTTTTTTGCCCGATGAATGCCGCCGATTTCTGGCCGAAGGCAAATGGAAAGAATGCCCTCATGTGCAACTTTCCGGGGTAATGGGAATGGCCACCTTTACCGACGACGAAGATCAAATAAGAAAAGAATTTCGTTTATTGAAATCGCTATTCGACGAATTTAAAAACACGTATTTCGCCAACGTACCGGCTTTCAAAGAAATATCGATGGGCATGACAAACGATTATCCCATTGCCATTGAAGAAGGCAGTACGATGATTCGGATCGGAACGTTGATTTTTGGAGAAAGATAAAATATGAGTATGCCAAAATCACCATCTCCTTGAAGATGTGATTATGAAACAAACCTTCGTGAATTATATTTATAATTCCACATGAAATAATTCTTTTTATCAATAAAAAGCGTACTTTTGTTTAACTTATTGAAATCTCAAAAAAAAGACAAACAAGTATTGAAATGCCCGATTTACGAACAAACTTCGCCGGACTTACATTGAAAAATCCACTCGTTGCAGGAAGCAGCGGTTTGACCAATTCATTGAATAAAATAAAAGAGCTTGAGAAAGCAGGAGTGGGTGCTGTGGTATTGAAATCGCTTTTTGAAGAACAAATCGAAAGTTATTCGAAAAAGTTGAGCCTCACTTCCGATTATCCTGAAGCTGTCGATTACATCAATACGTATGTAAAAATGAATCATGTAGGCAACTACCTCGATCTTATCCGTTCGGCCAAAGCGTCGTGCAATATCCCGATTATTGCCAGCATTAACTGTTACAAATTAAGCCAATGGACAGAATTTGCCAAAAACATCGAAGCTGCAGGAGCCGATGCGATTGAACTCAACATCTTCCTCCTCAATGCCGGCGAATTCCCCGATAATTATTTGGAAGAGTTCCATCAAAACGTAGTAAGAGAGCTGAAAAAATCCGTTCATATTCCCATTGTCGTAAAAATGGGAAAAACCATTAGCAATTTACCGGGTTTGGTAAAAAAATTGAAAGCACTGGGGGCTAACGGAATGGTTTTGTTTAATCGCTTTTATCAGCTCGATATCGATATAGATAAGGAACAAATTGTTCCGGGACCCGTATTCAGCAATCCTTCGGATTTTGCCGACACATTACGCTGGACAGCCATTGTTTCGGGAAAAGTTCCCGAATGTGACATCGCATGCTCCTATGGCATACATTCATGGGAAGATGCCATTAAAGGCATTTTAGCCGGAGCAAGCGCTATTCAACTATGCAGTGTGTTGTATCAAAAAGGGCCCAACATTGTCGGCAACATGCTTACATATATGGAAGAATGGATGGAACAGCATAATTACGAAAGTCTTTCCGAATTTAAAGGCAAACTCAATTACGCCAATATCGCCAGTCCGGCTTTATACGAGCGGGTTCAGTTTATGAAATATTTTTCGAACTATAAACGACAATGAATATCCAGCAACTCGAATACATTATAGCCGTAGATAATTATCGCCATTTTTCTAAAGCTGCCGAGGCTTCTTTTGTAACACAACCTACATTAAGTATGATGATTCAAAAACTGGAAGATGAGTTGGGGGTGAAAATATTCGACCGCACACAGCTGCCTGTTCAACCTACGGAAATTGGGGTTCAAATCATCAGTCAAGCGCGTATTGCACTCGCTCAGATTAACCGAATCAAAGAAATCATTCAAGAAGAAAAGGGTATTGTAAAGGGTACTTTCCATTTAGGAATAATTCCGACCGTTTCTACCTACTTGTTGCCAAGGTTGATGCGAGTACATCAATATCACCGTTTTGATATTAAAATAGTTGTCAATGAACTAACAACAAATCAGATATTGCATCAAGTATTAAAAGGCACACTGGATGGAGCAATTCTGGCAACGCCACTAAACGAGGAACATATCTCAGAACGTCCCCTGTATTACGAAAAGTTCTATGCCTATGTTTCTCCAAAAGAAAAACCCCTGTACGCAAAAACGGCTTTGAATGAAAACGATCTGAATACGACCCGTCTTTGGCTCTTGGATGAGGTGCATTGTTTCCGAACACAAATATTACATTTATGCAATATGAGAAAGAAAAGGAAAAATCATCCGATTTTTTCCTACGAAGCAGGAAGTATCGATACACTTATCAATATTGTCGACACAAATGATGGGCTGACAGTGATTCCCGAAATGGCAATCGAAAATCTGAGCGAGAAACAGAAAAAAAATGTTCGCCCATTCAAGAACAGTACTCCCGTACGTGAAATAAGTCTTATCACCCACAAAGAATATCCGCGCAAACGAATGCTCACTATTATTGAAAACGAAGTAAAGGAAGCTGTTCCTCGGTCGTTGTTGGATGTTTCGTTAAAAAAATTTGTAGTACCGTTGTAATTTTAATCCTTGCAAAATATCCTTTAGCCCCCTATCTTTGCAAAAATCAATGGAATAATAAGTATTGAAAAGTGAATGGACACACAGCTCATTATTGATAAATACTATAAAAAAGGGACTAAATCATACAATATCTTCATGTCGCACGCAACCGATGTCGCAAAAAAAGCCCTTTCTATCGTCCATAAACACCCTGAATTGGCTGTCGATGTGCAATTTATAGAAGAGGCCGCCATGTTGCACGATATCGGTATTTTCAAGACACATGCACCCCACATTGGCTGTTACGGAAAATATCCATATATTTGTCATGGATATTTAGGAAACGAATTAATGATAAGCGAGGGCTATCCCAAACATGGCCTTGTCTGTGAACGACATACAGGCACAGGAATTACCCTTGAAATGATTATTGAAAATAATCTGCCGCTACCCCATCGTGATATGGTCCCCGTGAGTATGGAAGAAAAAATCATTTGTTTTGCAGATAAATTTTATTCGAAATCGCATCCCGGAAAAGAAAAATCCATCAAAAAAATACGACAAAGTCTGGCAAAACATGGTAAACACCAAGTTGCCATATTCGATGAATGGTGTACACTTTTTCTCTGAATCCCGAAATAGTCCACACCTTTTTATCTTGATGCATGTTTGGCAAGATATTTGCTGTAAGTAAAGCGTGCAATTTCATTTTTAAAAAGATATAACCCATTATATTAATTTGCAATATTATATCGTACACTTATAAAAATGATTATGGAAAAAGAAAACAAAAAATATAACGATCCACAAGATCGCGAGAAAATGAAAAAAACAGCTTCTCCTGCCGAGGAAGAAAAAAATACGACAATAAACGACAATCTGTCAGACGAGAAAGAAAAAACACAAACTTCCGAACAGGATAAACAGCAGAAACTCCAGCAAAAATACGATGAATTGAACGAGAAATATATTCGTCTTTTTGCCGATTACGATAATTATCGCAAACGCACGCTAAGAGAAAAAGCCGATATTATAAAAAGTGGAGGTGAAAAAGTACTTAGCGACATTATTCCTCTCATTGACGATTTTGAACGTGCTATAGCTGCGTTACACAAAAGCGATGACAAGGAAGCACTCCTGGAAGGAATCGATTTGATATATAATAAATTTTTGAATTTTCTTCGGCAACACGGAATAAAAGAGATCGAAGCAATAGGACAACCCTTCGACCCTGAAAAATTTGAAGCGGTTGGGACCATTCCTGCTCCCGAAGAATCGCAGGAAGGAATAGTAATAGATCTTGTTCAAAAGGGATACACGTTAAACGATAAAGTGATCCGTTTCCCAAAGGTAATTGTGGGTGAATAATTATGACAGAAAAAAGAGATTATTACGAAATACTTGAGGTACCTCGTACAGCAACAGCTGAAGAAATAAAAAAAGCATACCGCAAAAAAGCACTCGAATATCATCCCGACAGAAATCCGGGAAATAAAAAAGCGGAAGAGCGATTCAAAGAAGCAGCTGAGGCATATGAAGTTTTAAGCGATACAGACAAACGTGCACGGTACGATCGGTTTGGACATGCCGGAGTTAACGGAACCACAGGAAGCGGTTTCGGTGGCGGAATGTCAATGGAAGATATTTTCTCACAATTTGGAGATATTTTCGGCAACTTCGGAGGTTTCGGAGGATTCGGCAATTTTGGCGGATTCGGATCATCACGTACCGGTCGACGTACAAACCGGGGATCCGATCTTCGGGTAAAAGTGAAGGTAAACCTAAAAGAAATCCTTACCGGAGTTGAGAAAAAAATAAAAGTAAAAAAATATGTAACATGCACATATTGTAACGGTAACGGTTCGGAAAACGGCAATTCGGTTACCACTTGTCAGACGTGTAAAGGTTCAGGTGTGGTAACACGCATAACCAATACCATCTTTGGACAAATGCAATCAACAACTACCTGCCCAACATGCAATGGCGAAGGGAAAATAATTACAAACAAATGTTCTCACTGTAACGGCGAAGGTATTGTACGAGAAGAAGAGATTATTTCCATCAACATTCCCGCCGGAGTATCCGCAGGAATGCAATTAACCATATCGGGTGAAGGAAATGCCGCACGAAGAGGAGGTGTTAAAGGCGATTTACTGGTCGTAATCGAAGAAGAGGAGGATCCAAACCTGATCCGCAGCGGGAACGACGTAATTTACAATCTATTTATCAGTTTCCCAACTGCCGCATTGGGTGGAACAGTTGAGGTACCAACTATAGACGGAGTAGCCAAAATAAAAATCGAACCCGGTACGCAACCCGGAAAAGTATTGCGACTACGAAATAAAGGACTTCCGTCGGTAAATGGATATGGAACAGGCGACCAATTAATCAACGTAAATGTATATGTTCCCGAAACATTGAGCGAAAGTGAAAAAAAAGCTCTTTCACAAATGAACAAATCATCGAACTTTACGCCATCAAACGCAGCGAAAAGAAACGTCTTCGATAAATTCAAAAAAATGTTCAATTAATTGCTGATTCAGCAAAAATAAATCGCGGGGGCCGGATAAAGAGCCTCCCGCTATTTTTCGTCTTATACAATTTTTTTTTCATTAATCTCCTCGTTTAAGTATGAAGCAGATAAATAAATTTACCACCAACAATTTCCGGAGTAAAAATTAATCCCATTTTTTTGGTAATCGAAAAAATATTACTACCTTTGCGACCGTTTCTCTATTCTATGAATAAGAAACGCTAATAATAAGGAAATAAGCCTCTTTAGCTCAGTTGGCCAGAGCACGTGATTTGTAATCTCGGGGTCGTTGGTTCGAATCCGACAAGAGGCTCAGCCGGGATTGAAAAAATAAAATCAGGCGATAAAGAGTTATCTCGCTGATATATAATCAAATAAATATAAAAGGGCAGTTACCAGAGTGGACAAATGGAGCTGACTGTAACTCAGCTGGCGTAGCCTTCGGTGGTTCGAATCCATCACTGCCCACAAAAAAGCATAAAGGATAATTATTGATGTAAATGAAAGAACTATCGATTCATCAATTTTTACCATTTTGCGGAAGTAGCTCAGTCGATAGAGCATTAGCCTTCCAAGCTGAGGGTCGCGGGTTTGAGTCCCGTCTTCCGCTCTTCTGCCTATGTAGCTCAGCGGTAGAGCACTTCCTTGGTAAGGAAGAGGTCACGGGTTCAAATCCCGTCATCGGCTCAATGGCTTTCTAAAACAATTCCAAACAAGGAGTTTTTATCAAAAAAAACCATTTTTAAAAAGGAAATACAAACATTAATCTAACTAATAAGAATATTTTTTATGGCAAAAGAACATTTTAACCGAACGAAACCGCATGTGAATATCGGTACAATTGGTCACGTTGATCATGGTAAAACTACCTTAACGGCTGCTATTACCAAAGTTTTGGCGGAAAGAGGCCTTTCTGACGTGAAAACATTTGACCAAATCGATAACGCACCTGAAGAAAAAGAAAGAGGTATAACCATCAACACCTCTCACGTTGAATACGAAACTGAAAATCGTCACTATGCACACGTTGACTGCCCGGGACACGCCGACTATGTAAAAAACATGGTAACCGGTGCCGCCCAAATGGATGGTGCAATTATTGTTGTTGCTGCAACTGACGGTCCTATGCCTCAAACACGTGAACATATTCTTCTGGCACGCCAGGTAAACGTTCCACGTTTGGTCGTATTTATAAATAAATGCGACTTGGTCGACGACGAAGAAATGTTGGAATTGGTTGAGATGGAAATGAGAGAATTGCTCGATTTCTATAACTTCGACAGTACCAATACACCTGTTATCCGTGGTTCTGCTTTGGGGGCATTGAACGGTAATCCGGAGTGGGAAGAAAAAATATTGGAACTGATGAAAGCTGTCGACGAATGGATTCCTCTCCCACCACGCGATATCGATAAACCTTTCCTCATGCCGGTGGAAGACGTATTCTCTATCACAGGTCGAGGGACAGTAGCAACAGGCCGTATCGAAACCGGTATCGTAAAAGTAGGAGACGAAGTGGAAATCATTGGATTGGGGGCAAAAGGAAGGAAATCGGTAGTAACAGGCGTTGAAATGTTCCGTAAGATTCTCGATCAGGGTCAAGCAGGAGATAACGTAGGTTTGTTGCTTCGCGGTATCGAAAAAGACGAAATTAAACGTGGTATGGTTGTCGCTCATCCGGGACAGGTGAAGCCTCACTCTAAATTTAAAGCAGAAGTTTATATTCTGAAAAAAGAAGAAGGTGGACGTCACACTCCATTCCACAATCACTATCGTCCTCAATTCTATATCCGTACGTTGGACGTTACAGGAGAAATTGAACTCCCTGAAGGTGTAGAAATGGTAATGCCCGGTGATAATGTATCCATCAAGGTTGAACTTATTTATCCGGTAGCATGTAATGTGGGTCTGCGCTTTGCTATCCGCGAAGGTGGCCGTACGGTAGGTGCAGGACAAATTACCGAGTTGCTTGATTGATAAAAATCACCATCAGTGAAAATAAACTTAGTAGGAGATGTTCAATGTCTGCCAACTAAGTTGTTTACGGGTCTAGCTCAGTTTGGTAGAGCACTGGTCTCCAAAACCAGGTGTCGGGAGTTCGAGTCTCTCGACCCGTGCTTAAAAAGATTCGAATTTTAAATGAAAAAAATAATTGCATATATCAAGGATGCGTATAACGAACTTGTTTATAAAGTATCCTGGCCCACTCGTGAAGAATTGACAAGCAGCACAATAATTGTAATGATTGCTTCCCTTATTATTGCGCTCATAGTTTTTGCGATGGATTCTCTATTTGAGTGGACACTAAAACTTCTCTACGGTATTTTATAATTCTGAACAACAAGAAATGGCTGATAACGAAAAAAAGTGGTACGTGTTACGTGCTGTTAGCGGAAAAGAAAATAAGGTCAAAGAGTACTTGGAATCAGAAATCGAAAAAACCGATTTAGGGAAGTATGTATCTCAAGTCCTCATACCGACAGAAAAAGTCTATACGGTGCGTAGCGGGAAGAAGGTAATGAAAGAACGTGCTTATCTTCCCGGATATGTACTTATTGAGGCTGAACTGACGGGCGAGGTTATTCACTACCTTAAAAACATCAATTATATAGTTGGCTTCCTTCCCAGCACTACAAATCCCCAACCTCTCAGAGATTCCGAAATAAAACGCATTCTGGGAACAATGGACGAATTGGAAGAAGCCGGCGAAGAATTGGATGTTAAATACTACGTTGGCGAAAACGTAAAAGTGATCAGTGGCCCTTTTAGCAATTTCTCCGGCGAAGTAGAGGAAGTGAATGAAGAGAAAAAAAGACTCAAAGTAGTAGTAAAGATTTTTGGAAGAAAACAACTACTTGAGCTGGGTTATATGCAAGTAGAGAAAGAATAAAATCAGGTTTGGTTACGCAGATCTGTGAATTCTTCGATATGTTTTGAAAAAACGTAATAAAATTAAATCAAAGAAAAATGGCTAAACAAGTTGCCGGACAAATAAAATTACAAATCAGAGGAGGAGCTGCAAATCCTTCTCCTCCCGTAGGACCTGCATTAGGTTCAAAAGGGATTAATATTATGGAGTTTTGCAAACAATTCAATGCCAAAACTCAAGATAAAGCCGGTAAAGTACTACCCGTTATAATTACTTACTATTCGGATAAGTCTTTTGATTTTGTTGTTAAAACACCACCGGTTGCTGTTCAATTATTGGAAATTACAAAAGCAAAAAGTGGTTCACCGGAACCCAATCGAAAGAAAATTGGCGAAATCACTTGGGATCAGGTAAAAACGATTGCCGAAGAAAAAATGCCCGATTTGAACTGCTTCACCATTGGATCAGCAATGCGCATGGTTGCCGGGACGGCCCGAAGCATTGGCATTGCAGTCAAAGGGGAATTTCCTCAAGATGTAAAATAATCAAAAACTTCAATTGAAACATGGCAAAACTGACAAAAAACAGAAAGTTGGCTTTGAGTAAAATTGAACCGGGGAAAACCTATTCACTGAAAGAAGCAGCTACTTTATTAAAAGAAATTACAACGACTAAATTTGATGCATCTGTCGATATTGATGTGCGTTTGAATATAGACCCACGTAAAGCCAACCAAATGGTGAGAGGCACTGTAATTCTCCCTCATGGCACAGGTAAGGAAAAAAAAGTTCTCGTGCTGTGTACGCCTGAGGCTGAAGCCGAAGCCAAAGAAGCAGGGGCCGATTATGTGGGACTCGATGAATACATCGAAAAAATTAAAAACGGATGGATAGATTTTGACGTAATTATAGCGCAACCGGCTGTAATGGGTAAAATTGGTTCACTCGGACGTATCCTAGGTCCTCGCGGCTTAATGCCAAACCCCAAAAGCGGGACAGTTACCGACGATGTGGCTAAAGCCGTAAAAGAAATAAAACAAGGAAAGATTGATTTTAAAGCAGACAAATACGGCATCATTCATGCGTCAGTAGGAAGAATATCCTTTACTCCCGAGCAAATTGCCGATAATGCGCGAGAATTTATTCGGGCACTATTAAAACTGAAACCGGCCGGAGTAAAAGGTGCGTATATTAAGAGTATTTATCTTTCTACTACGATGAGTCCGGGTCTCAAAATAGATCCAAAATCGATAGAAGAAAACTAAGAAAGGGAATAAACTATCTATGAAAAAGGAAGATAAAAAAAAGATAATCAAAAAAATAGCTGATACTGTCAAGGAATACGAAAACTTCTATTTAACTGACATAGCTACGTTGGATGCGGCTAAAACCAGTAAGTTGAGAAGAGAGTGTTTCGAACAGGACATCAAGCTGATGGTAGTGAAGAATACCCTGATGCGTAAAGCTTTGGAATCACTCGATGAAAACTATGAAGAACTGTATCCCCTATTAAAAGGCAATACAGCCGTCATGTTTTCAAACATACCCAATGCTCCTGCAAAGCTCATCGATAAATACAACAAAAGTAAAAAAATACCTGCCTTCAAAGGCGCATATGTACAAGAAAGCTTCTTTATCGGTGATAAATATTTGAAAGAGCTGGTATCTATTAAGAGCAAAACAGAACTTATCGGGGAAATTATCGCACTGTTGCAATCTCCCGCAAAAAATGTTATTTCCGCACTACAATCTTCAGGAAATACGCTTCATGGAATATTAAAAGCGCTTTCCGAAAAATAATTTTTCAATCACTTCAAAAACAGAATTAGTAATTTATTAAATAACACAACAATGGCAGACTTAAAAGCATTTGCTGAACAATTAGTTAACTTAACAGTGAAAGAAGTTAACGAACTGGCTGAAATTTTAAAAACTGAATATGGCATTGAACCGGCTGCCGCAGCTGTTGCCGTAGCAGGAGCTCCTGCTGCCGGAACAGAGGCACCCGCAGAAGAAGAAAAAAATTCTTTTGATGTCGTCCTTAAAAGTCCTGGTGCAGCTAAATTAGCTGTTATAAAAACAGTTAAAGAAATTACCGGTCTTGGATTAAAAGAATCTAAAGACTTGGTTGACGCTGCTCCCAGTGAATTGAAAAAAGGTGTAACAAAAGAAGAAGCCGAAGCTTTAAAAAAACAACTTGAAGAGGCAGGAGCAGAAGTTGAACTTAAATAACAAAGCTACCTCAAACCGGGTTAACTTGGTTAAGAATCTTCTATTGTAAGATTCTTAACCTTTTGTGTCAATACATATTGAGTTCAAAAAAATACATTTCCATGTCTTTAAATAACACCAACCAACGAATAAATTTCGCAACAATTAAAAATCCTTATGAATTTCCCGATTTTTTGGAAATTCAATTAAAGTCGTTTCAAGATTTTTTACAACTTGATACCCCTCCGGAAAAAAGAAAGAAAGAAGGGTTATACAAAGTTTTCATGGAAAACTTTCCAATTACGGACACTCGCAACAATTTTGTCTTGGAATTCCTTGATTACTACGTTGATCCTCCACGATATTCTATCGAAGAATGTTTAGAAAGAGGGCTTACCTATAGTGTACCGTTAAAGGCAAAATTATATCTTTATTGCACTGATCCCGATCATGAGGATTTTGCTCCGGTCATTCAAGACGTATATTTAGGAACGATTCCTTACATGACCGAAAGAGGTACTTTCGTGATCAACGGAGCCGAACGTGTGGTGGTTTCGCAATTACATCGATCACCCGGCGTTTTTTTCGGTCAAAGTATACATGCAAACGGAACCAAACTTTACTCAGCTCGTATTATTCCTTTCAAAGGTTCGTGGATTGAGTTTGCAACCGACATCAATAGCGTCATGTATGCTTACATCGATCGGAAAAAGAAATTGCCCGTTACCACATTGTTACGTGCCATCGGTTTCGAAAGCGATAAGGATATCCTTGAGATTTTCGACCTTGCCGAAGAAGTAAAGGTTACAAAAACCAACCTAAAAAAGGTGATGGGTCGTAAATTGGCAGCACGAGTGCTAAAATCGTGGATAGAAGATTTTGTTGATGAAGATACAGGAGAAGTGACATCTATCGAAAGAAACGAAATCATTATTGAGCGCGAAACCATTCTCGGAGAAGAAGAAATAGAAAAAATTCTGGAGTCGGGTGTTTCTTCCATTTTGTTGCACAAAGAAACACCCAGCATGTCGGACTACTCGATCATTTATAATACCCTCCAAAAAGATCCAAGCAACACGGAAATTGACGCCATCCGTCATATTTACCGTTTAATCCGTAGTGCCGAACCGGCTGACGATTCCAGTGCGAGAGAGGTAATCAACAATCTTTTCTTTTCTGAAAAAAGATACGATTTAGGTGATGTTGGGCGTTACAAAATCAACAAAAAATTGAACCTCAATATCGACGAAAATGTTCGCGTTCTTACCAAAGAAGATATTATAGAAATAATAAAATATCTGATTGAACTGGTTAATTCCAAAGCTATAGTGGATGATATAGATCACCTTAGCAACAGACGTGTACGCACTGTGGGAGAACAGTTATACAACCAATTCGGTATAGGACTAAACCGCATGGCACGAATCATACGGGAAAGAATGAATGTTCGCGATAATGAGGTGTTTACACCGGTTGATCTGATCAACGCCAAAACCATTTCATCGGTTATCAACACCTTCTTCGGTACGAATGCATTGTCCCAATTCATGGATCAGACCAATCCCTTGGCGGAAGTTACACACAAACGTCGTTTATCCGCATTGGGACCGGGTGGTTTGACACGAGAACGCGCAGGCTTTGAAGTACGCGACGTTCACTATACTCATTATGGACGTCTTTGCCCTATCGAAACACCGGAAGGACCAAATATCGGACTTATCTCCTCGTTGTGCATTTACGCAAAAATTAATGAGCTGGGATTTATCGAAACTCCATATAGAAAAGCAAAAGATGGACAAGTAGACATAAAAAACGAGAATATCATCTATTTGGCAGCCGAAGAAGAAGAAGGAAAAGTGATAGCGCAAGGAAATGCGCCACTTGACGATGAAGGAAAGTTTATCTTACCACGAGTAAAAGCAAGAAAAGAAGTCGATTATCCTGTTGTTTCACCTGAAGAGGTAGACATGATGGATGTGTCGCCCATGCAGATAGCATCCATTGCAGCATCGCTCATTCCCTTTCTTGAACATGATGATGCCAACCGAGCGTTGATGGGATCGAATATGATGAGACAAGCCGTTCCGTTAGTACGTCCGGAAGCACCAATAGTAGGCACCGGAATCGAAGAACAGGTTGTTACAGATTCACGTACCCAACTCGTGGCCGAAGGTGATGGGGAAGTTATATATGTAGATGCAACTACCATCAAAATAAAATATGACAGAACGGAAGAGGAAGAATTTACGAGCTTTGACGATAATATTAAAACGTATACTATACCCAAATTCCGTAGAACAAACCAAAATACGACTGTCGACCTACATCCTCTGTGCAGAAAAGGAGATAAAGTAACCAAGGGGCAGGTATTGACCGAGGGATATTGCTCCAAAAACGGGGAATTGGCCTTGGGAAAAAACCTGAAAGTGGCATTTATGCCTTGGAAAGGATATAATTTCGAGGATGCTATCGTACTAAGTGAACGTGTGGTTACCGAGGATATTTTCACATCGATACACGTAGAAGAGTTTTCACTTGAAGTTCGCGAGACCAAACGGGGACTTGAAGAGCTGACAGCCGATATTCCAAACGTAAGTGAAGAAGCTACCAAAGATTTGGACGAAAAGGGAATTATCCGCGTAGGCGCACGCGTCAAACCCGGGGATATCCTTATCGGAAAAATTACACCCAAAGGCGAATCGGATCCGTCTCCCGAAGAAAAACTTCTTCGCGCTATCTTTGGAGACAAAGCAGGTGATGTAAAAGATGCTTCATTAAAAGCACCTCCCTCACTCAGTGGTGTTGTAATCGATACGAACCTGTTTTCGAGAGCAATTAAAAAAGGAAAAGGCAAATTATCCAACAAGGCTTTACTCCCAAAAGTGGAAGAAGAATACGAAGCCAAAATGGAAAATTTAAAAAAGATCCTTATAGAAAAATTGCTTGTGCTCACCGAAGGGAAAACTTCTGCCGGGGTGAAAGATTATACCAATACAGAAATAATACCCAAAGGAGCAAAATTCACACCTGCAATTTTACAGGAAACCGATTATCAATCCGTTCAACTGAACAAATGGACAAACGATCCACATAAAAACGAATTGATCCGTATTACGGTGATCAATTACTTACGTAAATACAAAGAATTGGATGCAGAACTCAAACGTAAGCGTATTGATCTGATGATCGGTGATGAACTTCCTTCCGGAATTATGCAAATCGCTAAAGTTTATATAGCCAAAAAACGCAAAATTCAAGTGGGGGATAAATTAGCCGGTCGCCACGGTAACAAAGGTATCGTTTCTAAAATAGTCCGCCAGGAAGATATGCCTTTTCTTGCCGATGGAACGCCGGTAGACATTGTCTTAAACCCATTAGGTGTTCCGTCGCGTATGAACCTGGGACAGATTTTTGAAACAGCGCTTGGATGGGCAGGAGAAAAATTGGGCGTTCGTTTTTCAACCCCAATCTTCGATGGTGCAACACTTGAGGACCTAGATAAATGGACAGACAAGGCCGGGTTGCCCCGTTACGGAAAAACATACCTCTATGATGGAGGCACAGGGGAACGATTTGATCAACCGGCTACGGTAGGCGTCATCTATATGATGAAACTCGGACATATGGTTGAAGATAAGATGCACGCTCGTTCAATAGGTCCTTACTCCCTCATCACACAACAACCGTTAGGCGGTAAAGCCCAATTTGGGGGACAGCGTTTCGGGGAAATGGAAGTTTGGGCTCTCGAAGCATTCGGAGCAGCTCATACTCTTCAAGAAATACTTACCATCAAATCCGATGATGTGATTGGACGCTCAAAAGCATATGAAGCCATCGTTAAAGGCGATCCTATGCCACAGCCGGGTATTCCTGAATCGCTAAACGTATTGCTTCACGAACTCAGAGGACTGGGATTGAGCATCTCACTTGATTAAATTTGTAAATTCGAAAACGGACAATGGGAAAAATATTCCATTCCAACCGTTTTCGATTCCAAAAAAAATATTGACAACTCTTTATAAACACAACAATATAAATATATGGCATTTAGAAAAGACAATAAAATAAAGAGTAACTTTTCAAAAATTACTATCAGTTTAGCTTCACCCGAAGAAATTCTTGAAAATTCTTACGGTGAAGTATTGAAACCGGAAACTATCAATTATCGTACTTACAAGCCCGAACGTGACGGACTTTTCTGCGAACGTATTTTCGGTCCCGTAAAAGACTACGAATGTCATTGCGGCAAATACAAAAGAATACGTTACAAGGGAATTGTCTGTGACCGGTGCGGCGTTGAAGTAACCGAAAAAAAAGTACGCAGAGAGCGTACCGGCCACATCCGGTTGGTAGTGCCGGTAGCTCATATCTGGTATTTCAGAACATTACCCAACAAAATAGGTTATCTGTTGGGAATCTCAACAAAAAAACTCGATTCCATTATCTACTACGAAAGATACGTGGTTATCCAACCCGGTATTCTGGAAGACAAGGTAGAAGAAAACGATCTCCTTACCGAAGACGAATACCTGGAACTGTTGGGTTCTATACCGAAAGAGAATCAACAACTGGAAGATTCGGATCCCGACAAATTTATTGCAAAAATGGGAGCTGAAGCGATACTGGATCTTCTTCAGCGCATCAATCTTGACAAACTGGCAAATCAGTTGCGACACAGCGCTAGCACAGAAACATCACAGCAACGAAAAAACGAAGCACTAAAAAGGCTTCAAGTAGTGGAAGCTTTCAGGAACTCGAAGCATATCAACAAGCCCGAATGGATGATCATGAAAGTGATCCCTGTCATTCCACCCGAACTTCGTCCGTTAGTACCACTGGATGGGGGGCGTTTTGCAACTTCCGATTTAAACGACCTTTATCGCCGGGTAATTATTCGAAACAACCGATTGAAAAGACTTATCGACATTAAAGCTCCTGAAGTGATTCTTCGAAATGAAAAACGCATGCTTCAGGAGGCCGTTGATTCACTTTTCGACAATTCGCGAAAATCCAGTGCGATTAAAACGGAATCGAACCGACCATTAAAATCGCTTTCCGACAGTTTAAAAGGAAAGCAAGGACGTTTCCGTCAGAACCTATTGGGTAAACGTGTGGACTATTCTGCTCGTTCGGTTATTGTAGTCGGTCCCGAACTAAAAATGCACGAATGTGGTTTGCCAAAAGACATGGCAGCCGAACTATACAAACCATTCATTATCCGTAAACTTATAGAAAGAGGTATTGTCAAGACCGTAAAATCGGCGAAAAAAATTGTCGACCGTAAAGAACCTGTTGTTTACGATATTTTGGAATATGTAATGAAAGGGCATCCGGTACTTCTCAACCGTGCTCCAACGTTGCATCGTTTGGGTATTCAGGCGTTTCAGCCAAAACTTATCGAAGGAAAAGCCGTTCAGCTCCATCCATTGGCTTGTACTGCATTTAATGCAGACTTCGATGGTGACCAAATGGCCATTCATCTCCCGTTAGGTAACGAAGCCATATTGGAAGCTCAGCTTCTGATGCTCTCATCGCATAATATCTTGAACCCGGCTAACGGAGCACCTATCACCATTCCATCTCAAGATATGGTTCTTGGTTTGTATTACATTACCAAGATCCGTCCGGGAGCAAAAGGTGAAGGAATGATTTTTTACGGTGAAGAGGAAGCCATTATTGCTTACAACGAAGGAAAAGTGGATATTCACGCATTAGTAAAAGTAGTCGTTGACGATGTGGATGAAGATGGAAATCCGATCCGAAAGATGCATGAAACGACCGTGGGACGTGTAATCACGAACGAATGTATCCCAAAAGAAGTGGGATATATCAATGAACTCCTTTCAAAGAAATCGCTTCGCGATATTATCGGAAAAGTAATGAAAAAATGTGGGATAGCTCGTACTGCCCAATATCTGGATGATATCAAAGATCTCGGTTATAAAATGGCGTTTAAAGGAGGACTTTCATTCAATCTGGAAGACATCATCATTCCACCTGAAAAAGAAGATCTCATTCGTGAGGGTTACGCCCAAGTCGATCAGATAATGGAAAACTATAATATGGGATTCATCACCTATAACGAACGATACAACCAAATAATCGATACGTGGACCCATATCAATTCCAAGTTATCCAATATTCTGATGAAAAGATTGGCAGAAGACGATCAAGGATTCAATTCGGTTTATATGATGTTGGATTCCGGAGCACGCGGTTCACGTGAACAAATTCGACAGCTATCGGGTATGCGTGGATTGATGGCCAAACCACAAAAAAGTGGAGCTGAAAGTGCTCAAATCATTGAAAACCCCATTCTTTCAAACTTTAAAGAAGGATTATCGGTACTTGAATACTTTATTTCGACTCACGGAGCACGTAAAGGGCTTGCCGATACAGCGCTCAAAACAGCCGATGCAGGATACCTTACCCGACGTTTGGTTGATGTGGCACAAGATGTAATCGTGACCGAAGAAGACTGTGGAACACTACGAGGATTGGTTGCTACAGAATTAAAAAACAACGATGAAGTCGTAGCCTCTCTTTATGAACGTATATTGGGGCGCATTTCTGTTCATGATGTACAACATCCTTTCACAGGAGAGATTTTGGTTCAATCAGGCGAAGAAATAACCGAAGAAATTGCGAAAAAAATTGAAGAATCGCCTATTGAACAAGTGGAAATCCGTTCCGTTCTCACATGTGAAGCACGACGCGGTGTTTGTGCAAAATGCTACGGACGCAACCTTGCCAGTGGTCGTCTAGTTGAAAAAGGCGAGGCTGTTGGAGTCATCGCCGCCCAATCTATCGGTGAACCGGGAACTCAACTTACGCTCCGTACCTTCCACGTAGGCGGTATTGCTTCAAATATAGCGGCCGAAAGCAACATCGTAGCCAAATACGACGGAATACTGGAATTTGACGAACTTCGCGTGGTTGATCCACAAGAAACAAATGCTGAAGGCAAACCCTACAAAATAGTAGTGAGCCGTTTGGTAGAGATGCGTATTGTGGATCCAAACACGAAAATCGTATTGCTCTCACACAATGTACCCTATGGAGCAAAGCTATATTATGGCGAAGGAGACAAAGTACAGAAAGGCGACCTCATCTGTGAATGGGATCCGTTTAATGCCGTTATTATTTCAGAAGCAAGCGGAAAAATTCATTTCGAAAATTTTATCGAAAATGTCACTTATAAAGTGGAATCAGATGAACAAACCGGACTGAAAGAAAAAGTCATCATCGAATCACGCGATAAAACAAAAACTCCGTCCGCTTATATTGTAAACGAAAATGGAGATATTATACGTACATACACCTTACCTTTAGGCGCTCATATCGTTAAAAATGAAAACGACGATATTAAAGCAGGCGATATTCTGGCAAAAATGCCTCGAGCTATAGGGAAAACAGGGGATATTACAGGAGGATTGCCTCGCGTAACACAACTTTTTGAGGCACGCAATCCTTCGAATGCAGCTGTAGTTTCCGAAATCGACGGTGAAGTGTCTTTCGGGAAAATCAAACGAGGAAAACAAGAAATTTTTGTTACCTCCAGAACAGGAGAAGTGAAAAAATACCTTGTGCCTCTTTCCAAACAGATCTTGGTTCAGGAAAACGATTTCGTTCGTGCCGGAATGCCCTTATCCGATGGAGTTATTGCCCCTGCCGATATTCTGGCAATTAAAGGACCTACGGCCGTTCAAGAATATATCGTAAACGAAATCCAGGACGTGTATCGTTTACAAGGTGTGAAAATCAACGATAAGCATTTCGAAGTTATTGTCCGTCAAATGATGCGTAAAGTTGAAATCGTTGATCCGGGTGATACACGGTTTTTGGAGAAACAATTGGTTGACAAGAACGAATTGATGGAAGAAAACGATCGCATTTGGGGCAAAAAAGTAATTGTCGATCCGGGAGATTCTCAAATATTTGAGCCGGGACAAATTGTAACAGCCCGTAAACTTCGCGATGAAAACAGTTCGTTGAAACGCCGCGACCTAAAACCTGTAAAAGCAAGGGACGCTATTCCTGCAACAGCCAATCAAGTCTTACAGGGGATTACACGAGCAGCATTGCAAACCAACAGCTTTATGTCTGCTGCATCGTTCCAGGAAACCACAAAAGTGCTAAGTGAAGCAGCTATAAATGGGAAAGTGGACACCTTGGAAGGATTGAAAGAAAACGTTATATGCGGTCACCTTATCCCTGCCGGCACAGGTCAGCGTGAATTCGAAAAGATCATCGTTGGCTCGAAAGAAGATTTTGAGAAAATGAATGTATCTACACATTCACATATTTTTGAAAAGGTAACAAAAGAAGAAGAAGAATAAATTTCTATTCATGTTAAAAAGCTACTCGTAACGAGTAGCTTTTTTTAATTATTATGGACACTTGCTCGATAATTATCATTGGAATTGGTCTAGCAATGGATTGTTTCGCCGTATCGGTAAGCAAAGGCATATGTGTGAAGAAATTATCCATCATTCCTACCTTAACAATGGCTTTTCTGTTTGGTTTTTTTCAGGCAGCGATGCCTCTTATAAGCTATTTTGCAGGACTGAATTTTATGGGAATCATAAAAAAAAGCGATCACTGGATAGCCTTTGGCTTGTTGGCACTCATTGGGGGAAAAATGCTGTTCGAAGGGATAAGAAAACAAGATACGGAATGCGAACCTGAAATACACCCATTTAGTTTCTTGAAACTTATTTCTCTGGCAATAGCTACCAGTATCGATGCACTGGCAACAGGTATTATATTTGTTCCCTATCCACAAATTATCTGGAAAAGTATTGCAATAATCGGTTTGACTAGCTTTATATTTTCCATCTCAGGAATGATGATAGGAATTCGCTTAGGAAAAGGTTTTCGTTTAAAAGCAGAAGTTTTAGGCGGTATCATTTTAATCGTTATCGGACTTAAGATTTTGATTGAACATTCATTAGCCATTTGACCCATAAAAAGTAAAAGAAACCACGCAAATATCACCCGGCTTCCTCACTAAAACATAACGAAACAATCAACCCTCCCAAACAATTACGCCGGAGTTTGCGCACAGCTAGCTTCATCATTAAAACATAACGAAACACAGTTGTTTCAATAGGTAGGTATATCGATAACCGAATTATTTCATTTTATCGAAACCTTTGCCATAAACGCCGATCACGGAAGCCTGACTAACAAAGGCATTATCGTCAATTGCTTTTACAATACGAAAAATAGAATTGGATTCGCTTCGTTTTGCAATTACCAATAACACTTTCTGTGGCTGCTTTGAATACCAGCCAATACCATCAAGGACAGTACATCCCCGATGGAGTTGTAAATTTATCTGTGTGGCAATTTCATCGTATTTTGAAGAAAAAATAAAAAATTGCACCGATTGACGTATCCCGTTGAGTGCCCAATCTAGCGAAGTAGCCATTACGGCAATGATAATAATACCATATACGATTGTTTCTACACTATGAAAAATAAGATAAGATGAAGAAACAATAGCCAAATCGATCAACAACATCGTTCTTCCCGGCGTAATGTTGCGATACTTATTGATGATCATTACAATAATATCAGTGCCTCCTGTACTCCCATTTGCCGATAACACCAGTCCTATCCCCACTCCACACATAATTGCCCCGATTAATCCGGCAATAAGCGGTTCATTTGTCATAATAGGCTCCCATGAAAAACTTTCGAACATACCGATAAAAAATGACAAAGAAGCAACCCCTATAATTGTTTTTATCAAAAATTCCTTTCCAAGAATTCGATACGAAATCAACAAAAGAACAGTATTAAAAATTAAAACCGAAGCAGAGACAGGAAAATTAAATGCATAATTCAATAATACTCCCACGCCTGTAAGTCCGCCGGTTACAAACTTGTGGGGCATGATAAACTGGGTTATGGCAAGAGCATACATAAAAGTCCCCAAAAAAATGGTTAAAAGATCTTTTACATAAAACTTTTTAGTAGAATATCGAGACTGCTTCTCCATATCAAATCAGATAACGATATTGACGATTTTTTTGGGAACAATAATAATTTTTCGAGGTGTTTTACCATTAAGCCATTTTTGAGAATTCGGGTGTTCCAAAACCGATTTTTCGATTTCTTCGCGAGTAGCATCTGCGCTAAAATCTAGTGTAAAACGCGTTTTCCCATTAAAAGAAATTGCATAGGAAAATACATCCTCTTTCAAATACTCTTCGTTATATGCCGGCCATTGAGCATCAAATATGGTAGTTTCATTACCCAATTTGTGCCACAATTCTTCAGAGATATGTGGTGCAAACGGAGAAAGGCAAATAGTAAGATCGGTTAAAATGGATCGTTTATTACACTTCAAAGAAGTCAATTCGTTCACACAAATCATAAATGCAGAAACCGCCGTATTAAACGAAAAATTCTCGATATCGAACGTAACTTTTTTGATAAGTTTGTGCAACGACTTCAACTCTTCTTTCGATGGCTCTTCGTCAGTTACGGTAAACTCACCTTTGGTAAAAAACAAATTCCAAAACTTACGCAGAAAACGATAAACACCATCAATCCCATTCGTATCCCATGGTTTGGCCTGTTCAATAGGACCAAGAAACATTTCATAAAGACGCAATGTATCGGCTCCGTATTTTTTTACAATATCATCCGGATTTATCACGTTAAACATGGATTTGGACATTTTTTCCACTGCCCACCCGCAGATATACTTCCCGTCTTCAAGAATAAATTCGGCATCTTTATATTCGGGGCTCCAGTTACGGAAAGCTTCAATGTCCAGAACATCGTTATGCACTATATTGATATCGACATGAATAGGCATCGTGTCATACTGATCTTTCAAATTGAAAGAAACAAAAGTATTGGTGTTTTTTATTCGATATACGAAATTGCTCCTCCCCTGAATCATTCCCTGATTAATAAGTTTTTGGAAAGGCTCCTCCACACACGATACTCCAAGATCAAAAAGAAATTTGTTCCAAAAACGGCTGTAAATAAGGTGACCTGTGGCATGTTCGGTCCCCCCGATGTATAAATCGACGTTTTCCCAATATTCGACTGCTTCTTTTGAAACTAAAGCCTCATCATTGTGAGGATCCATATACCGAAGGTAGTAAGCCGACGATCCGGCAAAGCCGGGCATAGTAAAAACTTCAAGCGGATATCCCTCCTCCGTTTTCCAATTTTTTGCCCTTGCTAACGGAGGTTCTCCGGTTTCTGTAGGGAGAAATTTATCTATTTCGGGCAGTTCAAGAGGCAATTTGCTCTCATCAAGGGTATAAGGCATGCCATCTTTATAATAAACAGGGAAGGGTTCCCCCCAATAACGTTGGCGAGAAAATATAGCATCGCGCAAACGGTAATTCACCTTACGGTATCCAATTCCCCGTCGCTCTATTTCATCAATAGCTGCAGAAATGGCTTCATTCACCGTAAGACCGTTCAGAAAGTCGGAATTTATCATAATACCCTCTTTGGCATCGAAGCTCTCTTCCGATACATCGCACCCCTCGATTAAGGGAATAATAGGCAAATTGAAATGCTTGGCAAAAGCATAATCTCGACTATCATGAGCAGGTACTGCCATAATGGCCCCTGTACCATATCCTGCCAAAACATAATCTGAAATCCATATAGGCAACAACTCATTTGTAAAAGGGTGTATAGCATAAGAACCCGAGAAGACTCCACTCACCGTTTTATCGGTTATCCGTTCCCGCTCGGTTCTCTTTTTCGTTTTCTCCAAGTAAGCATCAACCGCCTCACGATATTCGTCCGTTACAAGTTGTTCAACCAGTTCGCTTTCCGGAGCCAACACCATATACGTAACGCCAAAAATCGTATCGGGACGGGTTGTAAACACATCGAAAGAAACACCATTCTGTGTATTGAAATGAATTATCGCCCCTTCCGAACGCCCAATCCAATTGCGTTGCGTTTCTTTCAAAGAATCTGTCCAATCTATTGTATCGAGACCATCCAACAACCGTTGAGCATAAGCGGAAACGCGCAAACACCACTGGCGCATCTTTTTTTGCTCTACCGGATATCCCCCACGGATAGAAAAACCTTCACTCACCTCATCGTTCGCAAGCACTGTCCCCAATTGCGGACACCAATTCACCATGGTATCTCCCAAATAGGCAATACGATAATTCATTAAAATCTCTTGTTGCTCTTTTTCCGATTTTGCCTTCCATTCCTCTGCGGTAAAATGCAATTCTTTGGTTCCCTCGGCATGAATGCCTTCCGTGCCGCTTTCCTCAAAATGTTTTACCAGTTTTTCAATAGGTTCTGCCCGCTGTAATTCAGTGTCGTAATAATGATGAAACATTTTGATAAATGCCCACTGCGTCCATTTGTAATAGTTGGGATCGCATGTTATCACTTCTCGACTCCAATCATACGAAAAACCGATTTTATCCAATTGTTCGCGATAACGGGCAATATTTTTGTAGGTCGTAATGGCAGGATGCTGTCCGGTTTGTATGGCATACTGTTCGGCCGGCAATCCAAAGGCATCGAACCCCATGGGATGCAACACATTGAAACCTTGAAGTCGTTTATATCTTGCGACAATATCCGAAGCGATGTATCCAAGCGGATGCCCCACGTGTAGTCCTGCTCCCGAGGGATAAGGAAACATGTCCAATACATAATATTTTGGTTTCGTGGGATCTTCCGTTACTTTATAAGTTTGATGATCAATCCAATATTGTTGCCATCTTTTTTCGATTTCTTCAAAGTTATAATCCATTCCTTCTACTTTTTAAAAAACGTTGCAAAGATAATGAATTAATTAAGAACGAACAATCAAAAAAATATTTACTTAACAATCTCTAAATCCGAACTTTAATTAACTACACTTAACGCTATTTTTTTGCTAAAAAAAGGACAATACTGTTATCTTTGTTGTGGTTATGAGGAATTTTATTTACATATTTCCGGTGATCGTATGCCTGCTTTTGCCCTCAACTTCAAAAGCACAGTATCACTATGCCGATTATACAAATAAAGGAGGTGGATCCCATGGCTCTACCATTTATTTGATGCCAAATGTCTATCCTGCCGTTTTGATCGGTGGCGATACGGTGGCATGTATGACTTTGCGGGAATTTGTCAAATATTCTCCTCTTCGTTTCAAATCCCAAAAAGAAGTAATTCAATACAACAAACTGATTCGGGATGTAAAAAAAACGCTCCCTTATGCAAAAGAGATAGCGCACATCATTATCGAAACTTATGAATATATGGAAACGCTTCCTACGGAAAAAGCAAGACAGAAACATCTGGAAGCAATGGAGAAATATCTTTTCGATACCTATAAACCTCATATGAGTAAACTAACCCGATCACAAGGTCAACTGCTTATAAAATTGGTAGACAGAGAAACAAACACTTCGGCATACGGCATTATCGACGCTTTCATGGGGAGTTTTAAGGCGTGGACTTACAATCTATTTGCAAAACTATTTGGAAATAGCTTGAAAGCAAGATATGATCCTTATGGCAGGGATCGTTTAACCGAACGTGCCTGTGTCCTGGTAGAACAAGGAGCAATTTAAACGTCGCTCTCCATAAGTTCAACTTAGAAATGCAACACCCGGATTTGGTTTTTAAAAGGATTCTTCAAAAGGATTCTTCAGAACAATCCATAAAAACACAATAAAACCACTTTTATCTTCTTGCTATTTTCAGTATCTTCATGGCGAATAGCGATTATTTTTCAAACATTTCTTATGAATTATGGATCATTGCGACTAACCGATTGGTTGCCCACTACGAAAAAAGAAATGAAAATACGGGATTGGGATTATGTCGACGTAATTTTGTTTTCGGGCGATGCGTATATCGATCACCCTGCATTTGGAGCTGCAGTCATAGGGAGACTGCTCGAAAAAGAAGGTTTACGTGTAGCCATTGTTCCTCAACCCAATTGGCGTGACGATTTGCGTGATTTTAAAAAACTGGGCATACCGCGATTATTTTTTGCCATCTCGGCCGGAGCCATGGATTCCATGATTAACCGCTACACAGCCAATAAACGCCTTAGGTCGAACGATGCTTATACTCCCGACGGGCGTCCCGATATGCGTCCCGATAGAACAACCATCGTTTATGCCAATATTCTTAAGGATCTTTATCCCGATGTTCCTGTCGTAATCGGTGGAATTGAAGCTTCCCTTCGTCGCATTACCCATTACGACTACTGGGATGATCGGTTGCATAAGACCATTCTCGCCGACTCAGGAGCGGATCTTTTAATCTACGGAATGGGCGAACAACCCCTAAAACAACTTGTCCAAGAGGTGAAAAACGGCAAAAGGATAAACGAAATTTACACCATTCCTCAAACGGCCTTTCTTGTTCCTAAAAATGCTGTTCCAGCCAACATATTTACGGAAGAAAAACGTCTTTTTTCTCATGAAGAATGCCTACACGACAAGTTGAAACAAGCACAAAATTTTCGCATTGTAGAAGAACAATCCAACCGTCTGCATGCTGCACGCATTTTGCAAAATGTGGATAATAAAACACTGGTTGTAAATCCACCATTTTCTCCAATGACCGAAGAAGAAATCGACGCATCGTTTGATCTTCCCTACACCCGCCTGCCTCATCCCAAATACAAAGGCAAACATATTCCGGCATACGAAATGATCAAATTTTCGGTGAATCTGCATCGTGGTTGTTTTGGCGGATGCGCTTTCTGCACAATCTCGGCACATCAAGGAAAATTTATTGCTTCACGATCCAAACGATCCATCCTCAACGAAGTAAAAAAAATCACGGAGATACCCGATTTTAAAGGGTATATCAGCGATCTTGGCGGACCATCGGCAAACATGTATCGCATGGGAGGAAAAGACCATTCACTTTGCGAAAAATGCAAAAAACCTTCTTGCATTTTCCCGGAAATATGCAGCAATCTGAACACCGATCATTCGGCTTTACTGGATATATATCGTGCAATAGATGTGATGCCGGATATCAAAAAAACATTCATTGGCAGCGGCATTCGTTACGATATGCTTTTACACAAAAGTAGCGATAAACAAACCAATCAAGCAGCAGAAAACTATATTGAAGAAGTGATCGTCCATCACGTATCGGGAAGGTTAAAAGTAGCACCGGAGCACACATCGGACAACGTATTGCGGATTATGCGAAAACCTTCGTTCAATCAGTTCCTTCAATTTAAAAAAATCTTTGATTCAATCGATAAGAAGTACAGCTTAAACCAGCAACTTATACCCTATTTTATCTCTTCACATCCGGGTTGTACCCTCACGGATATGGCAGAACTGGCGGTGACCCTCAAAAACCTAAACATAAAGCCCAAACAAGTGCAAGATTTTACACCTTCACCCATGACGCTGGCAACTGAAATCTATTACACGGGTTACCATCCTTATACCCTCGAACCCGTATATTGTGCACGAACAAAAAAAGAAAAAAACACCCAGCATCGGTTCTTTTTCTGGTATCGCCCCTCAAACAGACCGGCCATAATTGCCGAGTTGAAACGAATCAATCGTCCGGACATGATCAAAAAAATCTACTCGAAAGGTTAATGTAAATTAAAACCCTAAAGATTCTCCTTTTTTCATGCAGCGTTTTTTCGTTTTTCTCATCATATAAAATAGAAGCCGTTACGAAAAAACGATCGATCTATGAAAAAATATTTTGTTTTCCCTTTTGTGGCAATTGCCATATTTTTCACTGCTTTTTCCTGCGATGACAACAACTCGGGCCATTATCTCTTCGACATCGCTACAGTTGAAGTTCAAAATGACAAAACTTTTGTTCTCCGATTAGACGATGGCACACGATTATGGCCTGTGGATTTGGATGTACATTACATACCTAAAGACAGACAACGCGTTTTTGTAAACTTCACCATCCTTTCCGAAAAAGAAAATAGCTGCGATTATTCCATCAGAATAAACGATATTTGGGATATTCTCACCAAAAGCCCTATCCTTCTTACAGCCGAAAATGCCGACAGTATCGGCAACGATCCGGTAAAAGTAAAGAGCATATGGATAGGAAGCGATTTCCTGAATGTAGATTTCCTTTTCAATTATAACGGAGTAAAACCTCATGCCATCAATCTGGTGAAAAACACCCTTGTCACTCCGCCTGACGATGGGAAAATCCACTTGGAATTCAGGCACAACTCCTATCAAAGCCCAAGTATACGGCTTTACGAAGGTTTTGTTTGTTTTGATCTGAAATCGCTGAGAGTACCAACAGCCGATTCTGTTCAATTGAAGATCAAAGTAAAAGAATGGGATAGAGAAAAAACATTCGACTTGGTGTACCGCTATAATGAAACTGCACCATTGCGAGTAAAAAGCGAAAAACATATTTATACGATTTCATCAAACGAATACTATTAATAAAAAACCACACCGATTAGTTCTATTTCTTATATGACTTTTTGATTTTCCAAAACCGGCAAAACCCTGTGAAGTGTGTTGCCGGTTAATTTTTTGATTAATGATAAACCATGTTGCAAAACATATAAAATAATTTCTTATTTATGGGCAAACCCTCTACTTTTGGATTCAGATAAGTTCAGCACAGTTAATGTTCTCATGGGGTTAAAGTTCAATCACAGCCGGACCAAGGTTCAACAAATGGCCGATTTTATCAAGCAAGCCATAACTGTGAACGAATACAAGGTGGGCGAAAAGTTGCCGTCGATAAATTTTCTAAGCAAAAAATATAATGTATCGCGCGACACGGTTTTCAAGGCTTTAATGATGCTGAAAGAAAAAGGAATCATCGATTCCATTCAGGGAAAAAATTACTACGTCCTGAACCGGTCAACTCGTATTTTTTTGCTGCTCGATGAATACACGCCATTTAAAGAAGCATTATACAACAGTCTGGTTAAAAAACTTCCGGAAAGTTTTACGGTAGACTTATGGTTCCATCAATACAACGAAAATTTATTCAATACGATTGTCAATGAAGCAGCCGGAAAATATAACCGCTATATCGTAATGAATTACGACAACGAAAAATTTTCCGAAGTTCTGGAAAAAATTGGCAACGATCGCCTGTTATTGCTCGATTTCGGTAAATTCGACAAAAAGGATTATTCATACGTATGCCAAGACTTCGACGAAAGTTTTTATCATGCACTTGAATCATTGAAAAAGGAATTGTCGAGATACAAAAAACTGATATTTGTTTTCAACAAGCATCATAAACATCCTCGGAGCAGTAAAATTTATTTTTCAAGATTTTGCGAAGACAATGGATTCGACTTCGAAATTCTCGACGAAATAAAGGAAACAACTCCAATTCAGCGGAACCACTGTTATCTGGCCATCAAACAAACAGATGTGGTAAAAATCGTCAAACAGGCAAGGTCAAACAACATGACGATGGGGAAAGATTTCGGTTTGATCGCATACAACGAAAATCCTTTTTACGAAGTCATTGGGGATGGCGTGTGCAGTATCAGCGTCGATTTCGATCTGATGGGAAGTCTTGCGGCAGATTTTGCTCTGACAGGAGAAAAAATACAACTCTATTTGCCAACCAATGTATACCGCAGAAATTCAATCTGATCGAAAACATAGTTTGCATTCCGAGAAAAAAAGCAATTTTCAATATCCGTTTTCAATAGTGTGACACAGACCAAATTTTATAATACAAAAAAAATATTACGGAAATGGCAAAGTATCCTAAAATCGGTATCCGCCCCACGATAGACGGGCGTCAAGGAGGCGTAAGAGAAAGCCTCGAAGAAAAAACGATGAACCTGGCAAAAAATGTTGCGCGGCTCATTAGTTCAAATCTGAAAAACGGAGACGGAAGTCCTGTTGAATGTGTCATCGCCGACAGCACCATCGGTCGCGTCGGAGAAAGTGCAGCCTGCGCCGAAAAATTCGAGCGCGAGGGTGTCGGTTCAACCATCACGGTAACCGCCAGTTGGTGCTATGGAACAGAAACGATGGACATGAATCCACATTACCCGAAGGCCGTGTGGGGATTCAACGGAACGGAACGCCCCGGAGCAGTTTATCTGGCAGCCGTTCTGGCCGCCCATTCACAAAAGGGTTTACCCGCCTTCGGTATTTACGGACACGATGTGCAAGACATCAACGATGATTCGATTCCCGAAGACGTGGCAGAAAAAATCCTCCGTTTTGCTCGTGCTGCTCAGGCAACAGCCACCATGAGAGGGAAATCCTATCTTTCCATCGGCAGCGTAGCTATGGGCATAGCAGGATCTATTGTCAATCCCGACTTCTTCCAAAAATACCTAGGTATGCGGAACGAATCGGTCGATTCTACCGAAATCATCCGCCGCATGAAAGAGGGTATTTACGATCATGAAGAATTTGAAAAGGCGATGGCTTGGACAGAAAAATACTGTAAAGTGAACGAAGGGACGGATTACAATCGCCCTGAAAAGCAAAAAAGTCGTGCCGAAAAAGATAAAGACTGGGAATTTGTAGTAAAAATGACCATCATTATCCGCGACCTCATGAAAGGCAATCCCAAGCTCAGGGAAATGGGATTCAAAGAAGAAGCCATTGGACACAATGCCATTCTGGCCGGATTTCAAGGACAACGTCAGTGGACGGACTTCTTGCCAAACGGCGATTTCAGTGAAACCATCTTAAACAGCTCATTCGACTGGAACGGCATTCGCGAAGCCTATCTCCTGGCAACGGAAAACGATTCGCTAAACGGAGTTGCCATGCTGTTCAATCATTTGCTTACCAACAAGGCACAAATCTTTTCCGATGTCCGCACGTATTGGAGCCCACAAGCCGTGAAACGCGTTACGGGAAAAGAGCTTACAGGATTGGCAGCCAATGGGGTTATCCATCTTATCAATTCGGGAGCAACCACACTTGACGGTACCGGTCAACAAACATTAAACGGACAACCGGCCATGAAAGAACCATGGAACATCACCCAAGAAGAAGTAGAAGCTTGTTTGGCAGCCACTACATGGTCGCCCGCCGATCGCGATTATTTCCGTGGAGGTGGTTTTTCTTCCACGTTCCTGACGCGTGGCGGAATGCCTGTAACCATGTCACGAGTGAACATTGTAGACGGATTAGGTCCCGTTTTGCAATTGGCTGAAGGTTGGACAGTAGATCTCGACCCCGAAGTGCACGACATCATCAACAGGCGCACCGACAAAACATGGCCAACAACATGGTTTGCACCACGTCTGACAGGTAAGGGGGCTTTCAAGGATGTTTATTCGGTAATGAACAACTGGGGTGCCAATCACGGAGCCATCAGTTACGGTCATATTGGGGGAGATTTGATCACACTGGCTTCGATTCTTCGCATCCCGGTATGCATGCACAACGTAGAAGAGAGCGATATCTTCCGCCCATCGGCATGGAATGCCTTCGGAATGGAAAAAGAAGGAGCCGATTTCCGTGCATGCAAAAATTTCGGACCGATTTATAAATAAGAAACAAGAAAATAAAAAAAACGGAAAGATCAAAAGAGAATAGCATTCGGCTTATTGTTTCGCAAATTCAATTAAACGGATAAGCCGGATGCTGTTTGTAGGTCAAATACAATAACACAAATGGAAAAAATAAAACAACCCCTTCTTAAAAAAAATGGGCAAAACTTCCTTGTTCCTTTCATTCTTGTTACCTGCTGTTTTGCCTTATGGGGATTTGCCAACGATATTACCAATCCGATGGTAAAAGCATTCTCTAAAATTTTCCGAATGAATGTAACACAGGGAGCGTTAGTACAGGTAGCGTTCTATGGAGGATATTTTGCAATGGCATTCCCGGCTGCCATATTCATCAGAAAACATTCCTATAAGGCGGGCATTTTAATGGGATTGGGACTCTATGCGGTAGGTGCTTTTTTGTTTTTTCCTGCCAAAGTATCGGGAAACTACTATCCGTTTCTTTTAGCCTATTTCATTCTCACCTGTGGCTTGTCGTTTTTGGAAACCAGTGCCAACCCCTATATTTTGACGATGGGTCCGGAAGAAACGGCCACTCGACGGCTCAACCTGGCACAGTCGTTCAATCCGTTGGGATCACTGGCCGGAATGTACGTGGCCATGAATTTTATTCAGGCACGACTCAATCCCATGAGCACGACAGAACGCGCAACACTCGACATTACAGAGTTTGAAGCGCTTAAACAATCCGATCTCGCCATTCTGATTAATCCCTATCTCGTAATCGGGGGCATCGTTACCGCCATGTTCATCATTATCCTTCTGACCAATATGCCCGAAAACGACGACTCATCGAATGAAATCAATTTTTTCCCCACATTAAAACGCATATTCTCTATTCCCAATTACCGTCAGGGAGTAATCGCACAATTTTTTTATGTGGGAGCTCAAATCATGTGTTGGACCTTCATCATTCAGTACGGAACACGTGTTTTTATGGCACAAGGCATGGAAGAACAGGCAGCGGAAATACTCTCGCAGCAATACAATATCGTAGCTATGATTATTTTCTGCTCCAGCCGGTTCATTTGCACCTACCTGCTTAAATTCTTTAATCCCGGAAAATTGCTTCGCACATTGGCCATTGCGGCGGGCGTCTTTACTCTTGGCGTAATCTTTCTCCAAGATATTCACGGCCTTTATTGCCTGGTAGCCGTATCGGCATGTATGTCGCTCATGTTCCCAACCATTTACGGCATTGCCCTGAAAGGAATGGGCGAAGATGCCAAATTTGGTGCTGCCGGACTAATTATGGCCATTTTGGGCGGTTCCATACTCCCTCCCGTACAAGCAGCTATCATCGATTTGGGAACAATCGGCAAATCGTTTCCGGCCGTAAATGCCTCCTTTATTCTGCCGTTCATATGCTTCATAGTTGTAGCTTGGTATGGAAGTCAAGCCTATAAAAGAAGTAAAAAAGCAAAAACAACACTATACGTCAATTAAAAATAAATTACACAATATGATAAAATACAATTACCGCATTGGATCACTAATTTTAATTCTGACTTGCATCGCACTGATTTCGTGCCAACCGAAAAAAACTGTCGAACCACCGGCACCCGTATTGCCTGTACCGTCTGAAAATCAACTGGCATGGCACGAAATGGAAACAAACGCTTTCATCCATTTTACCATAAACACCTTCACCGGTCGCGAATGGGGATACGGCGATGAAAGCCCAACGTTGTTCAATCCCTCGGCCTTGAATGTCGATCAATGGATCTCGACTCTCAAAGACACCGGATTCAAAGGTGTTATCCTAACCTGTAAACATCATGACGGATTTTGCCTGTGGCCATCGGAATATACGGAACATTCCATAAAAAACAGTCCGTACAAAAACGGGAAAGGAGACCTTGTAAAAGAAGTAAGCGAAGCATGCCGAAAATACAACCTGAAATTTGGAGTTTATCTTTCGCCTTGGGACAGAAACCACAAAGATTACGGGAAACCTGCCTATATCGACTATTACAGGAATCAGCTCAAGGAATTGTTCACGAATTACGGCCCCGTTTTCGAAATGTGGTTCGATGGCGCCAACGGTGGAGACGGCTATTACGGCGGCGCAAGAGAAACCCGAAAAATAGATCCCAAAACGTATTACGATTGGCCAACAACCTTGGCCTTGATACGCAACATTCAACCACAGGTCCTTTTCTTCAGCGATGCCGGTCCCGATATCAGATGGGTAGGAAACGAAAAGGGATGTGCCGGAGAGACCAATTGGAATACCCTTACCCCCGACACGCTTTACCCGGGAAAACCGGGGATCGGCGATTTGTTGAAAACAGGATCTATCGACGGTACAAAATGGATTCCTGCCGAAGCCGATGTATCCATCCGTCCGGGATGGTTCTATCATTCCGAAGAAGATACATTGGTAAAAACTCCGGAACAGCTTTTCGATATTTATTTGACATCGGTAGGCCGTGGTGCTGTCCTATTGTTGAACATTCCGCCCGACAGAAGGGGACTAATTCATGAAAACGACGTGAAATCGCTTCAAGGTTTCAAACACATGTTGGATTCCGTTTTTGCAAACAACTTGGCAGAAGGAGCTTCGGTAAAAGCATCCGCTTACAGAGGAAAATCGAAAAAATATGTTCCCCTGAACTTAATAGACGGCAATAAGGAAACTTACTGGGCAACGGACGACGAGGAAAACACCGGCCGGTTCGAAATCGACTTCGGTAAACCACAAACCGTTTCCTATGTTCTGTTGCAAGAATACATCAAATTGGGGCAAAGAATCAAATCGTTTTCGATAGATGCATGGAAAGATAATAAATGGCACCAAATTTCCGAAGGAACCACCATCGGTTACAAAAGAATAGTAAAAGTGGATCCCGTGACCACACAAAAAATAAGGGTCAATATCTTGGATTCCAAAGCATGCCCGGTGTTGTCCAATGTAGAGGTATATTGATATGAAGAAATATTTTTACGGTCTTCTTTTCATTCTACTCCCCCTTTCGGTTTGCACATCGAAAACTTCGGAAAACCGTCTCGTATTGCAATATACTTCGCCTGCCGCAATTTGGGAAGCTACTCTTCCGCTTGGGAACGGACGCATCGGCATGATGCCCGATGGGGGTATCGATACGGAACATATCGTTTTGAACGATATCGCCATGTGGTCGGGAAGCAAAGATCCGGAAGCATTGAACCCCGAGGCTATTCGCTACCTTCCCGAAATCCGAAAATTGCTGCTCGAAGGAAAAAACCTTGAAGCCCAAAACATCATGTATCGACATTTCCGCTGCGGAGGAAAAGGATCGGCTTTTGGGCAGGCAAAAGATGCCCCGTATGGATGTTTTCAGATGCTCGGAGATTTGCATATTCGTTATTCGTACCCTAACAACGATCCCGTCGATAACTATCGACGAACGCTTTCGCTGAACGATGCCATTGCTTATACCCATTTTCAAAAAGGAAATACGAAATATACACGTGAATACTTTGCATCGTTTGCAAATGATATCCTGATAATCCGCCTTACGTCGAACAAGAAAAAAAGCATTAATTTTGAATTGGCCCTCTCTCGTCCCGAAAGAGCAACAATATCCATAAAAAACAATGTCATGTATATGGAAGGGCAACTAAACGATGGGTACAATACCGATAAAGGCGTTCGTTATCTCACCAAATTGCAAATTTTGAACAAAGGAGGCACTCTTGCGTCTGAAAATTCATCATTATCGCTTACGGATGCCGATGAGGCAATCATTTTAATCTCCACTTCTACCGACATGTTGGACAAAAATTATCGGATGAGTGTGAATGAATTGCTATCAAAAGGCATAAAAATGCCTTACAAGAAACTGAAAAGCGACCATATCGGCATTTACCGCGATAAATTCGATCGCGTGGAACTGAATTTAGGCAAACAAAACAACGATTTGCCTACCGATGAACGTCTGAAAGATTTTCAGCAAAGCAACGATCCTTCCTTTGCCGCCTTATACTTCCAATTTGGCCGATACCTAATGATTAGCGGAACGCGTGAAAATTCTCTTCCGCTTAATTTGCAGGGAATGTGGGCCAATACCGTGCAAACGCCATGGAATGGCGATTATCATCTGAATATCAATGTACAAATGAATTATTGGCCTGCGGAAGTGTGTAATCTATCCGATCTGCACACACCTTTGCTCGATTTCACACAAGCGCTCGTCCCGTCGGGAACCGCCACTTCAAAAACATTCTATGGAGCCGAAGGTTGGGTAGCCCACGTAATTACCAATCCCTGGCGATTTACGGCACCTGCCGAACATGCGTCGTGGGGCGCAACCAATACCGGAGGAGCATGGCTCTGTCAGCATTTATGGGAACATTACGCTTTCACGCAAGATAGCGTCTATTTACGAACCATCTACCCTACCCTGAAGGGAGCAGCCGATTTTTTCCTGACCAACATGATAGAAGAACCTATGCATGGGTGGTTGGTAACCGCCCCATCGTCTTCGCCTGAAAATGCGTTTTATTTGCCCGGAAGCAAAGAGCCCGTTTATGTATGCATGGGACCAACAATGGACGTGGAAATTATTGGCGAATTGTTTGACAATGTACTTAAAGCTGCCGAAATCCTCGATATTCGGGATGAAACCGTCGAAAAAATCAAGGCAGCAAAACCCAAACTGCCTCCTTTGCAGATCAGCCCCAAAGGCTACTTGCAGGAATGGCTGTACGATTATGAAGAGGTAGATCCGCACCACCGCCACGTATCGCATTTATATGCCTTATATCCCTCCAATCGGATATCCCCTCACAAAACACCACAATTGGCAGAAGCAGCCCGTAAAACACTGGAACGAAGGGGAGATGGAGGCACCGGTTGGTCGCGCGCATGGAAAATAAGCTTTTGGGCACGCCTTCACGACGGGAACAGAGCTTATAAATTGTTGAAAAACCTTCTTCACCCGGCTATCGACAAAGAAACATCCATGTCGGAGCAAGGAGGTGGAACCTATCCCAATCTTTTCTGCGCCCATCCGCCATTTCAAATCGATGGGAACTTTGGAGGAACGGCCGGCATTGCCGAAATGCTCATCCAAAGCCAAGACGGATACATCGAATTGCTCCCCGCACTCCCCGACAATTGGGCAACCGGCAGCTTCAAGGGTTTGTGTGTCCGTGGCGGAGGAGAAGTTAACGCACAATGGGAAAACAAAAAAGCAACTTCAATCACCATCCGATCACATGCAAATCATACCTTCAAAATAAAAATCCCTCCCTATGCCCAAACAATAACATTAAACAAGAAAACGTCCGACAAGCGAGAGGAATATATTTCGCTTCCGATGAAAAAAGGAGACATCGTCGTTATCGATATAAATTCCGGCGAATAAAAAACTCAAAAATTCAACCAAACATCTCCGAGGGAGGTGAAAATGCAAAAAGGAAACTGTTCAAATTGATTCCAAACAGTTTCCTTTTATCGTTTTGTCGGAAATTAAAGAATGACTTTCAACTTTTCCGGAGTCACATTCATGTCGATAATCACCCCATTCTCATCAATCAAATAATTTTTAAAACCTTTGTTCAAGCTAAATTTTTTATATATCTCGGAACGGGGTCCTTTCGCATCGCAAAATTGCGATTCAATTTCGAGCCTATCCCAGCGTATCGTCTTTTCAAACACACTTCTGTTTTCATCAAAAGCAATAGACAAATACGCAATATTCGGATAATTTTCTTTTAAGAAATTGTGTATCCGGATATTCGATGCTCTTGAGCAAGCATCGTATGTGGCCCAGAAATTTACAATTACTTTTTTGCCTTTGTATTCGCTTAAATCAAGCATGTTCCCCCCGATATCGTGCAACACGATATTCGGAATCCGTTCGCCGGGATAACAACCTATACAAGGCTCTCCCGTTTTGATCGAACCCGAGGACATCATAAGCGAAGCTATTACAAGAAGGCAAAACTTTACATGCTTCATAAATTTTTGTTTTTAATACATACTGAAATCTTATCATATGCATG
>DFUT01000017.1 GCA_002381125.1 Bacteroidales bacterium UBA4179 | reverse complement strand
TTTTCCTTTTTCGCTGCAATGATTTTATCCACAAGTGATTCGATTTGTATAACAATATGTTGGTTAGATGCTGAAATTGGCGGAATGGGTATTTTTTCAAAAGATTGAACATTTAACATCACATCTCCAGCTCCTGTTTTATCTGCATTTTTTAAAATGAAATAAAATGTAAAATTTGAACATAAAAATCCCAAAATATATTTATTATGTGCTGATGTCATAAATGAGGCAGGTGCAGTTATCATTACACCTGAAGGAATAATTGAAAAAGCCAAGTTTTTTCCAACCGCTTTAAAGCCCACCTTCTCTTTCTCAAACTCGGGGTAGTAGGCACAAGCGCGCAATTCCCACCAATAATCGCCCTGATCGTTCCGTTTTTTGGCTTTTGTTTCAAATTGCTTTAAATGGCTCATCAATGCCGGAAATTGGTTATTTATAAAATTTTCGGCATTTTCTTTATTTCTGTTTTCATTTGTCCAGCCTGCAGGGATAACTATCACCCACAGTCCGGCCCACTCATAATAATATCTTTTAATGTCCCGGCCGTGGAGAATGGGTTTGATGATGGCTTTGGTGCGGTGTCGTTCGTCTTCGTCGAGGCAGTTGTTCAATATTTCCTGCCGTTTGGTGCTGTCGATGATAAAAGCCTTGTTGAGACCGGTTAATATTCCACGATAAATTTTTACATTCCAATCTTTTAACGGTTTTCCCATGCGTTCTATTTTTTCTTTCAATCGCTGCTCGGCATCGCTTCCAATAAACCATGTATCTTGTGTAAGGTGTTTAAGCACTACGCCGTTGCGTTTCAATATGGCTGCCAAATCGATATGATTTTTTTTGTTTTCTGTTATGGCTACAGCTTGCAGCCGGTGTTGGTTTTTCGCTTTTTGAATAATGAGAATATTGGTGTCCACTGTTGCATTTTCGAATACGCCCGGACCTAAATCGATAAGTATTTTTGGATTATTTTTAAGAAAATAATTTCTGAGTTTTTTTCCGTATGCGGCACGCATCCATTTGTTGGAAGTGATGAAAGCCAAATGACCGCCCTCGTTCAACAGCGTTATCCCTTTTTCGTAAAACAGACAATAGATATCGCCTGTACGCTCAAATGTTTCGTAATTCAACTGTTTATAGAGATCGGCATATTTTCTTTTGTCGTCAAAGGTTTTTTGAAGCTGGATATACGGCGGGTTGCCGATAACCACGTCAAAACCTTTTTTGCGGTGAAAAACTTCCGAAAAATAGACTTCAAAATCAAATTGGGTATTTCCGCTGGTAATTTGGCTGATGAGTTCATCCATTTGTCTTTTGTAGTCCTGTTTTTTTGTATAGTTGGTTTCGCCAAAGTATATCGGTTTCAGTTCTTCGAGCTCATGAAATAACTCATTATTGAATAATTCTTTTTCCACTTTCATCAACGAGTCTCCGCACACAATCTTGTAGTCGAGGTTGGGGAGGGGTTTTATGGACTTTATGTCGTCTTCTTCCACCACCATTGAAAGCCAAAGCCGTAGCTTGGCTATTTCGCAGGCTCCCGCATCGATATCTACACCGTAAAGCGAATTTTCGATACACGAGCGTTTTAATGTGTACGAAGTTCTATCGCCATTCTTTATATAAAGGGAAAGGGTGTGGCGCGCACGTACTATTTCGGACATCATTCCAACCGGGAAAGCGCCTGAACCTACGGCAGGATCGCATACGGCAATATCGGCCAGCCAACCATCTATGGTTTCGGCCTGTTGTCGGATGCTTTCGGACAACAGCATGGTATAGTCGGTCGATTTTTGTTTTCCGTTTTCCATGTTTTCCTTTTTTATGAGTGCCGTGGCTTCATATTCGGTAATGAGTTCTCCCAACTCAATCAAATCTTCGATATCTTTTTTTGTAATTGGGCAATTTAATTTTTCGGTTGTTGCTCGGTTCCATAAATATTCGATCAGGCTTTGGCGGCACATGAAATGCACAATTTCGGGTGGAGTATAGTATACTCCATATTTCTTGTTGAATTTATTTTCTTTCCCGGTGCCAATGCTCTTTATGTATTCGTCGAAATTGTCGGGACGAATGGCATTGAATTTTTCGTAAGTTTTCCCCAACAGTTCCGGATCAATGGCCACTTCCTTTTCCAGCGGTTCGTCTTCGCAAACCGTAAAGTTGTAGCGGTCGAAAATATCGAGAATTCCGTTGCCAATATCGCCTTCTTTGGTTGGGTTGGTATTCGAAAAAAGTTCGTTGGGAATGGGAATATCGGTATATACCCAATTGTAGTTGTTGATGGGGTCGAAAAGTCCGCCGTTGAGGAAAGGGATCTTGCAGTTGAAACGGCTGTAGTAGTCGTCATTGTCATGACGATCGATGCGCAGCGCTTCGTAGAAAAGCGGTTCGAGTATTTCGTCGAAAAAATTGGTGTAGTTGCAATACTTTTTTTCGAACAGTTCGCGTAGAAAATGTTTGGAGCCGTTTCCCCAATCTTCGTCGCGTGGTACGCCAAACCATCCTTTTTTCTGCAAAAAATAAAGAAAAACGATCTGCCCCAGCAGTTTTTTTGCAAAATTTACCGTATCGATTCCTTTGGCTTCAAAATCGGCTTTTACGAGAGGACGCGCTTCAACTATTTTATCCAGTTCGTTTTTGGTGCGAATAAAAAGTTCGCGGTATTTGAAGAAAAATTCTTTGGTTACCGGTTCGATATTGAACGCTTCTTCCAATTGTTCCAGCGTCGGCTCGTTCGAATCGTCGACAAGCAGCTTCACAAAGCGGCTTTGAGCGGTATGGCTTTTTTCGTTTTTCCCGACAAGGAACGACCACCGTCGTGCCGGTGTGATCTTTTCTTTCACTTTAACTTTTTCTTCGGTTATCTCAAATGTGTATTCCATCTTCACCAACGAAAAGCGCCAATCTTCATCATCGGGCGAAACAAAAGCAACCAGTGCGGCGTCTTTTTGTCGACCGCCTCTACCGCCGTTCAGGTACCACGAAACAAAATTTCGTTGCATGGTTCGTGCCCGCTCCAACGAGGTCGTTTTTTTCAATCTGACAATCAAAATATCGATTGAATGGGTGCCGTCGGTATATTTCCCTATGCGGCTGTAACCGGAAATATAGGGCCTGAAAGGTTCGCAAATGAAATTACCCGAATAGGAAAACAATGCCGGTGGCGTATCATCGTAATGTTTGAGCAGATTTTTTATAAAGCGAATGAATTTGTCCTCATCGAAGGACGATTCAAATGTTTCTTTGATGAGATTTGTTGCTTGTTCGTTAGTCATAATCGTTATTCGTTAAATAAAGTGACAAGATAACTTCTCTTTTTTCTGCGTATCTTTTCGTGTATTCGACATAATGGCTTTCAAGAAGCTTTGGGGAAATGGTTTTTCCGAGCACGGCAAGTACTTTGAAAGGATTTTGGATATCGACATTTAATTCTTTCAGGGCTTCGAGGGTCTCTTTTGTCGTTTTCTTGGGAATGGTGCCATCCTCGAACCTTGAAATGACTTTTCTCAACCCATCTTCCTGTTCGTCGGTCAGTTGTTTTCCGTTTTGTAAAACGGCTTTCAGTATTTTCGATACTTCTTTGCCGGTATCTCTCCCTCTTCTATTTCCCGATGTGTTTTCTTCGATGAGCGTTGTTTCTTCAAAAGCTTTCTTGTTTTGATCGAGCAATTGATAAAAGTCTTTTTTTAATGGTTGCTTCGGTTCATCGGCATTACAGTCGAAATATCCGGCTGCTGTGATAAAATCTACTTCTTTTGCTTCTCCTCCTTTCTTGGAAAGGAAGAACTTCTGAAGTTTACCCCATCGAAAATAGGTCAACAGGCTATCGCCCGGAAGTGATTCTAAAGTAATGTTTTTAGAAGAACGGGCTTTTTTGGGGAGGCGTTTGATTTTCTCGAAAAGACCGGGTTCCTTATTCCGTATATTTTTTATGATGTTCAGGTATTTCAACTCGCTTTCTTCCATATCGTCTTCGCCCGTTAGTGTTTCTTTCGAAATCAGCCTATTGAAAAGTTCGTGCGAAGTTACCGGTTCGCCTTCGGTGAGCAAAGCCGCATCGCCTCCCAGCAGAGTCAAAAAAGCATTGATTTTGGCTTCTGCCGTTTTTCTCAATTTGATTTGATCTTCCGCTTGAACCGTGGGGAAAAAATTGAATGTGTATATTTTGTCGAAAGGGGTGTCCACACGATTGATACGCCCAACACGCTGCATCATGCGGGTAGGATTCCAGGGGATGTCGTAATTGATGACAATATTGGAACGGTGCAGGTTCACTCCTTCGGAAAGCACTTCGGTTGTAATTAAAATGCGATAATCGTCTTTGGGCTTTTTAACCTTGGCATCGAAGTTGTCGATAATGATATCGCGGATATTTTCGCCGGAACTCCCATGATAACAGATAACCTCGTCTTCGATATTCGATGCCAGATATTCTGCCGTTTCTCTCGATTCGGTAAATAGAATGATTTTTTTGTTTTTCAATATGGCGTTGTTTGACAGTTCGTACTGCAATTTTTCGAGCTTTGGGTCGCGCTTCACTTTTTGCCAAAGTTGCTGTATTTTTTTTAAAATATCGAGATCGTTTTGCAAATCGTCTCTGAACCGATCGTTAAAATACGAACTATCGTATCTTAACGCTTTATTTTCATCTATCAACAACTGAATAGCCTCATCGTCGTCGTTTTCCAACAATTCGAATATTTTTTGTGTATATTTTTTACTCACATAAACACTTCCTTCGTCAAATGTTTTGATAAACATCTCATAGGAATGAATGAAACGGTCGATGGTACGTCGAAAAGCATGAAAGCTGCTTTCGAGCCTTTTAACCAAAAGCACTTTCATAAAACCTCCCATGTTTTTCTGAGACAATCGTTCTCTCTGAGAGATTTTGTCCTTATAATACAAAAGAGGTGTGTAACGAGCGTATTTGAATTGCTGCGTAATGAGTTGGATGGTTTCGTTGAAGATGTTGTCTTCTTCATCGTTTAATTCATAATACAAGGGAATCGGATTTTGTATTTCGGGAAATTTCAATCCTTGTTTTTCCATATCTTCGGGAAAATACTTTTCGATTTCGGTTCGTGTTCGGCGTACCATTAAGTATTTCAATACCCTATCGCGTATTTCCCGGGCATTCTCTTTTGCCACTCGAAGGTATTCGTTATAATTCTTTTGTTTGTCTATCTTTTTCAACCGATTTTCGCGTTCTTTGAAAAATCCTTCCAAATCGGGGAGGTTGGGGATGGTGCTCATGCGCGGATTTTGAAAAAGTTTTATTTGGCTCAATATATCCATCGGCGAATTGTTGTAAGGTGTTGCACTGATGAGGATAACGCGTTTTCCGCGACATATTTGAGCCAAAAGATCGTATCCGATGGTGGATTCGCTTCTAAACCTGTGAGATTCGTCAATGATGACATTGGTGTATTTTTCGACACCGCGCTTCAACAACGAATCCAATTTTCCGACCGATTCGCAATCGGCAGGAATATGAAAGTCTAAAAATACGTTGGGCCACGAACCCGGGTTGTTTTTATCCAACAAAGCAGGAGGTGCAATAACCAGTGTTCGGCCATTGAGTTGCCCGGCCAACATGGTTGCAATATAGGTTTTTCCCAATCCAACCACATCGGAGATAAATACACCTCCATATTCTTCGACTATTTTTTTTGCATTGAGGACGGCTTGTTGTTGATAATCGTATTTTTTAAAGCCCTGAGGCAAGTAGTTGATGAATATTTCGTCCGTCAAACTCAATTCGTCTTTGAAATATTCGTACAAAAACTTAAGGTAAAGCTCATAAGGTGTTATATTCGGATTAAACCAGGTATGGGTTTTTACGAACTGTATATATTTTTCGCTGACATCGACGGAATTTCTCCACAACGCTTCAAATTTTGTGGCGGCAAATTCATAATCGCTTCGATTTTTGAGTTCGACATTAAACTCCAGATTGTCCGAAAGTCCGCTTTGCGTGAAATTACTTGAGCCGGTTATGACGCGTCCGAAATCGCGATCGCCTTCTTTAAACGTCATGATATAGAGCTTGGCGTGAATGTTTTGCGAAGGATAAGCACGGATTTCGAGTTTACCGCTTTTCAGCCAACTTATAAATCGTTCAATGCCTTCTTCTACCCGAAGATTGTCATCAGCGTGTTCCATCTCGGCTGCGACCTCTTTTTCAAACTGTTTTTTTACTTCGGCGTGGGAAAAATGTTGTTTCGTTTTCGCACTTTCTTTTGAACGTCCGATCAAATCCACAACATCTTGCCCGGTTCCTATGCCGATTAAGATTCGTATTTTTTCTGTAGCTTCAAGGGCCGGATAAAGGGCATGAAAACCGCTTGTATAAAAGTAACCCACGAGGACATCAAAATATCGCGAATCTTTGATCAATTGATTAAATCGATCACAAAGGGTTCGGTTTTCTTCATTGGTTATAAAAGTTAAATCGGAAGACATTGTTTTCTGCTTATTGTGTATCTTGTCTATGTTTTAAGTTTAGTGACATAAAGATAAGGACTTTTTTTAATTTACACATAGACGAATAAAAATTATGTTCACATAAATTTAATTACTTTCCGTGTTGGGGCGATTTTTTCTTTTCTTTCGGGCGTTGTTTTTCCTATTGGAGTAATTTTCTCCTTCCTTTCGGAGATCGCTTTTGCTTGTGGGAATATTTTCTCCTTCTCTCCCAACAGCAAATTTTGTGTGGGAATAATTTTTTGCTCCAATTTCATTATTATTCTTTCACCAAAACGCCCATGGTTATTAAGGCACAATCACAAAGTGTGAGTCGTAGCCTAACAAGTGGAGTTCGGGTGTTCCGCATCTTTTAATGGTGAGAGTGTTTATAATTGTGAATTACGTAAAATTTGCATTGTAAAGGTGGCGATACTCGGAAATAAAATGATTACATTTGGAGCGAATAACTGTAATTTTTTGTGCACTTAATTTACACCACTTAATGTATTGTACGGATGAAACCGAAATTTTTTTTAATCGCAATCCTGTTGACGCTGCCGGGTGCAGTGGTCAATGCAAATGAAAAAGTGATTGAGCTGCCACCGTCTGTGTTCAGCAATAATCGGGCTGTGGAGATTAGCAGAGTAACCCTTTCGGATACGGCTACCGTGTTGGATATAGCCGCTTTTTATCGCCCCGGTTGGTGGATAAAAATCGTATCCGACAGTTATCTGTTGGCCGACGGCAAGAAGTATACGATTCGCAGCGGACAGGGCATCGACCTCGATTCGCTTTTTTGGATGCCCGCATCGGGCGAAGCTTCTTTTAAACTCGTTTTTGAACCCTTGCCGGTCAACACTTCCGCCTTTGATTTTATAGAAAGCGATTGCGAGAATTGTTTCAAGATATATGGGGTGGATCTCAAGAACAAACGTTTGGAGCCAAACGCTATTCCCGAAGAGTATACCCGTGATTACCCGCTCGAAGACGATATCGAGATCAAATTGGAGAAAGGCGATGCCGTTGTGAGCGGCATCTTGTGGGGGTATCGTCCCGAATTTGGCAGCGTCGAGTTGGTTTACGGCAATCCGATTACCTGCGAAGAAAACAAAGTGCCGGTGAACGTCGATGCCGACGGTTCGTTTCGTGCGTCAATTGCGGTATGCAGTCCCACCAACCTTTACCTTCGCTTGGGATCGGCTTCGTTTCCCGTGAAGACGGCTCCGGGAAAGACATCGAAATTGCTGGTCAATCTTCCCGAATATACCCGCAAATATTCGCATCTGCTTAAAGCGGAAGAGCCGTACGGCAGGGAGGTGTATTATGCCGGTTATCTGGCAAAACTCAATACCGATTTGCAACATGAAGCGCTTAGGGATCTTTCTACCGAAGATCTTTTTGCCGTTGCGGCCGATATGGATGTCAATGAGTTGAAAACATTTTTGATGGAGCGCTACGAACAATTGCTCGCAACGAGTGCTTCGGCCGGAATCGGAGCGTTTGCCCAAAAGATTTACAACATTCGGCAGGCATTTTTGTTGACCAATATCCTGATGAATGCCGATTCTTTCATTCTGAGCGCTTATGCCCAAAAATACAAGGTGCCTTATACCGAAGCCGCACAAAAAATGAAACACTCGCCACGAGCCGGCAATTACGACGATTTTTATCGGCTGTTGCCCTATGACGATCCCACTATTCTGTTGGTTCCCGATATACCTCTTTATATTCAAAGTTTGGGATATGCCCGAGGAGAATTGAACGATCCGATGGCAATCATGCGCTATTTGGCCAAAAACGAAGAAGTGTCTGCTGACGACAAGGCGCTCATCGGCGACTACATTGCTGCCTATGAAGAGGGAGAAAAATTCGAAAAAATGGATTCGATCGACTCGATATTCAAAAAATATTCGTCGCTTCTGAATGAATACCTCCGGGAAAATATGGGGTTGCCCTACCTTAAAAAGGTGTGGAATACCGAGGATGCTTTTCTGTTTGATTTCATTCGTTCGCAACAAATCGCTTTCGCCTTGCGGGATTACAACCCCCTTACCGATGAGCAGAAGCAGGAACTGGACGCCTATCCCGAAATCATGCAGACCATCCTGTTGGAGAAGAACGAGGAACTGTTGGTAAAAATAGAGGAGAACAAGAAGAAAACGGGATACACGGTGTTGGAAGTGCCGCAAGTGTCCGACGAACAGCTGTTTGACGAAATGGTGAAACCTTTCCGGGGTAAAGTGGTGTTGGTGGATTTTTGGGCAACGTGGTGCGGTCCGTGCCGACAGGCAAACAAAGAAATGGAACCGCTGAAAGCCCAATTTGCAGGCAAAGATGTGGCATATGTTTACATGACCGGATACACTTCGCCCGAAAACACCTGGCGCAACATGATTCCCGACTTGAAAGGCAATCATTATCGGATGAACGATGCGCAATGGGAATATATCGTCAAGCAGAAGAAAGTGGATGGCGTACCCACCTACATTATTCTCGACCGAGAAGGCAGTCAGTGTTTCCATTCGGTCAGTTTTCCGGGTGCCGACACCATGAAACGCGAGTTGCTGAAAGCATTGAATCAATAAACGGAAACCAAGGAAATCATTCTTGTCAATCGAAGTCGTTCCAACGTTTTTAGTTTTTAGGTCGTACGGAAACCCTTTGATACGAAAGGTAAACGCCCAAACAGCTCAAGAGACCGAAAAAGACGAATGCGATTTTTGTGGCAAGCAACAGCCCTTCTTTCCCAAAAAGGGTGACTTGTGAATTGTTGATCAACATAATGAGTCCCGATGCCAACGCCATCGAAAGAAATTGGCCAAACAGCCTGCCAAAGGCAAGAAAGGCAGAGGCGAATCCGTAAGAATCGGCATCTACCGAACTCATTACGGCATTGGTATTGGGCGAAGAAAACAAGGCAAACCCCACGCCCAATACGGCCAACAGAATGGCCAACACATAAAGGGGGAGGGTTTCGTCGACAAGCAAACCGATGGCGAAAAGCGATACACTGATGATGCCCATGCCGCAGGATGCTATTTTTCCCGGATTATGTCTGTCGGAAAGATGCCCGGCATAAGCCGAAAGCAATGCCATCATTACGGGTTGAAAACGAACAAACTTTTCCAGCCCAACACTTGCGTCAACAACCCTCCCAGCAGAGGAGCCAACGAGAGACCGATATAGGTAAACGTGGTTTGAATGCCGAGAACAAACCCTCGTCGGGAAGTCTCGAAGGCCGATGCAATCAATGCCGGTGCCGATGCCATGATCATCGCACTGCCCAACCCTTGAACAAACCGTAACACGACGGCCGGATAAAAACCGGGAACGATGACGATTAAAAGTGAAACAAACCCGAAAATGGCGTTCCCGACCAAAAATATTTTGCGCCTGCCGTAGCGGTCGGCCATCCACCCGGCAAGAAGCAGCCCAATGGCCGATGCCAACAGGAAAGACGTTGAAATCCACGCCACTTGAGCAACGCCTACCCCGTATTCGGCATTGATTGCCGGCATGGCAATATTCAAAGAAGAGGACATGAAACTGTTGAAAAACGACCCGATGACAATGGCTATAAGCAACCATCCGTTTTCATTGATTTTTTTATTCCGCATAATATACCTATATTATATAGTGTGAGAAAATACTCTGGAGGGTGAGAAATACTCCTCGAAAAAGTTGAACATACGCATAGAACCCGAGATTTCGAAACAACAAAAATAACAAAAAGGCGATACCTGTCCTATTTTTCCGTTTTTTCGTAAAAATGTTTTTGCAAAAGATGGGAAAATCAATCTTTATTTGTAATTTTGTCGCTTCGAATAGAAAGGGGGTTACTGAAATACGCAGAAATAAAGAAATGAAACAATAAAAAAACAAGGTATGTTGGTTTTGTGCGCAAATTGCACACCCGTACATCTGTACACCAAGGGGCGAACCAATAGACCATATGTATAATAAATGTGTAGAATATAAAACAGTAATCGCAATTTATAAATTAGAAAACAAAAACAATTGAATTATATATGATTATAGTACCGGTAAAAGAAGGCGAAAATATAGAAAGAGCATTAAAAAGATTCAAACGCAAATACGAAAGAACAGGCGTTTCAAAAGAATTTCGCAGACGCCAGGCATACGTAAAGCCTTCGGTCGAAAGAAGACAGAAGAAGCAGCGTGCCATTTACGTGCAGCGTTTGCGCGAGAATGAAGAATAATTATTTTCGAATTAGAAAAAAATCCTTTAATTTCGATGACCCGACTTAAAGGATGAAGGTAATGTGGAAAAATAAATTTATAGAATATCTCCGTTTTGAGAAGAACTATTCGTCTCATACGGAGATTTCTTATTTAAATGACCTTAATCAATTCGAAAAATTCATTGTCGACAAATGTGGAGAATTCGATCTTCAAAAAATCGATTCCGACCTCATCCGAATATGGATAATGCAACTCATGGAGGAAGGGATGAAGCCTCGTTCCGTAAACCGAAAACTGAGTGCCGTAAAATCATTCTTCAAATATTTGAAAAAACAAGGGGTAGTAACCCATAATCCCGCCGAGAGGGTAAACGGACCAAAGGTGAATAAAAAATTGCCCGTGTTTGTGAGCAATAAAGATATGGAAAAAATTCTCGATGACGATGAGAATTTTTCGGACGATTTTGAAGGACATCGCGACCGGTTTATCATCGAGTTGTTTTACGTCACCGGCATGCGCCGTTCCGAATTGATCGGTCTGAAAGATTCCGATATCGATTTTTACAACAAAACGCTTCGGGTTACAGGAAAAAGAAACAAACAGCGTATAATACCTTTATCCGATATCACTATGGAAAAACTAAAAGGATACATGCAAAAAAGAGATGAACATATAAAGAACAAATCTCCCTTTTTGTTTGTTAGAAACAATGGAGAACCCATGTGCCCTATTATGGTATATAAAATCGTAAATACCCATTTAAGCAGCATAGCCACTTTATCGAAAAAAAGTCCGCACGTGCTGCGTCATTCCTTTGCCACCGAGATGCTTAACAATGGGGCAGAGATCAATGCCGTAAAAGAATTGCTGGGACACTCCAGCCTTGCCTCTACGGAAATTTACACCCACGTGACATTTGATGAGTTGAAAAGAGTGTATAACAATGCTCACCCACGAGCTAAAAATGAAGGAGAAAAATAATATGGAACTGACAATTCAAGCAATCAATTTTGAAGCTACCGGCAAATTAAAAGAATTCGTAGAAAAAAAAATTAAAAAGCTGGAACGATTTAACGATGGCATCATAAATGCCGATGTGGTTATGAGAGTGGTTAAACCCGAAGCGGCCAAGAACAAAGAAGTAACCGTAAAGCTGAATCTCAACAATGGTGAAGCTTTTGCCGAAAAAGTTGGCGATACTTTTGAAGAGGCTGTAGATTTATGTGCAGAAGCACTGGAGAAACAAATATTTAAGACAAAAGAAAAGAAAAGACGATAGTTTTTGGTGTTGGAGGTTGTTCGACACGGTTGGACAGCCCCGTATTTCGTCTTTTCAAATATATGTTGCGATGGGGAATATCATACCCATACTATCTTTTTTTTGATTTTGGGAGTAAAACAATAAAGTTCTTTATAGTGTTGATAAACAGCACAACTGCATTTTTTAGAAATTTTTTATGCATTTTTCTTACAAAAATATGCTTCGATATTTTGGATTGGATTAAAAAAGTTTCTATCTTTGCAGCCGCTTTCCTGATGGAACACTACGTTTCTGTTTAATTTTGGATGGCGATTTAATTAGCGATCTTTGAAAGATTTCCGTACACGTTTTTTTAAGACAAAACAGTAGTTGCGTCATCGCATCGATTTTTTTTGGTGTTTGATGGTGCGACGACCCGTAATATTTTTTGAGAGAACGAGATTTTTCGGATGACATACGTGAAATTCAGAGAGCCGTATTGAGGGGTCGGACTTTTTTTTTGTTGTATATTTTCGTTCGGCTATTTTTCCGATGTTCAGGCATCGGGTATCTTAACGGAACAAGATAACATATTTTACAACGAAGAGTTTGATCCTGGCTCAGGATGAACGCTAGCGACAGGCCTAACACATGCAAGTCGAGGGGCATCGGGACGTAGCAATACGTTGCCGGCGACCGGCGGATGGGTGAGTAACGCGTATGCAACCTACCCGTAGCAGGGGGATAGCCCGTTGAAAGACGGATTAATACCCCGTAACACAGGGGCTCCGCATGGAGATTATTGTTAAAGGGTCATTTCTTTTTCAGGGATGGTCCGGCTGCGGATGGGCATGCGTTCCATTAGGTAGTTGGTGTAGGTAACGGCTCACCAAGCCGACGATGGATAGGGGAACTGAGAGGTTGGTCCCCCACACTGGTACTGAGACACGGACCAGACTCCTACGGGAGGCAGCAGTGAGGAATTTTGGTCAATGGACGCAAGTCTGAACCAGCCATGTCGCGTGAAGGAGGACGGCCCTAAGGGTTGTAAACTTCTTTTGCAGTGGAATAAAGTTTGCCACGTGTTGGCGATTTGCAAGTACGCTGCGAATAAGGATCGGCTAACTCCGTGCCAGCAGCCGCGGTAATACGGAGGATCCAGGCGTTATCCGGATTTATTGGGTTTAAAGGGTGCGCAGGCGGGGAATTAGGTCGGCGGTGAAATTTCGGGGCTCAACCTCGACAGTGCCGTTGAAACCGTTTCT
>DFUT01000005.1 GCA_002381125.1 Bacteroidales bacterium UBA4179 | reverse complement strand
TTTTTTGTCTCCTCTTTTATTTTCAGTCCCCCTGCACAGACCTAAAAATGCATATTCGTTCCTGTTGGGCTCTTACTTTTTTTTATTTGAGAGTTTCAAACTTTTTAGCCAACACGATAAACCTTTTGAAATACCATTAATCTTCTTCCTGTTTTTTCCACCCGATAATTTCTATCGTGTCCATAGCAATGGTCAATTCTTCATTGGTAGGAATTACCGCAACTTTCACTTTTGACCTCGGCGTACTGATCAATGCCTCTTTGCCGCGAACCGAAGCGTTTAATTCTTCATCGATTTCCAAACCTAAATATTCCATGTTTTTGCAAACTTCGCTGCGAGTCGATGTCTGGTTTTCTCCTACTCCACCGGTAAATACCAAAACATCCAATCCCCCTAACACGGCAGTATACGAACCGATATACTTTTTTATGCGGTAGTCATACATGCGCATCGCCAGTATAGCACGCTCATGTCCTTGTTCAATAGCCGCTTCTATTTCACGCATATCCGAAGAAACACCCGAAATACCCAATACGCCCGAAAATTTATTCAATAATCGGGAAATACCTTGCGAACTGAGATGTTCCTTATCCATAATATAGGTAATTGCACCGGGATCCACGTCGCCCGAACGTGTCCCCATAATAAGCCCTTCTAACGGCGTCATCCCCATACTCGTATCGATGGATTTTCCGTTTTTGATAGCCGTAACCGAACCGCCGTTACCCAAATGAGCCGTAATCATGCGTTGCTCTTCATAAGGAACATTCAAAAATTCGCACGCCCGTTTAGAAACATAACGGTGACTCGTACCATGAAATCCATAGCGGCGAATGCCGTATTTTTCATAGAGAGAATATGGCAAGCCATACATATAGGCATAATCGGGCATTGTTTGATGGAATGCGGTATCGAAAACAGCCACCTGTGGAATTCCCGGAATAAGCTCCGAAATAGCATCTATTCCCTTTAAGTTGGATGGGTTGTGCAATGGTCCCAAATCGATGCATTCTTTTACAGCATCTATCACTTCCTGGGTAATGAGCACACTCTTGTTGAATTTCCTTCCTCCATGAAGAACGCGATGCCCTACCGCATCAATTTCGTCAAGCGATCGAATACATCCGTATTTTTCGCTTAACAACACACCCAAAATGTATTCGATCCCTATCCTGTGTTCCAGAATCTCGCCTTCGAGCATTACTTTTCGTCCGTCCGGTAGAGTGAATTTAAGAAAAGAGCCTTTTAAACCGATCTTTTCTATACCTCCTTGAGCCAGAACGGAGGAATTATCCATATCAAAGAGTTTATATTTGATTGATGAACTTCCACAATTTAAAACCAATACTTTCATTTTTATTATTTTTATCGTTATAAACTTTCGAATAATTTTAAACTTGAAAAATAATCAAATCTTACAAGCATTAAAATAATGTATTTTCAGCAATGGGTCTTTCCATCTCATCATAAATATAAAACCCTTTGCGAGTGCGGACACCTAGCTGATTAGATCGGTATAGTTTCCAGAGAATGGGATTGGGCTTATATTTTTTATCGCCATAATCGTTGAACATGGTTTCCATAAGAACAACTATTCGTTCTATGCCGATAATGTCTGCCAAGTGAAAGATTCCATATCGTTGCCCGTAAATAATAGTAAACGTTTCTTCGATGCTTTTCATTGAGGTTACGCGTTCCAATAAAATTTCACAAGCCTCGTTGAGCATTGGAACCATTAAACGAAGGCTAACATTTCCATTATTTTCGTTTACTCTATGGGGAATATAACCGATTAATTTGGCAAAAATCTCCATTTTTTGGTATACCTCCTCCGAGGTATGCATACCGATTACAATCTCTAAAATGCGTGCATCGGGATGAGAAATAGGAAAATACAGACTTACACATCTTTCTTTGTGAATTAAATCGGCAGCCAACTCACTGATGATTACCGTAAAGCCATTAGTAGCGATGATAGCATCGGGCTCAAGCACTTCTTCCAATTTTTTAAAAATATTTTTCCTCAAAGGAGTACTGCGACGCCCTGTCTCGGAATAACGCGTGCACTCTATCGCTAAATCGCACCCTTTAAAATCATCGTAAACCAACGTAGGGGTAATACGATTCATGATCGCCTTTTTTTCGGATTGTGTCAAACCCCAGTTTTCGATACGGGTATCCATGTTCTTACTGAGTTGGTCCATCACATACTTGATCCGCTCTTCGGATTCTTCCATAAAAACGACCTCCATTCCTGCGGAAGCAGTAAGATTAATAATGTTTCGGCCCTCTTTTCCTGCACCTACTACGCCAATTTTGGAAAACAAAGGTTTATTTTTACGCTGTGTAGTTATATGAAGTCCATATTGTTCAATGGGCTCAATAATTAGTTCACTCATATTGTTTTAGTATTTTTTATATGATAATCAATAAAAGTATATTACTTAAGACAATGGTTTACCGAGAGCCTGAATTTTTTAAGGCAATAGCCTGATTGGCTGTGATAGCAACCATTTTGTAGATATCATCAATTGTACAACCACGCGACAAATCGTTTACCGGTGCAGCCGTTCCCTGTAAAATGGGACCGAGAGCTTCGGCATTTCCAAAACGCTGAACCAATTTATAACCGATATTACCTGCATCGAGTGAAGGAAAAATCAGAACGTTGGCTTTGCCGGCAACAGAACTTCCCGGAGCTTTTCTCTCGGCTACCTCCGGAACCAAAGCCGCATCCACTTGCAGTTCACCGTCGATTGCCAATAAAGGATCTTTTTCTTTTGCCAATCGAGTAGCTGTTATCACTTTATCCACCATTTCATGACGAGCACTTCCCTTGGTCGAGAAACTCAGCATCGCAACGCGGGGTTCCATGTTCAGAATGGTACGAACAGTCTGAGCCGATGCAATGGCAGTAGTGGCCAATTCTTCGGAAGTAGGATTGGGCATGACGGCACAATCGGCAAAAAGCAGAACGCCGTTTTCACCGTATTGGGCGGTTTGGGTAAACATAAGGAATGCTCCGGATACGGCGCTTATTCCCGGTTGGGTTTTAATGATCTGCAATGCAGGACGTAATACATCGCTTGTAAAATTTTGCGCGCCGGCTATTTCACCATCCGCATCGCCATTCTTAATCATCAAACAGGCCAAATAGAGAGGATCTTCCACCAATTCTGCCGCTTTTTCAGGCGTCATGCCTTTTTTCTGCCGAAGCCGGAAAAGCAGATTTGCATAGATTTCTTTTTTATCGTGGTTTTTCGGATCGATGATAGCTGCACTTTTAATGTGTTTTAGATTCAACTCCGAGGCCAATTCGGCAATTTCCTCGGGATCCCCCAGCAAAATAATATGAGCCACGTCATCACCTATCAATCGATCTGCCGCTTGAATAGTGCGTCTTTCGCTGCCTTCGGGCAAAACAATGCGTTGCTTGTTTGCCTTTGCACGCGCAATAATGTCTTCCATCAAATTCATAACTTTGTATATATTGGATTTTTCAAACAGACGAATTTCTCGGTCTGAATTTCAGTTTATAATCAGTTCCTCGCAAAAATACGAAAAAAAACCAAGGGAGATTACAAAATGTAAGTGAAAAGATAAGATTCTTATTTGTAACTTTGTAGTAAAATCAAGCAAAAATGGAAATTGCAGCATTGGTATCGGGAGGAGTAGATAGTTCTGTGGTGGTTTATCGCCTAAAAGAAATGGGATACGATCCCACCATTTTTTACATAAAGATAGGAATAGAAGATAAAGAAGGATATATTGATTGCCCTTCGGAAGAAGATATTGAAATTGTGTCTTACGTTGCAAAAAAATATGGCTGCCGCTTCGAAATTGTGTCCTTACACGACGAATATTGGGATAGTGTGGTGCGCTATACGATTGAATCGGTAAAACGTGGCTTGACCCCAAATCCCGACATGATGTGCAATAAACTGATCAAGTTTGGCTGTTTCGATGAAAAATGGGGCCACCATTTCGACAAAATAGCAACAGGCCATTACGCCACTACCACAGAAATCGATGGCCTTACATGGCTCTCAACGGCAAAGGACCCCATAAAAGATCAAACTTATTTCTTGGGACAAATCGACTATGTTCAGGTTTCGCGTCTTATGTTCCCGATTGGAAACCTATTAAAATCGGAGGTGCGCGCCCTTGCAGCACAGGAAAAACTCCCTTCGGCAAAACGAAAAGATAGTCAAGGCATCTGTTTTCTCGGAAAAATCAATTACAACGAATTTATTGAACGTTATCTGGGGAAAAAAGAAGGACTGATTGTTGAATTGGAAACGGGAAATATTCTCGGCAAACATCAGGGGTATTGGTTCCATACCATCGGACAGCGCAAAGGACTCGGATTGAGCGGAGGCCCCTGGTTTGTGATCAAAAAAGACATCAACCGCAACATCATCTATGTATCCAAAGGATACGATACCCAATATCAATACGGAAATATAATCGATCTTCAAGGATTTTCTTTTATTACAAAAGACGTATGGGGCGATTTTAACGATGAAAAAGAAATCATGTTCAAGATTCGCCATACCCCCGAATTCACCTCCGGGAAAATTTCAAAAATTGGAGCTATTTACCGTATTCAATCCGATGAACCCCTACAAGGAATAGCACCGGGACAGTTTGGTGTGGTGTATGATAAGGAATGTCGTCTATGCCTTGGAAGCGGCATGATTGTGTGAACAATCGATTTGCTTTTAGCACAATTTTTGCGTATATTAGTATGTATTTTATAGCTAAATGAAAGATCTCATTTTAAACGAAAAAAAGAATTTAAATGCAGTTTTGGTCGGACTCATTACGCCCGACCAAAGTGAAGAAAAAGTAAACGAATATCTTGATGAGTTGGCTTTTCTTGCCGAAACGGCGGGAATTGTGCCGGGAAAACGTTTTATACAACGATTGGATATGCCCAATTCGGTAACATTCGTTGGTAAAGGAAAACTTCAAGAAATAAAAGAATACATCGCAAATAATGAAGAGAAAAAAGTCGATATCATTATTTTCGATGATGAACTTTCGCCACGACAAATACGAAACATCGAAAAAGAACTCAACATCCGCATTCTGGACAGAACCGGTCTTATTCTCGGTATTTTTGCCATGCGGGCAAAAACGGCTCATGCCAAAGCACAAGTAGAGCTAGCCCAATACCAATATTTATTGCCGCGACTAACACGCATGTGGACACACCTTGAACGTCAATACGGTGGCGGAGGAGCCATTATGCGTGGTCCCGGTGAAACACAATTGGAAACCGACAAACGTATTGTTCTCGATAAAATTTCCCGATTGAAAAAAGAGTTGAAAAACATCGATATGCAAAAATCGGTACAACGCAAAAACCGAGGGAAACTGGTGCGTGTGGCACTTGTGGGTTATACCAACGTAGGAAAATCTACCCTTATGAACCTACTCAGCAAATCGGATGTGTTCGCAGAAAACAAACTGTTTGCCACGCTCGATACCACTGTTCGAAAAGTTACCATCGGAAATCTGCCATTCCTTTTGTCGGATACGGTTGGTTTTATCCGAAAATTGCCCACTCACCTTATCGAGTCATTCAAATCTACTCTCGATGAAGTTCGCGAAGCAGATATTCTTATTCACATAGTGGATATCTCGCATCCCGCTTTTGAAGAACAAATAGAAGTTGTGGAAAAAACACTCTACGATATCGATAAAACCGAAAAGCCTACGATTATTGTTTTCAATAAAATAGACGCCTTCACGCATGTTCCGCAAAATCCGTATGATCTTACACCCAAAAAAAGAGAAAACTACACGCTCGATGAACTTAAACAAACATGGATGGGTAAATTAAACGAAAATTGTGTTTTTATCTCTGCGAAAGAAAAAGAAAATATTGAGGAACTTAAATCGATTTTATACAAAAAAGTAAGGGAAATCCACACAACACGATTTCCCTACAACGATTTTCTCTACCCGGATCTCGAAGAATTGAAGTAAAAACGACGGTTAAGGCGTATTTGAATGGAGTAAAAAGCTAGCCGATTTTACAATTGGGTTTTTTGCATAATTCATCATTCAACGCTATAACGGCATCTTCGTATTTATCGCGAGATATAACAAACTGCATATTGACCTGCCTGAGCGATTGGGCAAAACTTTCGATATTTATTCCTCTATCGTACAATGCTTTGGCGGCTTTATACAAAAAACCCGGAATGGCAATGTTGCTGCCCATAGCACACACGATAGCCACAGGAACGGCTCTCACTTGATAAAAAGCATCATTCAACGCCTTTACCAATTCGCGGGATTTCTCATTATCCCAAACAACCATTGTAATGGAATTGGCGTCGGTGGATTTCATAATGTAGCTGACTCCATATTTGACAAAATATTCCATTATACGTCCATCGAAACCTACTTCGCCTACCATCATGGGATCGTGAACTTCGATGGCAACTACTTTTCGCGAGCCCGACACAATTTCCACACGCGGTTCAGGTGAAACATAGTCACGCGAAATCAATGTCCCCGGATGTTCGGGATCAAAGGTGTTTTTGATGCGAATATTTATCCCGGCCAATTCCAACGGTTTTGCGGCTTTGGGATGAATGGCTTCCATACCTATATCGGCCAACTGATCGGCAATAATATAGTTGGTGTGACCTACGGGAACACTGTTTTCCACTCCCACAATTTGAGGGTCTGCACTCGATAAATGATACTCTTTGTGAATAACTGCCTCGTCGGCTTTCACTTCAACAGCAATCTTACTGAAAGTAACCTCAGAATAGCCACGATCAAAAGCACGCATAATCCCCTCGGTGCCTTTGGTATATCCTGTAGCAACACAAATCACTTTACTGAAATCGATCCCGTGAAATTCTTTATGAATACGTTCGTCAATCGTCAACGGTTCATTATCGTGAAAGCCACAAAGATCAATAAAACGAGCATTTATACCGTTGTTGTTCAGAATATTTACCGTATTCCATCCGGAATGAGCTTCCCCAATCGACGCCAAAATCTCACGCGCAGCCAAATAAATATCGGTTCTGTTTACATATCCCGATGCCAACACTTTACTGAGGCTGAATAAAATCGTTTTTGCCTGGTCTACACGAAAACGGATGAAATCGCGAGCCTCTTTCAAATCAAGCCCAATATCGGCAAAACCGTCGTTTATCAGCAATAGCCGTTGACAAAACGTATCCAAAGCACTACTGTAGTCTTCTCCATTGAGAAACTTGTTGTAAATGCCCGGTTCACCTGTTTTTTTGTGTTCCAACAGCCAATTTGTCACATTATTATAAGCCGAGACTACAAAAATACGGTTGTATAGCTCATCCCCTTTACGATTTCCTTTTATTATATTCTGCAGCACATCCTGAAATTGCGACATGGATGTTCCACCTATTTTCTCTACTGTCAACATAGAAATGAATTATCAATTACAAATTAAATGTCATCGAAACCACAAAGATACGATTTTTTATTTTTTTAAAATTGTTTCAATTCGCGATATAATTTAAAAATGGGCAACCCCATCACATTAAAATACGAACCCTCGATTTTTTCTACTCCAACGTAGCCAATCCATTCCTGCACACCGTATGCTCCTGCTTTGTCCAAAGGATTATATTTTTCAACATAATATTCGATTTCTTGGTCGGTAAGATCACCAAAAGTCACATACGTTTTATCCGAAAAACTAACTTGTTTTTGTTTCGACGTTAAACAAACGCCGGTAATTACCAAATGTGTCTGCCCGGAAAGTTCATGCAACATGTTCTTGGCATCCTCTTTATTTAAAGGTTTCCCTAAAATTTTACCGTGCAATACCACAAGGGTATCTGCTGTAATCAGTAAAGCGTTTTCCTCGAGAGACTCCAAGTAAGCATTCGCTTTTTTGCGGGAAAGAAATTCGGCAACTTCTTCTTTCGGGAGATCATCGGGATACGATTCATCGATATCGGACAACGTGTGAACTTCGTAATCTACATCGATTCCCGAAAGCAATTCTTTTCTGCGAGGTGAGTTGGAGGCAAGAATAATGCGATAATTTGTGAGTTTCATAATGCTTTGCGTATCCTTACCAACTTCGTCAACAAATCTTCCAATTGTTCCAACGGCAACATATTTGCACCATCCGATTTTGCTTTTTCAGGTTCGGGATGTGTTTCGATAAACAATCCATCCGCACCCACTGCAATAGCGGCTTTTGCAATGGTCTCTATGAGATAAGGAAGCCCACCCGATACACCCGAAGGCCGATTGGGTTGTTGCAAGCTGTGTGTAGCATCCACTACCACAGGAAAACCCAACTTCTTCATTACAGGTATTCCTCTAAAATCGACGATCAAATCGCCATATCCAAACATAGTTCCCCTTTCAGTAAGAATAACACGGTTGTTGCCGCTATCGACCACTTTTTGTGCCGCAAATTGCATAGCCTCGGGCGATAAAAATTGCCCTTTCTTGATATTGACCACTTTCCCGGTACGGGCTGCAGCTATCAGCAAATCGGTTTGGCGGCACAAAAAGGCAGGAATCTGCAATATATCCACGTATTCGGCTGCCATTTGTGCCTCATGCGACTCGTGAATATCGGTAACGACAGGAACGTTGAATGTTTCGCGTACCTTACGCAAAATTTTCAGCGCCTTTTCATCGCCAATTCCCGTAAATGAATCTATGCGGGAACGATTGGCTTTCCTATACGAACCCTTAAAAACATAGGGGATTGCCAATTTATCGGCAATCGTTTTTATTTTTTCGGCAATTTCCATTGCCATCTCTTCGCCTTCAATCACGCAAGGACCGGCCAAAAGAAAAAAATTATCGGATTTTAAATATGAAAGATTCATTTTTTGTTCCTATTTAATTTAGTCGAAAGATACGAAAAAACACATTGTTTTTGTACCTTTGCAACCAAAGTTGGTTGTTTTTCTTTTAAACAACACCACAAAATTAAAACTTTTCACCCAATCATAATTGGATGCGTACGCTTCACTCCGATTTTTGTTGCTTCGCGTTGCATCTTTTTAATATATTGAATTTTCATTATGATTTTGGACATTTGTCTTTCTCCTGCTCTTTATCCTTTTTATAAAAAAGAAAACGATACCGTAATCGTTGTCGATATTTTTCGTGCGTGCACCACCATATGCACGGCCTTTGCGAATGGAGCATCGGCCATCATTCCGGTAGCAGATATCGAAGAAGCCAAACGATACAAATCACAAGGATATCCGGTAGGAGCGGAACGCAATACCAAAAAATGCGACTTTGCCGATTTCGGCAATTCACCTTTTGATTATACCCGAGAAAAAGTAGAGGGAAAAGAAATTGTTTTCACCACAACCAATGGAACTTACGCCATTGAACAATCGCGTGGGTGCAAAACACTGCTTATCGGTGCTTTTTTGAACATCGATGCGCTGGCAAAAAAATGCATCGAAATTGGCGAGCGTACAGTGATAATTTGCGCCGGATGGAACAACAGGGTAAATATCGAAGATACCCTGTTTGGAGGAGCCTTTGCCGAAAAACTTTTAATCGAAAATCCCGTAAATTTTGATTCGGACGCGGTAAAAATAGCGTTGCAATTATGGCAATCCGCAAAACACGACCCCTTGAACTATATAAAAGATACGGAACACTATCAACGGCTTATCGACAATAAAGCCGAAGGCGATGCATCGTTTTGTTTACAGCAAAATACAATCAATCTTGTTCCTTATTACGATAGAGTAGAAGAAAAATTAAAGATCGATTAATCATCCAAAAAATCAAAATCATCGAAATTGAACGATCTGGTAAACTGTTCCAAGTCGCGTCGTTCTTTTTTTGTGGGTCGCCCCGTACCTCTTTGTCTGTCGATAAATCCGCTGATTTTGTTAAGCTCCAAGATTTCATATTGGTCGGGGGGTGTAATGTTTTCCATATATTGTGGCACAAGTTTGGCTCCCATCCGTTTATCGGTTAAATCGAGCACTTTGAACGAAAATGTAACAGGTGGTTTACGCACCTGCACAATATCGCCTCTGCGAATAATGCGCGATGGCTTCACCGCAACATTTTCAACCATTACACGACCTTTTTTGCATGCTTCCGAGGCCAATGAACGGGTTTTGAAAATCCTCACCGCCCACAGCCACTTATCAATTCTTACTTCATCCATTGTCTTAATCAAAAAAGGTTTTATTTGTTATTATACAAATTCATGGCGACATCTATGCCGGAAAGACAAAAAGTGCGGACAACATCACATGCCGTTTCAATACGTTCAGGGAGCAATTCCTTTTCTTCATCGGTAAAATCGCTCAACACATAATCGACCCGGGATCCCGGAGGATAATCATTCCCGATGCCGAAACGTAGTCGGGCATATTGTTGTGTACCGAGCACTTCTTGAATATTTTTCAGACCCTTATGACCACCATCGCTTCCTTTGGACTTCAATCGAAGTGTGCCAAACGGTAACGCCAAATCATCAACGATTACCAATAAATTTTCTATGGGAATTTTTTCCTTTTGCAACCAATAACGTACGGCATTACCGCTTAAATTCACAAAGGTAGATGGTTTCAAAAGGAGAAGGGATTTATTTTTCAAACGTGTCTCGGCAACAAAACCATATCGTTTACTCTGAAAAACAGCATTGGACGCTTTTGCAAAAGCGTCCAATACCATAAACCCTATGTTGTGGCGGGTATTTTCGTAGTCAGGACCAATATTCCCTAACCCCACAATCAGATATTTCATTACATTACATCCTCACTAAAATGCCTATTCGGTTGTAACTGCCGCTTTTGCCGAACGTGTTAAGTGAACGCGACAAACTACGGCATCCTTTGCATTTAACATTTCTATTCCATCAAACTCCAAATCACCAACCTGAATGGTTTTGCCCAATCCTAAATTCTCAACATTGATAACAATTTCATCGGGCAATTTGCTTGGTATCGCTCTTACTTTAAGTTTGCGCATATCGAGTGATAACCTTCCACCGGCTCTCACACCCTCTGCAAGTCCTTCAAGACGAACAGGAAGTTCAATCTCAAGAGGAACATCTTCAAACACATGCAAAAAGTCAATATGAAGGATGGTGTCTTTTACGGGATGAAATTGAATCTCTCGAAGGGCAGCCTGCATTTTCTTTTCTCCCAAATCGAGGTTTACCAAATAAATCTCAGGAGTGTAAATTAAGTTGCGGACATCTCCGCTTTTTACGACAAAATTTACATTTTCTTCATTGTGTCCGCCATAAACTACACATGGAATAAGCCCTTCGCGACGATAAGTCCGAGCTGCTTTTTTCCCAAAATCATTCCTGATTTCACCTTTTAAGTCAAATGTTTTCATTATCTAATGGTTTGTGTTACTCAAAATAAAGTTTGTTCTACCTCTTTATTTCCCATCACACGGGATGTTCTAAAAAGTGGCGCAAAGGTAGTGATTATCTTTTGATTCCACAAATATTATTTTATGCGATGTTTTTGAACTTCTTTATGAAAATATATGGATTACTTTTGGCTTTTATCGTTAGAATATCAAAAAAATACGTACTTTTGCAGAGTAAAAAGTTCGTTTCAACAATGATTAATAGAGAATTAATTCGTATCAGAATAGTGCAGATTGTATATGCCTGGTATCAGAATTCGAATAACAGTCTGAAAAATGCAGAAAAAGAGCTCTTGTTTGGTTTTCAGAAATCATACGATCTTTATTATTACCTGCTTTTACTCATGGTGAAACTCACCGATATGTATGAAAATCGAATTGAAACCAGAAAAAATAAATTCCTGCCATCTGAAGAAGATTTAAACCCAAACACCCATCTGATTAATAATAAATTTATTCAGCAGCTTAGAATCAATAAACAGTTTTGCCATTATCTCAATGAACGTCCCTTGTCTTGGGAGGCAAATGAGAATTTCGTTAAAAATCTGCTCGACAAAATATTGGAATCCGAGACATATAAAACCTATACCGAGATAGAAAATCCGACTTATGCCGACGACCGCGAATTTTGGCGAAAAATATTCAAACAATTTATTTATAACAACGAGGAATTGGACGAAATTTTGGAAGATGAAAGCATTTACTGGAACGACGATATAGAAATTGTCCAAACCTTTACGTTGAAAACCATTAGAAAATTTTCGGAAGAAAAAGGAGCAGATCAACCTTTATTGCCCATGTTTAAAGACGAAGAAGACAAACAATACGCTTTGAAATTGCTATCCGAAACTATTTTAAACGAAAAAAAATATCGAAGTTTAATCGAAAAACATATTGACAAATGGGATTTGGATCGTATTGCATTTATGGATATGATTATTATGCAAGTGGCAGTTGCCGAGATATTTTCTTTTGAATCCATCCCAACCCGTGTCACGCTCAACGAATATATCGAGATTGCAAAAGCATACAGTACCCCCAAAAGCGGAAGTTTTGTAAACGGGATTCTGGATGCTATTGTAACTGAAATAAAAAAAGATAATCTGATTTTTAAACATTAATAAACCATTAAATTTTATTTCGTATGAATAGTTTATTGCAAGCTTCACAGGCCGCAAATGGCGGAGGAGGAATGGGCATGACCCTAATTATGATGATAGCCATCATTGCCATTTTTTATTTTTTCATGATTCGTCCCCAACAAAAAAAACAAAAAGAAATTCAAAAAACCCGCGAAGCATTAAAACCGGGAGATAAAGTGGTTACCGCAGGCGGAATTCACGGACGCGTAAAAGAAGTAGGCGATAATTACTTTTTGATAGAAGTTGCCGATGGCGTAAAAATAAAAGTCGAAAAAGGATCGGTGTATGCAAACCCTTCGGATATGAACACCAATTGATTGTTTTTTATCCTAAACAGACATGGATTTTAAAACATCCATCCATAATTTAAAACAAAAAGTGCGAACATTTTTTTCCACATTCCCGTGGAAAAATTTGTTCACATTTTTATTTTTTTTGTTGCTTTCTTTCATCTTTTGGCTGATGCTTTATTCACAGCGCGATCATGTCGAAGGCACCTATCGTATCCCCCTTAAATATACCAACATACCGGAGGACATTGTTTTCGATGAGCCTCTACCTGAATATATCGAAATTAGAGTCGCGGACAACGGTTATCAGATATTCAAATACGATCTGTCAAAAAAAGATTCCATAGAGATCAACATAAGTGAATTTAAAGAAAGCAACATAGATGCTATTCAAGGCAATCAACTTATTCAGCTCATTCGCACCCAATTGGCACCCACTACCCTGCTATTGAGCTACTCTCCGGCCATTATTTCGCTAGCCGCATCGAAACTGGAAAGCAAAAAAATACCCGTAGTTTTCGACGGAGAGATTACCACAGCCGGTGGCAATTTGGTTATCGACACCATTACTTTTATTCCTGAAACCGTAACCGCTTATGCATCGAAAAAACAATTGGCACAATTAAAAGAAGCCATTACCGAATATACTGTTTTCGAAAATCTCAAAGCTACTTCCCAATTTAAAGTCAAAATCAAAAAGATTGAAGGTATCAAATTTGTTCCACAAGAAATCGATATTTTAATTCATATCAAGGAATATACCGAGAAATTTTTTGAAATTCCCATCACTTGTTCCAATTTGCCGAAAAATCTCGACGTGAAATTTTTCCCTTCCCATGTCAATGTAACTTTTTCCGTAACATTAGAAGAATACAATATGATTACTCCCGAGGATTTTGAAATCAATCTCGACTATCATGAACTCAAATCCAATCAGGAAGGAAAAATAGAAGTGCAATTAACAAAAAGCCCCTCCTCCATTCTCAATCCCCGTTTATCGCCTTCGATAGTGGAATTTCTTTTCGAAAAAAAAGAATAATGTATTTGAAGTCATGATAAAAATCGGAGTTACGGGAAACATCGGCAGCGGCAAATCGGTAGTTTGCGAATTGCTCAAAATTCATGGAATTCCGGTTTACAATGCCGACAAAGAAGCTAAAAGATTAAACAACTCTTCGCCTGTAATTCGTGAAAAACTTATTCACCATTTCGGAAAAGAAATTTACATTGAAGGGAAACTCGACAAAAACAAGTTTGCTCAAATCATTTTCAATGATCCCGAAAAACTATCGTTGGCCAATTCCATTATTCACCCCGAAGTAGCAAAAGACTTTGCTGCATGGGCGGCATCGAAAAACAAATATCCGATAGTAGCCTTGGAAGCCGCTATACTTTTCGAAGGAAATTTTCACAACTATGTCGATAAAACCATTACGGTTTACGCACCACACGAACTCAGAATTGCCCGAGCTTCGCAACGAGACAACGTGCCGATAGAAAAAATCGTAGAACGTGAGAAAAATCAAATTCCCGATGAAGAAAAAATAAAAATAGCAGATTTTGTTATTTACAACGATGAAAAACATGCATTGATTCTTCAGGTTTCAACTTTGCTAAACCAACTCGATTTCAAAAAGAAATGAATCGCGCCCCTCTTAATTCACTCTTGGGTGGCAACATGTGAATTCGTCTTAATAGCAGTTGCGTATATTTTGCAAACCCTTCTATTCTCGATCACTGTCGGCAAAATGTTCAAACAAGCAAAAAAGGCAATTTGTTTTTATTTTTAGATTTAAAATGTAACTTTGCCTTTGTAAAAGAATACGAATAATCAATAAAGAATCATCATGGAAGAAATAATTGGAATTAATGCAGGTAAAGTCTGGACCCAATTGAATGCATCCGGACGCCAAAACGTCAAAGACTTAAGAAAAGCTATAAAATTAAGAGAAAAAGACCTGTATGCTGCTTTGGGTTGGCTGGCAAGAGAAGGAAAATTGTGCTTCGAAGAAGAAGAAAACGGAAAGGAATTATTTGTTAGCCTGAAATAGCCGACCCGACATTAAAAAATTAAAAAATCTTCCCTCCTTCTTTTTCCAAGAAGGAGGGATTTCAACTATCGCTTTGTGAGTTTCTTCTGATTTTTTTTAAACCCGCCTTTAATCACCGCTCCCTTTTATTTTATTACCTACCAAAACATTAATCCCGATCATATGAAAAAATTCTTTCCGATTTTCTTCTTGTTTTTCGCCCTACCGTATGATTACACCGTAGCTTGCACTACAGCCATAATATCGGGTAAACATACACCTGATGGAAGAAGCATAATTTGGAAACTGCGCGATTCAGATGAACCCAAAAACAGTATGCGTTACTTTTCCGATGGTGTGTATCCATACATCGGGCTAGTCAATTCTGCCGACATTAAAGGAGAAAACGTATGGGCAGGGACCAATAGTGCAGGATTTGCCATTATGAACAGCGCTTCCTACAACGTAAACATAGGAGACACCTCGCCATTGAAAGACAAAGAAGGCGTTTTCATGAAACTTGCCTTACAAACTTGCGCTTCGTTGCAAGATTTTGAACAATTACTCGAAACCTACCCCAAACCACGAGGATTGGCAGCCAATTTTGGTGTAATGGATGCCAATGGAGGTATCGCCTTTTACGAAGTGGATAATTGGAAATGGACAAAATTCGATGCAAACAATCCCCAACTTGCTCCAAATGGTTACATTATCCGAACAAACTATTCCGAAACAGGGATAAATGAAGAAAAACGCGGTTCTATTCGTCGACAAACTGCGGAAAAAATATTCGCCGAGGCTGCAGAAAAAAGCAAACTCGACTACCGAACGGTTATACAAGAATTTTCACGATGTTTTTATCACCCGGTTTTTAGAATCGATTTCCGAAAAAAATACGAAACAAGTCGACCCGAAAGCGAGTTTGTTGCATCAGACGATTTCATCACACGCCACAGCTCTGTCTCTGCACTTATCATACAGAGCGTCAAACCCGAAGAATTTCCCGACATGACTACCATTTGGGCGCTTGTAGGTTATCCTGCAACAACCGTAGCCATGCCTTTATGGCTTCATGGGAAAGAAAACATACCGAAAATTCTGCGCTATGATCCCCTCCTAAAAAACAGTCCGTTAAACGAATATGCATTGGAATGGAAAAAAACATGTTACCCCATCACGAATCCCGAAGGGTATCATTACCTGAAAATGACCCAATTGGTCAATATCGACAAAACAGGATACATCCAACGCATCGAACCGTTGGAAAGAGAAATTTTTATGCTGACGGACGAAAAACTGGCCACGTGGAGAGAAAACCCTCCACAAACATCAGAAATCGAAAATTATTATGAATTCCTAAACAAAAAAATATCCGATTTTTACGTTATTGAAAAAACCCGATGACAAACAAACAATTATACGCCAACATCGAAAAAATTTTGCCCAAGGACCAAATTTTTACCGATGAAATTTTGCGATTGGTAAAAGGTACCGATGCCGGCCTCTATAGACTTGTGCCAAAAGTGGTGGTAAAAGTCGATTCGGAAGCCGAAGTGACCCGATTGCTGACGTTTTGCAATACAAAAAAAGTACCCTTAACCTTCAAAGCAGGCGGAACAAGCCTGAGCGGACAAACCATCTCGGACTCTCTGCTTATGGAAATTGGGCAAGGATTCGAATTTTCTTCAATTACCGATAGAGGACATACAGCCACATTTGGATGTGGACTCACAGGTACGGCAGCAAACCGAATGCTGATGCGCTACAAACGCAAATTGGGACCTAAACCCGCATCCATTGATTCGGCAAAAATTGGAGGAATTATTGCCAACAATTCCAGCGGAATGAACTATGGAATCAACCACAATTGTTACCATACGGTAAAATCCATGCGTATCATTTTTGCCGATGGTTCGTTGCTCGATACCGGAGATAAAGAAAGCTGTCGAAACTTTGTCGCTACTCATCGGGATTTAATTTTCGAAATAGAAGAAATTCACCGGCAAGCCATTCAAAACGAAAAAATAAAACATAAAATATCCAAGAAATTTCGCCTGAAAAACACATGTGGCTATGGTGTAAACGCATTAATCGACTTTGATGATCCCATTCAAATTATTCAACACCTGATGATTGGATCGGAAGGCACGCTCGGATTTGTTTCGCAAGCTACATTCGAAACCGTTCACGATGCTCCGCTCAAAGCCGCAGCCATGATCTATTTCCCCAACCTTAGAGATGTTTGCGAGGCGATTATCCCATTGCGAAACTGTGCGGTAAGTGCGGCAGAATTAATGGACAGGAATGCACTTCGCGCAGTGGAAAATCAGGAAGGCATGCCGTCTGAACTAAAATCCCTTCCCACTGATGCAGCCGCACTTCTTATCGATACTTCGGCAGACGATGAAGAAACCCTTCAACGTCAAATGCGAGAAATCGAGGCCGCACTATCCCACATTAAAACACTATTGCCAATAAAATTTACAACAGATACTCATCGGTACAACACTTATTGGAACGTCCGAAATGGACTGTTTACATCTGCTGCTGCCGGTCGCCCCAAAAACACGGCATCCATTATCGAAGACATCGCTTTCGAAGCCGAAGTCCTCGGCGAAGCACTTACCGATGTGCGCAATCTGCTCGTACAATCGGATTATGCCGATTCGGTAATGTGGGGACATTTGCTGGATGGAAATGTACATTTTACCGTATTCCCCGATATCAACACGCAAGACGGTGTGCAAAAATATGCCCGATTCATGCACATGCTGACCGATTTGGTCACCATCAAATATAACGGGAGCCTTAAAGCCGAACACGGAACAGGAAGAAACATGGCTCCTTTTGTTGAAAAGGAATGGGGACCGGAAATTTATGCATTGATGAAGCGCATCAAAAATGCCTTCGACCCGAATCACATCTTAAATCCAGGTGTTATTATAAACGAAGATAAAAATGTTTTTATCAAAAATCTCAAAAATATTCAGGCAACAAATCCACTTATCGATAAATGCATCGAATGTGGATTTTGCGAAATTCAATGTCCTTCGAAAAATCTCACATTCACTCCGCGACAACGTATCGTAGCCTACCGCTATTTGGCAGAAACCGCGCGGGCAAAAAAAACGAATAGCAAAACCATCGGAGCATTGACAAAAAAGATATCGTATCACTTAGACCAAACCTGCGCAACCGACGGACTTTGTAGCCTTGCATGCCCGGTGGGCATCGACACGGGAACACTCATAAAAGAGCTGCGTTGGCAACATAACGGAAGCCTTTCCAATAAAATGGCTACCTGGGTTGCCAATCACATGGGCGGCATTACTTCCTTTCTGCGCGGTCTGATGAAACTGCCCCATGCCATTGCAAAAATCATCGGGTACAACCAAATGGAAAGCATTACCCAAGGACTTTACAAAGTAGGCGATGGAATTTTCCCTTTATGGACGCGATATGTACCGACAGGCAGCAAAAAGATCGAACGGAACATTTTCCCTGCCGCATCTGCCGAATCGCCAATAGTAGTTTACTTCCCATCGTGTATCACACGTTCAATGGGAGGACCGGCTTATGGTTACGACGACTGCGAAGATGTACCATCAAAAATGTTGTCGCTACTGAAAAAAGCCAATTACACCGTTATTATTCCCGAAGGGAAAGACCATCTGTGTTGCGGCATGGCATTCAGCAGCAAAGGGTTTAAACAACAAGCACAAAAAAAGGAAAACGAACTCAACGAAGCCTTACTTAAAGCCAGCCGCAACGGCCAATTACCCATTGTGTGCGACATGAGCCCGTGTCTGCTCCATATGCGTGAAACCCTCGACCCACGGCTAAAACTTTATGATCAAGTGGAATTTATTCATGATTTCCTTTTGGAACGACTTCGATTCAACAAACAACCCCTGTCCGTTGCCGTGCATATTACATGCAGCTCCACAAAAATGCAACTCGAAGAAAAAATGCTGAAAGTAGCATCGTTATGTGCCGAAAAAGTGGTTATCCCCGAAGACATTACGTGTTGCGGATGGGCAGGCGATCGCGGATTTTTTTATCCCGAACTCAACCATTCGGCATTAGCACCTTTAAAACACCGCATTGGCGATGCAAAAGAAGGCTATTCCAACAGCCGCACATGCGAAATCGGATTATCCATCAATAGCGGTATTTCATACAAATCGTTAGTATATTTGGTAGACAAATCTACCGAACCGCTTTCGGCAAAATAAGACCGCTATGAAAATTTTTACTACTTTTGCACTTCAAAACAGCTGCTTAAGGTTATGAATATCGAAGATAAACTCCAAGAACAAATCATCAAAGCGATAAAAGAAGTATACAAAGCCGATGTAAATCCGTCTGAGATCACTCTCCAAAAAACAAAAAAAGAGTTTAAAGGGCATTATACCCTGATAACATTCCCTTTGTTGAAAATATCAAAAAAAAGCCCCGAACAAACGGCTCACGAAATTGGCACTTATTTGTCCAACAAATTGCCGTTTATCAGTGAATTCAATGTCATTAAAGGATTTCTGAATCTGAGCATCTCCTCATCCATGTGGATAGAAGAACTCATGAAAATAAACAATACCCCGGATTTCGGATTCACGCCCGTTACAAACAAATCTCCGCTTTACATGGTAGAATATTCTTCGCCCAACACCAACAAGCCACTACATTTGGGACATGTGCGCAACAACCTCTTAGGGCACTCACTGAGCGAAATATTGAAAGCCAATGGTGTCAAGGTTGTAAAAACCAACCTCGTAAACGATCGAGGAATTCATATCTGCAAATCGATGGTGGCATGGAAAAAATGGGGGAACGGCGAAACACCTCAATCGTCGGGCAAAAAAGGCGATCACCTGGTGGGAGATTATTACGTGCTTTTCGAGAAAAACTACAAAGCCGAAATTGAAGAACTCATGAAGCAAGGCTTGTCGAAAGAAGAAGCCGAAAAAAAATCGCCCCTTATGCAGGAAGCACGCGAAATGCTGCGCCGCTGGGAAGCGGGAGACCCCGAAGTAGTAGCATTGTGGGAAATGATGAACCAATGGGTATACGAGGGTTTCGACGAAACATACAAAAAACTGGGTATCACCTTCGACAAAGTATATTATGAATCGCAAACCTACTTGGTTGGCAAAGAAATGGTTTTGGAGGGAGTAAAAAAAGGCATTTTCTATCAAAAAGAAGATGGGTCGGTATGGGCTGATCTCACGCCGTACGGGCTGGATCACAAATTACTGCTCCGTGCCGACGGAACATCGGTATACATCACACAAGACATCGGAACAGCCAAACTCCGATTCGACGATTATCCCATCGATAAAATGATTTATGTGGTGGGCAACGAGCAGAACTATCATTTTCAAGTGCTCGCCATCTTGCTCGATATGCTTGGTTTCAAATTCGGCAAAGGACTGTTGCATTTTTCCTATGGAATGGTAGAACTACCCGAAGGGAAAATGAAATCACGTGAAGGCACAGTAGTAGATGCCGATGATCTGATTGACGAAATGATCGACACTGCTCGCGAAATATCGAAGGAACTCGGCAAATTGGATGAATGCTCACCGGAAGAAACAGAAGAAATCGTAACCATGATCGGTATGGGAGCTTTGAAATATTTTATCCTGAAAGTCGACCCCAAAAAGAATATGACCTTTGATCCCAAAGAATCCATCGACTTCGATGGCAATACCGGACCTTTCATCCAATATACCCATGCACGCATCAAATCGGTTCTGCGTAAAGCAGCCGAACAAGGTATAGAAATACCCAAAAAACCGGATACATCGGTTTTACTTTCCGAAAAGGAAAAAGGATTGGTGCAATTGCTTGCCGACTTTGCCAATATTGTAAAACAAGCCGGAGAGGAATATAATATTTCGCTTATCGCTAACTATGTATACGATCTGGCAAAAGAATACAATCAATTTTACCACGATTTCCCCATTTTGAGAGAGGAAAACACGGCACTTCGCGATTTTCGCCTTCTGCTTTCAAAAAACATTGCCTCCATCATAAAGAGGGGCATGTCGCTATTGGGAATCGAAGTGCCCGAACGCATGTAAGTAATGTTGGGTTAACAAAATAAACATCGGCCATCTTTTACGATCGACCGATGTTTTACTTAAAAATTGCAATGAACAAGATATTCGCTGCTTTTTAAAGCGATAGTTTTTTGATTATCTGTTAGGTGTCTGCCATATTTTCGTCTGAGCACACGTTACTTTATCGACCAAATCTCCTACTTGAAATTTAAAGTCTCCCTCTTCCAATATCCATTTTCCCTCAGGATTTACAAAAGCCAAATCGTTGGCCGCCACTTTCAGGGTAACCGTTTTCTGTTCGCCGGGTTGGAGATTTATTTTCCGGAATGCTCTTAAACGACGCACATCGGGAGTAATAGATGCAACCAAATCGCTTGTGAAAAGCATCACGGTTTCTTTTCCGGCCATCGCACCGGTATTTTTTACGTCTACAGTAACGGTAATGGTATCTCCGGGAACAAAACTTTTCCTGTCAATGGTCAAGTTTGCATACTCAAACGTTGTGTAGCTCAAACCAAATCCAAAAGGATATTGAACAGAAGTCTCAGCACCGTAATCATACACCCCTTCCATCTTTTGATCGATGTTCTGACAAGGTTTATGATCATAAGTTATCAGTCCCTGTTCAAATTTGGGATACGTGTAAGGGAGTTTACCGCTTGGATTGACTTCTCCTGCCAGGATATCGGCCAAAGCATCGGCCCCATAATTCCCCGGTAAGTAGAGCTGCACGATAGCCTTCGAATCCGGCTCTATTTTACGAATGATACGCGGTCGACCTTCATTCAGCACGAGAATAACGGGTTTGCCTGTCTTCTGTAATGCCAACGCCAATTGAATCTGATTCTCGGAAAGCGTCAGTTCATCAAGATTTCCGGGTGTTTCGCAATACGAATTCTCCCCCACGCAAAGCACAATGCAATCCACTCCGGATGCTGCAGCCACAGCCTTTTGTATTTCGGGTGGATTCTCTTCGAAATACAGCCCGTCCATTTTATATGTTACTCCCGGTTCATATTTTACGTTTGCTTCACCAAACTTTTTCTGCAATGCTTCAAAAATGGTATTATATTGTTGTGCGAATTCTTCCACCTTCTCTCCCTGCCACGAGTAGCTCCACCCCCCATTAAGTGTTCGCATCGAATTGGCATTTGGACCTGTAACCAACAGACGCACTCCTTTTTTGAGCGGCAAGATATTGTCTTCATTTTTCAGCAACGTAATCGATTCGTCGGCAGCAGATTTTGCGGCAGCCTCGTGCGCAGGACTCCCGAAATCGGGATAGTCGAAACGCGACCACGAAGGACGATCGAACAATCCAAGACGGAATTTTAACCTCAACACCCTACGCACGGCGTCATCGATTCTTTCCTGTTTTACTTCTCCCGATTTGACAAGAGCAACCAATTCGTCGCAAAATTTCAGATTATAAGGCTCCATCACCATATCGATTCCGGCATTTATTGCGATGCGAATAGCATCTCTATAATCTTTGGCAATACGATCGCGCGAAAGCAGATTTTGTACATCAGCCCAATCCGTTACGATTACGCCATCGAAATTCATATCCTTTTTCAGCCATTCGGTAAGTAGTCTGTAATCGGCATGTGTGCTCACATTGTTAACAATTCCCGAATTGACCATTATCGAAAGAGCACCACCCTCGACAGCAGCGCGAAACGGTTCGAAATGCTTTTCTCGGAGATCACTTTCCGTAATGATGGCAGGTGTACGATCTTTTCCCGAATAAGGGACGCCATACCCCATGTAGTGTTTCAAGGTAGCCGCAACATGATTTTGGTCTATATGATTGCGATCCTTCCCTTGATATCCTTGAACCGACGCCATTCCCAGTACTTTAGCTAGATAAGGATCTTCTCCGAAAGTCTCCCATTGACGCGGCCACCGCGAATCACGCCCTAAATCGAGGATAGGAGAAAAATTCCACGGAATATTACTGGCTCTGGTTTCATAAGCCGATATGCGAGAACCCTCTTCCACCAGTTCCGGATCGAATGTAGCCGCCATTCCTATTTGTTGAGGGAAAAAGGTTGCTCCTGCGGTATATGTGGTACCGTGAATGGCGTCGATACCGTAAATCACAGGAATGCCGATTTCTTTAAGCGCTTTTTCCTGAATGGCTTTAACGGTATTTTCCCATACTTCGGTAGTTCTTGCCCTATTGTTGCTTGTATTCAAAATAGAACCTACTTTATATTTACCGAAAACCGTATCCATCATGGCCGGATCGAGTTCAAAGGGTTCATCGCTGGCATACACCCCACCGCCTTTACCCAATACATCGATGGTGAATTGCGCCATTTGCCCCACCTTTTCTTCAAGTGACATGTTAGCAATCAGCGCGTTGATTTTTTGCTCAACTTGCTGATCATCGGTTTTTTCCTGCCCGCATCCCACTAAAGAAAGCAAAAGCAGTAAGAGAAATACAAATTTTTTCTGTTTCATTGATTTATCCGTTTTGATATAAAAATTTTAATTGGTTTTTACGGTTGCATGCCTAATGCTTTTATGTAACCGTCGTTTTTTACACACTCGACAAATTTACAATTATCAAGCAATTCATTCAATGCATTTCGCACTTTATTTTGATCAGGTCTGTTTTCGCGAATTTTGGCAAAGTGTAGAGTCAACCGACACAAGTGCGAATTTACACTAATTGTTTGTAAAACTCATTTTTTGGTAAATTAAAATCTAATTTTTCTCGAGGTCTTCGGTTTGGTTTGTACCGGATTTTTTTGATATCCTCATCCGAATAATCTTTAAATGATGCCTTTTTCGGGATGTATTGCCTGATAAGTTTATTCCCGTTTTCAATCGCTCCTTTTTGCCATGAACAATAAGGATCGGTAATTTCTTTATCATCAAATAATTCGTTTTTCGCTCTGTTATTGTCAGTATAGCCTCCGAATGATTCGGCCCGATAATCGTGTCCATCTCGAAGTCTCCAAACCTGCTTCCGTCGGCTTCCCGTGGCCTTTCACGTATACTCGTACGGTTGGGTATGTTTTTAGCCGACCCTACGGGCCTTTTGCGGTGTTTCAGCTTATGGCGACAATGCTTATACAACTCCCCGCGGTGTTTTTCATGGTTTTGTTTAAAAAAACCTCGATAAAACTCTCCGGGAAATTCGCACTTCTAAGTTGAACTTACGTCGTAAAATACAAGATAGCCATATTTTAGATCAACTTCAATTCGTATTTTTGAAAGCATTATATTATATTTGTTGAGAAAAAACTTTTTAAGAAAGGAAACAGAAAGACAAGAAACAAGGAACAAACAACAAGAAAATGCGAAAGAAAAAAATTCGAATTAAAGATATTGCCAAGTTGGCCGGAGTATCTACCGGAACTGTCGATAGAGTTTTACATAATAGAGGAAATGTATCGGAATCCGCTCGAAAAGCGGTAGAAAAAGTGCTGGAGCAAGTTGACTACAAACCCAATATCCACATTTCGGGAATGTCATTGAAAAAAAAATACCATATCATCATTACTACTCCAACTGTCTCGAAAGGAGAATATTGGGAAAGTATTCACACAGGTATTCAGCGTGCATTGGATGAATATGAGAATATCAATGTCAATTGTTTGATCCACACTTACAACCAATACGATATTTATTCTTGTCGCGAGACTTTCAAAGAAATTCTTGAAATTCCAACCGATGCATTAATCATCGGACCCACTTTCAAGAAAGAAACCATATATCTGACTTCTGAACTCGATAAAAAATCCATCCCTTATATTTTTGTCGATTCAATGGTTGAACAAACCTCTCCCTTGGCATTTTTCTCTTCCAATCATTATACCTGCGGTTACCTGATGTGCAAACTCGTAACGGCTATCATGCGCAATCCTTCGGATATCGGTATCCTACAGGCAGTCAGAATAGGCGATAAAAGTGCAAATACAACCATTCTGAGAAAAAACGGATTTGACAATTACCTGAAGGAAAAAAAACTGACCAACAGGGTTTACCGCATTCCTTTTTCGGTGCTCGAACCCGAAAAGAACGACGATTTATTATCCGACTTTTTCCATAAACATACCGATATTGGGGGAATTGTTGTTTTAAACTCACGAGGAAATCTAATCGCCAACTATCTTGCAAAAAACAACATCAATGACATCAAACTCGTTTGCATCGATTTGACTACTCCGAACATTAAAGCGCTTAAAAAAGAATATATCGATTTTCTAATCGGACAAAATCCCGAGCGACAAGGATTTATGGCAATGAAAACATTAATCGAATTTCTAATTTATCGAAATCCCATACAAGTAGAAAACTACATGCCTTTGGATATCCTCACCAAAGAAACCATCGATTATTATCAGGAATTTTAATATTTGAAAAAATGAGATAACACCCTATTATTACCTATATTAGGGTTTCTCCACCGGTATGCCATGATAAATATTGAAATTATTTTGAACTATCGATTATCTGGGGTAAAATTTGGGGTAAAGCTTGTCTTGAAAAAAATAACCACCTGAATATTAAGCGGTTATTTACACAAGTTGTGGTCCCACTTGGACTTGAACCAAGGACTCCCTGATTATGAGTCAGGTGCTCTAACCTGCTGAGCTATGGGACCGAACTATGAAATTTTTCATCAAAAGCGGATGCAATATTACTACTTTTTTCGAAAATAACCAAAAATAACCTCGATAAAACTTTCCGGAAAATTCGCACTTCTAAGTTGAACTTACGATATCGCACAATGTGATGCCAATCCTCTATTTGACGCACTTTCCGAAAACAGGATGTAAGGTTTGCGAATATTGCGGTCGAATATGAAGGCAAGGTTGCGGCAAACGCTGCGGTTTTGCCCTCGTTGCAATATCAAAATCGAGTATAAACGCTCGTTTTATTTGTTTTTTGATAACATGCTTTAATGCTTACGGCCGCAGTGGTTAAATATGAATAACACAATTTAACCGCAACGGCGGTGGTACTTAAATTTCAATAACATGATTTAATAACTACGGCCGTTTTGGTTAAAGAATAATAGTGAAATTGGAGGAAAAAATTGTTCCGTTTGAACAAAACAGCTAACCTACATGTTTTAAAGAGAAAAGCAAAACTAAAATCCATCAAAAACAGGGTAATTTATATAACTAAAAACAAAAAACTATGGCAGATCTAACATTTCGCGTTAAGGCGCACAGTGAAAATCCAACCAAAACCATTGCAAAAGCCAGAGGTTTTGAAGTGGTAATTGACGAACCGGTTGAAATGGGCGGAACCAATGCAGGCCCCAATCCAATAGAGTATCTTTTGGCAACATTGGCCGGTTGCTTAAATGTAATGGGTCATACAATTGCAAAAGAAATGAATATGAATTTAAATGGCTTGAAAATCAATATATCGGGAATATTGAACCCCGATAAATTCTCGGGAGTAGACACGGATGAAAGAGCAGGACTAAAACAAATCAACGTCGAAATTATCCCGGATACAGACGCGGATGAAGCCACATTGGAAAAATGGCTGGCCACCATTGAAAACCGTTGCCCGGTGAAGGATAACCTGTCGAATCCCACACCGGTGCATATCTCTATAAAATAAGGAGGAATAAAAAATCGTTCAATTTTCATCCGGCTCCACCCAATCGCCGTTTTCTTTGAGGAGCCGGATAAGTCGTTCTACGGCTTGATCGGCGGGAATATTCTTCTCTACGAGTTGTTGCTTTTTATAGAGCGATATTTTTCCTCGCTCTGACCCAACATAACCATAATCGGCATCGGCCATCTCGCCGGGACCATTGACAATGCACCCCATCACGGCAATTTTCAGATTTTTCAGGTGCGACAACGCTTGTTTTACCAACGCCACCGTTTCCTGCAAATCGAACAAGGTGCGTCCACAACCCGGACATGAGATAAATTCCGCTTTGCTCATCCTCACGCGCGCTGCCTGCAAAATGCCAAAAGCATAGGCATCCGTATCGCTTACATCTATTTTTCCCTTGTTGCTCAACATGATTCCGTCGCCAAAGCCATCCAGCAGCAATGTACCCAAATCTGCACCGGCTTTTATTTGAATGTCTTCCGGTTCATCTTCGGCATATTCTCGACAAATGATCACCGGTATTCTGCACTCGTCGCGCAAGAGTCGATGAAAGAATGCCCGTTGCTCCCCCACTCCGTTCACATGCGAAGTTTCCAACACAATCACGACATCATTCGAGCTTTTAAGCACCTCAAGCGTTTCGGGTGTCAATTCGGGATACGAGAGTTTCAAAAATTTCACAGCGGCCTCACATTTTCCCATTTCATGCCTGTTTTCGCACGTAAACAAAGGAAACCGATCATCTTCGCTTTTCCATCCCTTTCGATAATCGATAATGGCTTTCCTCCCTTTCGGAAAATTGATGGGAAGCTGTTTGCCCACATACAGATAATCGGGGGCGGCATCCGGACGAATGCCCATGTCTCCGGTCCTACTCCGATCAGAAACGACTATCGGCACAAAATCGCCTCCAATGTTGCCCACGGCATAACTCTTTCTACGTTCGATAGAAAATGGTGAAAAACCCTCATACGGTTTGGCGTCGATAGGTTTGTGCCCGGATCGTTGCGCAATGTAATGGACCAACTTGCGGGCTACCGGTATTTCATATTCGGGATCTTCACTCAACGAAACGCGAACGGTATCCCCTATCCCATCAGACAACAAGGCACCAATGCCTACTGCCGATTTTATGCGTCCATCTTCTCCGGCACCGGCTTCCGTTACCCCCAAATGCAAAGGAAAATGCATCCCTTCGCTGTTCATCCTTTCAATCAGTAAACGAACAGCCTTGGTCATCAATAACGTATTGGATGCTTTCAACGAAATCACAATGTCGAAAAATTCCTCTTCCACGGCTATCCGAAGGTATTCCATACAGGATTCCACCATACCCTCGGGTGTGTCGCCGTAGCGACTCATGATTCTGTCGGACAACGAGCCGTGATTCACGCCAATGCGGATGGCTGTGCCATATTTCCTGCAAACGCTTAAAAAAGAAACAAATTTTGTGCGGATATGCTCTATTCCTTGAGCGTATTCTTCTTCTGAATATTCCTTTCCGGAAAAAGCTTTTTGTCTGTCGGCGAAATTGCCGGGATTGATGCGTACTTTTTCTACGATTTTTGCTGCTGTTTCGGCTGCTTTCGGGTTAAAATGAATATCTGCCGAAAGGGGGATGGTGTATCCTTTTTTTCGCAATTCGCATTTTATATTGCGAAGATTCTCGGCTTCGCGCACACCTTGGGCAGTCAAACGAATCAAATCGGCACCTGCGGCAACGATACGTTCGCATTGGGCTACACTTGCTTCCGTGTCGAGGGTAGAGGTATTGGTCATCGTTTGAATGGCAATGCGATGATTCCCTCCCAAAATAAGATTGCCTACAGGTACATCCACGGTAGAACGACGATGATAATTGAAAAAATCCATTGAATTTGTTTTTTTGCAAATTTAGCACAAATCCCAATCAATAAAGACAAAACGACTGTCCGGGACGAGTTACCGCCAAATAGGCACATCCGTGTTTAGAGGCATAGGGTTTGAAAGCATTGGCTTTGTCGTAACATTCACCGAAATGCATCGGTAAAAAATAATCGGTTTTGATGCGTTTGACAAACTGCTCGGCTCCGCGCATGTACTTGCGCCCCAATCGAGGATCGATAGGAAACATTGCTACATGTATATGATCGGTTCGCTCGGCTATGAGTTCCAGCTCGCAAAGAAAATTGTTTTCGCAGGTTAAGGCTTCTTTTTTCGAAACCTCTTCGCTCCAATGCCAATTGTTGAGATCGCCGGCATGAAAAAAGCGAATGTCGTTATGGGTAAACAGAAACGAATTCCCCACATCGGTCGATCCAAAAGCTTCTATTCGTATATGCTCATCTTCATAAACATCCCCCTTATCCAAATAATACGCATCTTCAGGCAATGTTTTTTGGCTAAACAACAATTCTTTCGAAAAAATATAATGAATATTCGGCTTCTCTTTTTTCCACAACAGAATTTCGGGATTGAAATGATCGGGATGCGAATGGGTGCATAACACATAAAGGTCGTTTTGCTTACCCAACAAGTAATCTTTTACCCAATACGTCTTTTCATCGCGCTTCACATCGCTGTGAAAATCGATAAGTATGGAAAAATCATCGAATTCGATCGCATAACCACTATGATAAATATATGTTACAACCATATCCCCATTTTATATAAACACAAACCTGTATCATTAATAACAATTTTCCTTCAAAATGTTTTTTTTGTTTCGTATAAATTCGATAAAACAAGCATCATACAAAGTGTGTAAAATTCAGTCTGAAATGGATAAAAGAAACCCAAACGAAAACAATATTTCGATTTCAAATGTTTATTAAATGGACATTTTTTGTACTTTTGTGCAATTTTTAAATTCAAGAATTGTATATTCAATAAACTCCTCACACATATAAAGAGGAATTTATAAAAAACAAACAAAATGAGTCACAATTTATTAGAAGGTAAAAGAGGTATTATTTTTGGTGCACTGAATGAAATGTCCATTGCGTGGAAAGTAGCCGAAAGAGCAGTTGAGGAAGGCGCGGTCATTACACTGTCGAACACACCCGTTGCCGTACGCATGGGCGATACCCTGAAGTTGGGGGAAAAATTAAACGCTGAAATACTCCCTGCCGATGCTACCAACATAGAAGATTTGGAAATGGTTTTTGCGAAATCGATGGAGATTCTGGGCGGAAAAATCGATTTCCTCCTGCATTCCATCGGTATGTCGCCAAACGTACGTAAAAAACGTACGTACGACGACCTCGATTATGATTTGATGATAAAAACGCTTGATATATCGGCTATTTCTTTTCATAAAATGCTGCAAGTTGCAAAAAAAATGGATGCCATAGCCGAAGGGGGATCGGTGTTGACACTCAGTTATATTGCCGCTCATCGTACGTTTTACGGCTACAACGATATGGCTGATGCCAAAGCGTTGCTTGAATCCATAACACGCAGTTTTGGATATATTTATGGACGAGAAAAAGGTGTACGAATCAATGCCATTTCCCAATCTCCCACACTGACAACGGCGGGTAGTGGAATCAAAGGAATGGAAGATCTGATGGACTTTGCCGAAAGAATGTCTCCCCTAGGGAATGCCTCGGCCGATGACTGTGCCGATTATTGCATAGTGATGTTCTCGGATCTTACACGAAAAGTAACCATGCAGACGCTTTACAATGATGGGGGATTCTCTAGTATGGGTATGAGCCTCAGAGCCATGAAACGATACAGTAACGGGCTTGACGATTTTAAAAACGAAAAAGGAGAAATTATTTACGGTTAAATCTAAATATTTTTAATTTTGTATTTGTTATGCTTATAAAAATTCATCCGGACAATCCCAGCCCACGTGAAATCGAAAAAGTGGTTTCCGTTTTACGTGAAGGGGGAATAGTGATTTATCCCACCGATACGCTTTATGCTATTGGGTGTGATGCACTAAATGTGCGCGCAGTTGAAAAAATTTGTGCTTTAAAGGGAATCAATCCTCAAAAACACAACCTGTCGATTATTTGCCACGATTTGAGCAATATTAGCCAATACGCCAAAGTGAGCACCCCGATTTTCAAACTGATGAAGAAAAATCTGCCCGGGCCATTTACATTTATCCTCCCAACTACTTCATCACTGCCTAAAATATATAAAAAAAAGAAGACGGTAGGCATTCGCGTACCTGATAACAACATTATTCGTGAAATTGTCAAACAATTGGAAAATCCGGTTTTAAGTACTTCAATAAAAGATGAAAACGACGAGATTGAATATATTACGGACCCGGAACTCATTCACGAAAAATGGGGAAATTTTGCCGATATCGTTATTGATGGAGGTTATGGTGGTATTGAACCCTCAACGGTTGTTGATTGCACAACAGATGAACCCCAAATTATTCGTCAAGGGAAGGGTATTTTGATACTATAAAAATTTGTTGCTGCATTTTGTGTATATTTTAGCCACAAACTTCACTTATTCTGCATCGGAACTTACCACGTTTTGTTTAAGACCTTATACAAATGTGGTTCACGTTGGAGATAATACAGGGGGAAAATACTCCCTCAACATGGGTAGCCATTGGTGATTCAACCGATTACTTGTTATCCGCAGCTATCTCATTAATCACCGGTCAACCCATCGCACCATCTGTAGCTTTATCAAGGGGTATCCCGGAGATAAAAATGAGGGAAGCCGACCTTTGTTCTCCTAAAGAAGAAAAAATCCGACGGTCGGTAAATTTAGATAATATACCGTTTACACCTGCCGATTTTAAAAAACTGCAAGAAACAAAAAACAACTAATCGAGATGAAATTTTTCGGGTATTTCATCCAATATAGCAAAAAGTTCTTTAAGTGTATTTGCCCGAAGCATGGCAATGCGTGTCTGTTTAAAATCGGGAATTCCTTTAAATAGGGGAGTAGCAGCCAAATGACGACGACTATGTAAAATTCCACGACGCTCACCTAATCGATGAACACTTCCCAATACCTGTTGTTTAAGCACATCCAAATACCAACGGAAAGATTCGGGTGGTAATTTTTTACCCGTTCTTAAAAAATGCTTTACCTCACGAAATATCCATGGACAACCAAAAGTAGCCCGTCCGATCATAACGGCATCTACACCGGTGTCCTCAAAACGTTGTTTACACACCTCTGGAGAATCGATATCACCATTGCCAATAATAGGTATTTGCATACGTGGATTGGATTTTACTTCTTTTATCAACGTCCAATCTGCTTCTCCTTTATACATTTGCGACCGCGTACGACCATGAATAGTTAACCCGGCTATGCCGCAATCTTGTAATTGTTCTGCCAATGTTACAATAATTTTGGAATTTTCGTCCCATCCCAAACGAGTTTTTACGGTTACCGGTTTTTTTACGGCATCAACTACTTTTCGGGTGATTTCCAACATCAACTCAGGCGCGCGAAGCATACCTGCACCTGCACCTTTACCGGCAACTTTCTTCACAGGACAACCGAAATTGATATCGATAATATCGGGATCGGATTCTTCGCATATTTGGGCGGCTTCGGCCATTGCACCGGGATCGCGACCGTAAATCTGAATAGCTAACGGTCGTTCTTCTTCACAAATGTTTATTTTTTGAAGCGTTCGTTCCACATTACGCACCAAGGCATCGCTGGAAACAAATTCGGTATAAACCATATCTGCTCCAAATTTCTTGCATAAAAGCCTGAAACCGATATCGGTTACGTCTTCCATGGGGGCGAGGAACACAGGATATCTTTCAAATTCTATATTTCCTATTTTCATTATTTCTTCAAAACAAATTCGATATACAAATTTAAAATAGGTTTCTTTATCCTCAAAAACAACTTGATTTTTTGATAAGAAGTTACTAAAAATAATACTAAAAAGTACTGAAATAAAGGTGGATATTATTTTTAAGAACAAAAATGATTTCGTGTTGATAATCTGTTTATAAATAATCGATAAATCTTCGAAAACTTTTTTTTGAAAAACGAAAATTATTAGGACTAAATAAAATC
>DFUT01000034.1 GCA_002381125.1 Bacteroidales bacterium UBA4179 | reverse complement strand
ATTTCTGCTCCCAATTCTTGTGCATAACCTATTTCTGTCGTGGTGGCACATCCCGGAGAATAAGCAATCTGTCTGCGGTTGCAAACTTTGAATATATCGGGATTCAATAGCGGACCTACCACAAAGTTTGCACCGAGCTGAATGTATAGGGCTGCCGTTGGTGCATCCACAACGGACCCCACTCCCAATATCATTTCAGGACACTCTTTTTCGGCCCATGTAACAATTTCTTTGAAAACTTCGTGCGCAAAATCACCGCGGTTTGTGAATTCAAAAACACGAACACCACCTTCATAACAAGCTTTTACCACCTGTTTCGTCGTTTCAACATCGGAATGATAAAATACGGGAATAAGTCCCGTGTCTATCATCGTTTGATATACTTCTATTCTTGAAAATCTTGCCATTATATTACTGATTATTCTACGGTTATTGAAAAAAAAATTCTTTTATCGGACAACCCGACCCGAAGTATCGCCTTTCATCAACGTTTCCACTTCTTTTACCGATACCAAATTGAAGTCTCCGTAGATAGTATGTTTTAGACAAGAAGCCGCAACCGCAAAATCAAGTGCTTTCTGATCATCCCCGGGATAAGTAAGTAATCCGTAGATCAATCCGCCCATAAAAGCGTCGCCGCCTCCAACTCTATCCACAATATGGGTGATATCGTATGTTCGAGATTGATACAATTTGTCGGAATATAAACATCCTCCCCATGTATTATGATTGGCGTTGATCGAACCCCGAAGTGTAATGATTACCTTTTTTGCACGGGGAAATTGCTGCATCAGTTGTTTGCAAACCGACTCAAATTGAGCGGCATCTATTTCCCCTCCCGTTTGTTCGGCTCGGAATCCTTCCGGTTTTATGCCGAATACCTTTTCGGCATCTTCTTCATTACCCAAAATAATATCGCATCCGGCTACCAAAGTGGGCATGATTTCGGATGCTTTTTTTCCGTATTTCCAAAGTTTTTTACGATAATTCAAATCACACGAAACGGTGATACCCATATCGTTTGCCGTTTGAATGGCTTCCAGACAGACATCGGCAGCACCCTGCGAAATGGCAGGCGTGATTCCCGTCCAATGAAACCAACAAGCATCTCTGAGAATTTCTTCCCAATCGAACATGCCCTTTTCTACTTCGGCAATAGCTGAATGCGCCCTGTCGTAAATTACTTTCGATGGACGGGCAACTGCTCCCGATTCCAGAAAATAAATCCCTACACGGTCTCCACCACGAACAATATTTTTTGTCCCTACATTCAATTTCCTGAGTTCGGAAATACACCAATCGGCAATTTCGTTTTCGGGTAAACGAGTGACAAACTCAACCGGAAGTCCGTAATTCGCCAAAGAAACTGCCACATTGGCTTCTCCCCCGCCAAAAGTAGCATTCAACGAAGAAGACTGAATTAAACGATTATATCCGGGAGTTGCCAATCGAAGCATAATCTCCCCAAAAGTGACTATTTTTTTCTGCATGTTTATTGTATTTCTATTTTTAAAGGTTCATTCAATCTGTTTTTATATAATTTCAAATACGCAATCCAATCCTCGAAACTGTCGAAACCAAATTCACTCCAACCTCCACCGGCATAATAGACGTATTCGCTACCGGGTTTGTAACTATTGATTCCCAATAAATGTCCTTGAGAAACCTTAATCGACAAAAAACCCAACGGATTAACAACACCGGTATAAATAGTTCCATTAACGCCGTTTTCCGGCGCCTTATACGCCATTATACCGTTTTTGGTATCCATAAATATTTCTTCTTCATCATCTTGCGCTATTACGATACCCGTAGCAACCTGTATTTCTGAAATCGCACTGTCGTCAGTGACAAATATATTTTTAATCCGGTTGAGATGACTATAAGCATCCAACGATATTACTCGCGTTTCGGTAATCATTTTTCCTCCAGCTTCATATGGCTTATAGCTCAATTGAAAAGAAAACCGGAGTGGACCTCCGTCAAGAATTTTATATTCGGCAAAATTACGTCCCAAACATAAGGTATCGTTTACATAAGGAGCCGTCATCCCCAACCCAAGCGTTCTGCCTACTTTATACATATCCAACCCCTCACCATGATCTTCGTGATAAGAAGCAATACCTGCAAGATCATTTTTATACCATTTGTCGATAACCAGCGAATCGGTTCTTTTAACCCAAAAATCCATACCGTTGCTGATTTCTCCACCGGCTTCCAAAGCAGGACCATATACTCTAAAAGCAACCCGATTGTTCTCCCATGCAAAATCGTCCTTACGTTCGGGAACAAAACGTCCGTAAACCATTGGAGCAAATGTCCGGGGCTCGCCTTTCTTTATCTCGTATACCGACTTGTTTTTTGCTTCTACATCGGCAAGAAATATCAATTTTAGCTTTTGTCCCGTTCCTTCAGTTATGATTTGATAGGGGATTTGTTCACCGGAACTGTCCAATACGATGATTTTTTGATTTTCGGTTAACGACAATTTTTGACGGATACTATCCCACGGAATTTCAATCATTTCGTGTTGACGGTCAAAAGAAGAAGAATTGGTTACCGTGACGGTAACCAAAAACTCCTTTTTAATGCATGACAAAAGAATTCCCATCAAACAAAAAAGGATAACGAATCGCTTCATGTTTCATGTTTTAAGATGGTTGCTTACCAATGTATGCCAATATTCCTCCGTCAACATACAAGATGTGTCCGTTTACAAAATTAGAAGCATCTGATGCCAAAAAAACAGCAGGGCCTTTCAAATCTTCCGTAGTACCCCATCGAGCTGCCGGTGTCTTTGAAACAATAAAAGCATCGAAAGGATGACGCGAACCATCGGGCTGACGTTCACGCAATGGCGCAGTCTGAGGCGTTTCAATATATCCGGGACCAATGCCGTTGCATTGAATATTGTATTCTCCATACTCAGAACAAATATTACGTGTCAACATTTTTAACCCGCCTTTGGCTGCAGCATAAGCCGAAACAGTTTCACGTCCCAACTCACTCATCATGGAGCAGATGTTGATAATTTTTCCATGCCCTTTTCGAATCATTCCCGGTATCACTGCTTTGGAAACAATAAACGGACCCACTAAATCCACATCGATTACCTCTCTAAATTCATCGGCTTTCATTTCTATCATGGGGATCCGCTTGATGATTCCTGCATTATTCACCAAAATATCGATTACGCCGATTTCTTTTTCGATCTTTGCAATAAATTCATTTACGGCATCTTCGTCCGTCACATCACATACATACCCGTGTGCATCGATTCCTTGTTCTTTATAAGCAGCAAGTCCTTTATCTACCAATTCCTGTTTGATGTCATTAAAAACAATGGTAGCACCCGCTTCCGCATATGCGGTTGCAATAGCAAAACCTATTCCATAAGAAGCTCCTGTTATGAGAGCTATCTTTCCTTCCAATGAAAAATTCACCATCTTCTTGTATTTTTTTCTGATTATTTATTTTAAATCCTCTATTTCCGAAAAATCCTGATCACCATAATCCAAATTTTCACCGGCCATTCCCCAAATAAAAGTATAATTGCATGTAGCAGCTGCCGAATGAATCGACCATTCAGGCGATAAAACGGCTTGTTCGTTTTTCATCCAAATATGGCGCGTTTCCTGAGGTTCACCCATAAAATGACATACAGCTTGACCTTCTTTTACTTCAAAATAGAAGTAAGCTTCCATTCGTCGCGAATGCACATGTGCCGGCATGGTATTCCAGACACTTCCGGGAGCAAGCTCTGTCATTCCCATTTGCAATTGACAAGTGGGGAGCACCTGATTAACAATCATTTTATTGATTTTTCGATGATTTGAAGTTTCGAGCGATCCCATTTCCGCTACTACGGCATTGTCTTTGGTTATTTTTTTATCGGGATAATTGCGATGGGCAGTTGCCGAATTAAAATAAAATTTGGCAGGATTACCTGCATCCATACTCTCGAAATACACTTCTCTGTCACCCGATCCGAGATACAAAGCTTCTTTGTAATCCAGTTCAAAAACGTCGTCACCTACTTTTACTTTTCCTTTCCCACCTACATTATAAATCCCTATTTCGCGTCTACGAAGAAAAACAGGCTGTTTCAAAGGGTCAATGGCTTCGAGATGCAATATCTCGTTAACAGGCATGGCTCCTCCAACAATCATCCGATCATACATGGAATACACCATGTTTACTTCATTTTCCGAGAATAGATTTTTTATCAAAAAATCTCTCCTCAATCTTTTTGTGTCATACGATTTTGCATCTTCAGGATGCGCTGCATAGCGTAATTCATAATTTGTTTTCATAATTCATCGATTTTTATTCTAGATTTACTGTTTTATAATATAATGTGTATTCAACATTTTTCATTACATGAGTGAGAATAACTCTTTACCTCCGTCGATACAAATATATAATAAAAAAACATTTGTGCTCGAACACAAGTGATAAATTTAACGAAATAAGAGTTTTAAAACAATGTTTTAGCAAAATTTATTAGACCAAACATCAAAAGACTACTTTTTGTAAAATGACCCAATCAGAAAGGATATCCGATTGCAAAATGAAAAGCAAAATCCCGACTAAATTTTGGTTCGAATATCGTCCACCGCTCTCCTTCCGGCAATCCTGGATTGTGAGCCTTCATTCCAAAATCAAAACGTAGGAGCAAAAAATCAAAATTGAGCCGTATACCCATCCCATATGCCACCGCCAACTCTTTATAAAATTGATTCCACTTAAAAAACCCTCCCTCTTGTACTTCATAATCTTTTATCGTCCATATATTACCTGCATCGACAAATGCGGCAAACTCAAACAATTTGGTAAGCGATCGACGATATTCAATGCTCATATCCAGTTTTATATCCCCTGTCTTATTCCCAAAATCGTAACCAACCGAGTCACGATTATAGGTTCCGGGACCTAATGTTCGCGTACTCCACCCCCTGACACTGTTTGCTCCTCCTCCAAAATATCGTTTTTCGAACGGCAAAACAATCGAATTTCCATATGGATAAGCTACACCTAACGCAAAATGAGTTGCGATAACGGTATTATCATCAATGGTGAAAGTGGGAGCCAAATCAAAATCTCCTTTTACATATTCGGCATAAGGAATACCCCATATCTCCTTCTGTCCATCTTTGTTGACCTTACTCTCTTTAAAGACATTGGCCAAACGAAACATATAACCCGCAACTTCTACTCCGGCACGAATTCTGAAAGGATGACGAGGAATATTTTCGGGTGAAACATTGGTATAAGACAAATAATATGAGGAAAGAGCAATTAATTGGTTTTCGTAACTATATCGAAGTATGGGGTTGGCCTCGTCGCTCAAATATTCTTGACGAAATTTTTCAGAAACCCAAGGCATACGTACGTAGTTGATATCGATAGGTTCAAGAGCATGATTAAATTTCCAATTAAAACTCGACCATTGCATGCGGGAAGAAAGATTCAAAAATTGTCGCAAATATTCCGGCCGTTTCTGAAAATTGGCTCCAATAGAAAATTCGGTGGAAGCCATAGGGCGATCCCTTAACCCGGATATTCCGGAAGGCAACAATAAATAGGGAATTGAAAGAAATGCTTCTGCCCCATACTCGTAAAAACTTTGATCCACCAAATTCGAACTATCCGATGCCGTAATAAACTCATACGCTCCATTTAAACGAACTTGAAACCTTTCACCGCCTTTAAAAAAATTCCGATGCTCGTAAGTCAAGTTGGTAGCAACACCCAGATCGCCGGCAGAATTTGTCCCATCTATACCCCATTGCAAATAGTGTAAATTGGCAGGTGTCAAAGTTATATGGGCATCCAATAAATTAAAATCGTTCTCCGAACGAGGTGTCAAGTTGACCATCGTCTGACTTACGGCGCCTAAGCCGTTTAACGAAGAATAGGTTCTTTCCACAATCCTATCCGAATACAATCTTCCGGGTCGCAAAAAGGTATTGTGATAAATTGCCTGAGGCAATAAAAATGCTTCTTTCGAGGATACAATATTCATGTTTCTGTATGTTATCGTATCCAGCAAATCCTTTTTCGTGCTGTCGTTGAGCAATTTCGTATCCACACCGTTCATCACCGTAACATCGCCGATATAATATTGACGATAAAAAAGGCCATTTTCCGGCTTATTCAATCCCAAAGTCAAATCGACCCGATTATTTCCCAATGTAGTATCGGCTAAAAAATGAAAATTGTCTTTCGAAAAATTAAAATAACCTCTATTTCTAAGGGTTTTAGCCATATTCACTCTCCCTTTTTCCAAAATCTGCAGATCGAATATATCGCCTTCTTTCACGAAATCGAGTTTTTTTTCTTCCGACAAAACATGGTGAATTGCGGTATCTACCGAGCCTAACGCATTGCTATAACGAAATATGCGATAGGGTTCATAACCGGTAACATCATAAGTGACATCTGCTTTTTTATTTTCCTTTACCACAAAAGTATCTACTTTGGCATTCAAATAGCCTCTGTTGTTGAGTTCCAAACGAATCTGCTCGGCTGAAATCGCAGTAAGCCGATCGCTATACAACACAGGGGGTTCGCCCCATTTACGCAATTGACGATTTACCCACGTAGAGTCGTTACCTGCAAGATTATACAGATGTAAGCGTACTCTTCCAAAAACGGGAACCGAAGAATTGGGCTTTTGACGCAAAAAAGATTTTAAATGCGATTCGCTTACGGTCTTGGTGTCGGTATCTATATCTACCTTGTTTAGCAAATAACTTCCTTCGGGAACCCGTTTGGTAGCATCGCAAGCAACCAAAAAGAAAAAAGCAAACAGATAAGGAATATATCTTTTCATTTTTATCCTCTATTACTCGTTTCCGGTATCATTTTCATCTTTTCTGCCAAATCTGAATCGGAACAAATCGCTGAAAGTTTTCCCTTCTTTGGTAATAATTATCCCCACTCCTTGTGTAAAAGGCGCTCGTTTATAATACCTTTCGTTTGCGCGATTGTATGCTCTGATCATCAACCAATTGCTTATATCGTATTCTGCTTCGAATTCACCGATAAACGTTTGCTGGTCGGCCAATGTTCCCACGTCGCCATAACTTAAATTAGTGGTAATTCGCAATCGGTCGTCCAGAAAACGGGTTGAAACATCTACCCCCATCCGAATATTGTCGAATTGGGTACCATTGGTTTCCAATGTGGTGCTAATGCTCCAATTATCGCTTAAAGCACTGGCAAAAAGAGCATCTAGTCCACTTGTCAACGCACTTGCAGCAAACGATGTAAATACCGTGCTTCCTATGGGTGCCTCAATAGTGCTCTCCGCCGGATAAAAATTACCTGTGGTTATCAAATAGGCAAATTGTCTGATTTTTGCTTCTTCGGTACTGATCAAACTTTTTACTTTTTGCTGCACATCGCTAGAGGCCTCAGGCAATTCAATATCGTACCTCAGTTCCATCTTTTGAAGATTACCTTGAATCTCGAGTAATGCATTCGCCAACACCCTTGTGGTCGGCAAATTCGAATCATACGAAAAACTTTCGCTTAAAGTTGCCAAATTAGCATTCACAGGATGATAAGCAACGGCATTAAATTGAATGTTTTGAGGATCACCTACGAAAGTCAATGTACTGCCTTTTCGTAAATTAAAGTCGATAGATTTGAGACTCTGCAAATTGTAATGCACCTTACCTTCTTGAGCAATATAATCTCCATATATGAGAACGGGCATGTCGGAATGTGAGTTGTATATCACACTCAATTTTCCGTTGCCACTGATAGTAATGGCATCACCGGTAGTGGGATTTAACAACACCTTGATCTCAAGCTGTGGATTCAATTCGACATTTCCCCTAATGCTCATCATCAATCTCGACGCCAATTTTCCGTTGTCTTTATCGCTCCCAATTCTTCTCAGGAAACTCAGCGAATCGGTTTCTTGAGGGGTATTTATGTATATTATCCCATGATATTCGGATGCGGATGCCGTCTGAGGAAGTTCGATTGTCAAGCGCGAACGACTTTCATTCCATAGGTTTACATCACCGTAGATTCCTTGTGAGCCACCCACGAGATTTAGATCGCCACTTAATTTCAAATTGCCGTAAACCATCATATCGGTTCTGTTTTCATTGTTTAAAAGCAAGAAATCATGCAACTTCATTTGCACCCTGTATGATATGCTGCCAAAGTCGGATCGGGTCAATTCAAAATTGACAACCGCTGTGTGATCGTTATCATCTTTTACAACAAGATTATCAAAACCGATATTGTTCCTGTTTATCCGAATAGTGTCCGATATACTGTAAGTTACGTTGGTGTAAGCCACTTTCATTATTCCATCGCTAATTCCCAACCATCCATCGGTCACGGGTCGTGATGCTTTTCCCGCAATTTTGATTTCTGCATTCATGATACCCGACAGCTCACTGAATGCCGTCCTGGCAAAAGGCTGTATCCAGACGAGCGGGAAAGTGCTGATTTTTACGTCCACATCCATCGCTTCTCCATTTCCCGTAGGAATAAAACCGGCAACATCGAGATATTTGTATCCCTTATTCACCAAAAAGGCATCTACACTTAATCCCTTATCTACTTTATCCCACATTCCATTTACCCGTAACGTCCCTATGGTGTCGTTATGTAGCTGAATATCATCTACCCTGAAATCATTTGTAAACAATTCCGGCTCGTACAATGCCTGCGAAAGAATAATTTCGCCATTCAACAACCCTTTTATATTGGGAATATTAAAAGCGGTCAACAAATTGCCCAATTCGGTATTATGAAAGAAAACACGAATGCTGTCGTCGCGATTTTTCGAAGCAATTCCCCCAATTCCCATCAACAACATTCCTTCCTGCGAAAGAGCAAAATCATTTACCACTATGGAATCTTTTGCATAAAAGACGGTAGCCGGCCGAATATCAATGGTTTGTTTATTAAGCAAAATTTCGGTTGGCAATATCCGTATATCTGCCGAGAAATTCTCATCGTTTGGACGAAAAAAATTCATGGCAACCTGTAATTCTCCATTCGCACTGGCAACGTTATTTTGGATATCGAAGAAAAGTCGGTTCATTACCGAATCGAGCTCTGCCCCGGAATTGAGCCGGACATTGATATAACCGTTGTTTTGTACCAGATAACTGTTTACATCGACATCGATTCCGTCGGAAAGAGAATTTTTCAAAATAATTTTGGATTCCCTTATATCGTTTTTACCAAACATCAATCGGGGCAAATAAGCATCCAATTGAAAGGCATTTTGCTTAGCCATATCCACCATTCCGGTAATAGAAGCCGGTTCCACGTTGTAAAACGGCAAAGATAACGCATAGCAAAGATCTTCGGTGTTTTTCACCAAAACATGAAAACGAAAGTTATTGGCCAAACTATCAATGCGATTTTGATTTTCAGGAGATTGAATAACCGAAGGCAAATGACAATGAAGGGCAGTCATAAATTCACTCCCAATGGTCGAAAAACGATAATCTCCACTTATTTCCGCTTCAAGAAAAGAAGAGGTCAACCGTATCTCTTTTTCCGAAGTAGAAGAGCTATCCGTTGCTTGAAGATATATAGAACCGGGATTGTAAATAAAATTATCGTCGTATAACGACAGGTTATCAATCGCCAATGTTCCAACCAAATCGTCCATCGTCAAACCGCTCAAATATCCTTCGATATCTGCCGATAGATAAGGATTCTCCCAATTTTTTCGAGTAAAAAAAGGTATTAGGTACAATTTTTCGATTTTCCCGGCAACCCCGATCGCTTTTTCATTTCCGAAACTAAAATCGGTAATAAGATCAAATTTGTTTTGTTCGGAATCGGTAAAAACGGCTGCCTTTACCCTTTTATCGATATACATTCCATCAAGCCTCACATTTTCATACCGATATTGTTTGTACAAAAAAGACACAATGGCGCTATCCGCAGCCACTACGACAGGAAGGCCTTCCTTTTTCTCCACACGCGCATTCCCTTTTAAGGAAACATGATTTATTCCCGGCTTTTCTCCAATAATATTGGCCAACAAAATATCGTCGGTACTAACCGCCGCTTCGAATAGAAAATTCCTAAAACTTTTATCTCCGCCACCTACACCACCCGACAAAACCACATCTCCCTGGTCTGTAAAAACAATGCCCTCATACGTGAATCTACTCAATTTGCCCCTTATCGTAAGATGTGCATCCATGTTTCCCGTAGCTCGCAATTGTGGTGGCAACACATAATAAGGCATATCAATACGGATAAACCCCTCAAGATCATCGGGGGAGAATTGCATTTTTCGAATATCGGCGTCGATATCTGCGCTATGAATTTTACTGCAATCGGTAATCGATCCGCTTATATCTACGTGTGTATCATCACCATACGTCGTAATCAGTTTTTTTACATTTATATAGGGCAGCTCTCCTTCTGCCTCGGTTTCAAGAGTAATCAATTTGGTAAGATGCGACAATTGGGGAACGAAAAGGGCTATATCTTGTGGATCGATTGATTTGCTTTTTAGTTTGCCCGCAAATTTTTTTGTTTTGGTATCGTAGTCGGCATCAGAAATTTCCAGGTCCGAGTTATTTAAAACAATCGCTATTCGATCACTCCAAAATTTGCTGTCCTTAGAACGCACCTTACCTTGAAAACGGCTCAAAACCAATCCACAATGTTCTGCAAATTGCAAGTTTCGCACATTTACCTCGAGTTTTTTTGCATCGATGGAAGGCGCGGCAATCCGTGCATTCAGGTTTTTCACGCGGATATGGTTGGTATTAAATCTTCCGGGCGTTTGTGGAGCCGACAATATTTCGTAGCTCAACGTGCCGTTTTGAAGCCTTATGTCTTTAAAATAAATGCGAAAAGGACTCGCACCGGGTTCTTTGGGTTTATCGCTTTTAAAAGCATCGGGGAGAAACTGAAAATTGTAAGGAGACGAAGGTGTTTCGCGATATACTTTTGAAACAAAATTTTTCAGATTTATCGATTGCATGCCTAACTCATTATGCAACAGATCCAAAAAATTAGCCCGTACCGTCAAACTCTCGGCATACAACAAGGTGTCTTGTTTTTGATCCTCCAGATAAATATCTGTCAGCTCCACACGGTTGAAAAGTTTAATGCGTATTTTACCGATAGAAACTTCAGTCTCGATGATTTGTTGCAGTTTCTCCAACGCAAAATCGGCAGCTCCTTTCTGCACTGCCGGAATGCTGAAGGTCAAAAAAAGCAGGATATTCAGGCAAATAATCGCTGCAATGATATAGGCAAATATTTTAACAATCCTTTTAGCGATGGTGCTTTTACTGTTTTAAAAAAAATCCCCTTTTCAATTTGCAAATACAAGTATACGAAAAAATTGGCCGATTCCTTTGTTCTTAACCCTTTTTTAGATTGAAATTCGGAGAAAACAACAAGGAACTATCGCCATAACTCAAAAAACGAAAATCGTGAGTTAAAGCATACTCGTAGATATTTCTCCAGTCATTGCCCACAAAAGCCGCAATCAACAGCAAAAGCGTACTCTGCGGTTGATGAAAATTGGTAACCAATCCATCAACAAAATGAAACTTGTAACCCGGAACAATAATAATCTGTGTGGATGAAATCAAACGATTGGCCTGTTGACGGTCAAGATAATTCAATATATTTTTTAACGCCTGTTTGGGCGGTATCCTCTCGTTTTCCTCTTCATACGGCTCCCATTGCGAAACGATCAATTCATGGGGTTGCGGATCGGGATTGAATTGCAGCTTTCTACCCATATAATATAAGCTTTCTACCGTACGCATGGAAGTGGTGCCTACCACAATCAACGGGTTTGTGTTTTCATACAAATCGGCAATTGTTTGACGAGGAACCGAAATAAATTCGGTATGCATCTCGTGTTTGCATATAGTTTGACTTTTCACCGGCTTAAAAGTACCGGCCCCTACATGTAGAGTGACCTCATCGGTTTTTACTCCTTTCCGATGTAAAGCATCCATTACCTCATCGGTAAAATGGAGTCCGGCCGTAGGAGCGGCCACCGAACCTTCGATACGGGAATACACCGTTTGATAGGTCTCATCGTCACTTGTTTCTGCCGGTCGATTTAAATAAGGGGGAATGGGTAATTTACCCGCTTTTTCGAGCAGCTCCGAAAAAGCGACGGATGAATCATTCCAAGAAAACTCTACCGTTACGTCGTTTTCGCGTATCTCTTTTTTTTCGGCGCTCAATGTTATTACCTCTTTCTCATGAGCAATCTTCAGCTGCAACACACCTTCTTTCCATCGTTTGGCATTACCAATCATGCAATGCCATGAACATTTCCCTCGCTGCTGAAAATTCAATGCATAATCCGAAGGCTCCGCCGGCGATAAACAAAATACTTCAATCTGCGCTCCTGTGTCTTTGCGAAAAAGCAAACGAGCATGAATCACCCGCGTGTTATTGAAAATCATGAGACTGTTTGAAGGAATAAATTCAGGCAACGACGAAAAAACAGAGGAAGAAATGTTGCCATCATTATAAAAAAGAAGTTTTGAACCATCCCGTTTTTCGAGCGGATATTTAGCTATTTTTTCATCGGAAAGAATATAATCAAAATCGGAGATTCGGAGCTGTTCTATCGCACTATTTTTCATTTTTCAGCTTTCCCCTTTGGATATTTTTCAAATAATTGTCACATTTGTCCGGCAAAATTAGTCATCTTTGCAATCTCAACAAAAAATAAAGGGCGACAATACAAACCTTTTGTCATTTTTTTTATCTAAATTACGATACAATCAAAATCAAAATAAACAATGAATAAACTGCAAATTGGAGATACTATCCGTTTTTTAAATGCCGTGGGTGGCGGAAAAGTAAAAGGATTTTTGAATAAACAAGTGGCGATTATAGAAGATGAATACGGTTTTGATATTCCTGTATTAATTTCCGAGTGCGTGGTTATCGAATCGGCAAAGGAAGAAAAACTCGAAGTCGAAGAAGTTGCCGAAATTGCACCCACCACCGAAACCGGGATAGAAGTCCGGGACGAAGTGGAAGAAACCCCTGAAGGAGAAAAAATCACCACTTGTCTTGCCTATTTGCCCATCGATAAAAAAAATCTTTCGACCACCGCCTATGAATGCTACTTTGTCAACGACAGCAATTACTATTTGTTTTTCACTTACCTCGGTCGCGATGATAATGCCGAATGGAAAACCCGATACAAGGGAGTGATCGAACCGAATACAAAAATTTTTCTGGAAGAATTCGATAAGTCGCAACTCAACGAAATGAAAAGGGTATGCGTGCAATTTATCGCTTTTAAAACAAACAAACCTTTTGAATTGAAAAACCCCTGTTCGGTGGAATTGCGTATCGATCCGGTGAAATTTTACAAATTACATGCATTTCGCGAAAACGATTACTTCAACGAAGACGCTCTTGTGTATTACATCACACGAGACGATATACCCGAACGGCCGATGACTATTTCACCGGAAGAAGCAGAACGTTTCTTGAAAGAAAAAAAACATGCCGATAGAAAACCCATCCGCACGCAAAAAATCGAAAAAGCCAAAAAAGAAGCCATCATTGAGGTAGATTTGCATATCGATCAATTGCTTGATACAACAGCAGGAATGTCCAACGCGGAAATACTGGACTATCAATTGCAAAAATTCAACGAAGTTATGCAAGAAAACCTTCACCGAAAAAATCAACGAATAGTATTTATCCATGGCAAAGGAGAAGGCATTTTGAAAAATGCCATTTTAAAAGAACTGAAGAGCAAATACAGAAAATGTTATGTACAGGATGCATCGTTTCAAAAATACGGATACGGTGCAACAATGGTTATTATTAAATAAATTCGAAAAACTTGGAATCACAAAACCAAATTAGAAGAAATGAAAAAATCGATCGTATTTTTGTTTGCTTTAATTGCCATTTTATTTTTCTCGGGATGCAATATCTGGAACCGGATAACCGGAACCTATAATTTTTCGCAATGCGAATTTACTTACAATTCTGTGGATAACATCCAATTGGCGGGAATAAACTTAGGGAATGGTTCGGGTATGTCGTTAGCCAATATGGCTGCCATTGCCACCATTTTAGCGGGTGGTGGCAATCTACAGACCATTCCATTAAACATGAAATTAAAAATAAACGTGAAAAACCCCAATCAGACCCCGGCCTTCCTAAATGCCCTTGATTATACTGTCGAAATCAACGATTTGAAATTCATAACAGGGAAAATAGACCTCCCTATCCGTATCGAGCCCCAACAAACCACCGTTTTGCCTTTGAGCATAAACGTAGATCTCAAAAATCTGATGGATCGATACTCCCAACAACGGGTTGCCAATGTATTGAATTCGTTTTTGGGCATCTCGCCCGATGAAACAAAAGTCGTGGTTAAGCTCAAGCCAAAAGTGATGGTTGGCAAAACACCCATCAAAGCCCCTACTGCCATTCCGGTAGTATTTACTTTCGGAGGAAAATAAAACGAGATCAATTGGTTTTTTAAGAAAAATTACTTAATTATTAATCCAAACCACTGATCTTTCTGGATTATTTTCATTAGATTCGTCAATCCTATTGAATCGTGCATAATAAGGAATGGCTATCAAAGGTGCTCCATCAACCCATTTTCCATTGATAGTTATTATTCCATTCAACAAATCTTTTCGCCATTGTGGGAAAAAGTGATCTGTATCAATAATTTTGTCAATATTAGTTTGATCAGCTGTTTCTACTACATAAACAAGCGGACCATAACGCAATGCTACTTTATCCCGATCTGATTCAATCTTTTCATCAGCAGTAATAACTTGAATTTTCATTGGAAATTGTAAATTTATCTTATCTCCTTTTTCCCATCTGTGTTTTATGACTGCATATCCCTTCTCAATGACTGGTTTTATGGGTTTATTATTTAATGTGATTGATATATAACCGTTAACCTCAGGATTCGATTTATAGAGTCTACTCGTTGTTCGATCAGGTATTCTAAGATAAAGCGTAAATTCTTTTGGTTTTGATGGATTTATAGTAATAGACACATTATTGCTCCATGGATAATCTGTTTCCTGAATTATTCCCAAATCAACGTTGGCAACATTCTCTATATTGACAGTACTTCCAACAAAAAGATTTACAAACAAACCATCATCACTCTTAGCATAAGTCCAAGTAGGAATCATAAGTAAAGTTCGGGGAATATTACCCACACAACATGGACATACATGCCAAGGATAACGTACATTATCTTGAATTAGCGAATTGGTGTAATAATAATTTTCACCACCTAAATCTAATGATCCTAACAATGCATTATAGAGGGTTTCTTCAAAAAGATCTGCATATTTTGCATCATGGTAAATAAGATTCATTTTATGTTGAAAGAAAATGAGACCACAACTCGAACATGATTCACAATATGCCCTATTAGGGAGGGAATAATTCGGACCGAATCCTTCCGAAGTTTCACCACTACCAATGCCACCGGTAACATAGTATTTTTTATTTACTATATTGTTCCATAAAGACATAACAGCACTTTGGTAATCAACATCACGGGTTTCAATAGCAACATCTGCCATACCTGAATAACAATAAATCGCTCGCACTGCATGTCCTACAGCCTCATATTGTTTTTGAACCGGTAAGTGGCTCTGATCATATTCATTCCCACCACCTCGATTATCTAATAGAAATTTTGCCAACTTAATGTAATCATCACCTCTACCGTTCCCTTCTATATCATTCACAAACCGTCCTAAGCGTATAAGCGCTTGCTCCATTTCTTGATGACCATCATACCATACTTTTTTTGATGACCCGATATTAGCTAACCAACAATTAGCCACTTTTTTAGCAGCATTGTAAAGACGTTTGTCTTGTCCTTTAGTTAAAATATAATGATTGATTGCTGATTCTATAAAATACCCCATTACATAACCTTCATGCGTGTCTCTATTCATGGGAGACCACCTTTCTTTCCATCGCATAGTATCACGAAGGGTATAAGCAGTATGCAAGTATCCATCTGGTTCTTGGGCGGCAAGAATTTTTGGTATCCAATCTTCTAAGGTGACTTTCATTTTTCCCTGTGCATCAATAATTTCTTTGTCACCTTGCGGATCCACCATCAATGCCAGACATATTGACTCAACAGTTTGATGAACCCAAGCATTAGAAAAAACATAGCCACGATGTTTCTCGTGTGGTTTACCTTGTAATGCCTTTGCCGCCTCAACAAAGTTATCTATTCCTCCTTGTCCTATTTCCAAATCTATACGATTGATCTGGTCAATACAATGTGGAATCCAGTTCACAATTATTGCTTTAATCCGATCATTCCATAAAAGATTATTAATTTTATAAGGCGTAGTATACACACTTTCAATTGGTTTGTGTGGAGGAGACAAATGTACTTTCACTTTCAGTTCAGAAGAAGATTTAAGTTTGCCTTCTTTCACAGTTAGTTTCAAAATATAGTCACCTTCCTTACTAAAACGAGCTGTAGTTTCAACTGATTCACTATCTTCAAATACTACTTTACCTGGCCCAAATTCTTTACTCCATTCTATCTTATCTACAGGTGTGACCGATTTTACTCTCCCTGTCAGATAAGTTTTACCATCAATTATTACATCTCTGTCTACACCTGCCAGTACTACAGGTGGGTAATCCGGCGAACCCGAAGCCTGGTACACCTCCCATTCTAAAATATTGGCAGGGAACAACAAAGCTGTATCCACTTCTATCCTTAGTTTGGTAGTCTTTATTTCATCAAAATTAACTACATTCATTTGATTTTCAATCATATCTGAAATAGCGATTTTTTTTATCGTAACAAAATCATGACCATCCCAATACTTAATCCAATATGTATTAGGTAAAGGAAGTGTATTATGGTAATTCCATAAATATATAGCCATTTCGGAAGTTGTGATGGGTTGTTCCCATTCATATTGTACCCATTGAAGCGGGGATCCATTCCGAGGCGTTTTAGGATGCCATCGTAAGGAATCAATTGATGCATTACCATCATTTAAACCATCTAACCACGGACCACTGGGAAAGGAAGAAGATATAGCAACTACCGCTAAATTCTTATTAAAACTATCTTGTTTATCATGCTGACAAGAGATTGCGGCAATAAGAATTATAAAACCAATTAGGTAAATTTGAATCGTTTTCATTACTAAAGTTATTAAAACTAAAAAACTCACTATTAATATTAAGGATGTTGAAAATATATAAATCATTAAAATTAATCATTCATACCGGTAAACAAACAAATCCAATCGAAACACGATTTTTCGTAATTGATTTCAAATATTAATGATGTGTTTCGTTCTCCAAATTTGAAGCGTATTCTCTATATAATTATTCCAGTCCTAAATAGCGCTTGTACTACTCGGTATACTTTCCTGCTTTCACGGCGTCTGACGTATATTTGCAGTCGAACCCCAAATTTATCTCCCACATCACCACACGAACAAGAGCAGTCAAGAACAATGCGATTACAATTCAACTCAAATTTTTATTTATTCATTCCAAAGGGGAGTAGATTCGTGAAGCAGCGTCCGAACAAAGAAATCTCTTCGCTTCCTTTCTCCATAAGCTCCTCCCAGTGTATGACCTACGCCGGGCAAAACCACCAACTCAAATTCTTTCCCCGCCTTTATCAAAGCATTCGCCACTTGCATAGTTGAAGCGGGATCCACATTATCGTCAATCTCTCCCACAATCAACAAAAGATCTCCCTGCAAAAGATGTGCATTTTCCACATTGGAAGAAGCGGCATAGTGGGGTCCTATGGGATACCCCATCCATTGCTCGTTCCACCACATTTTATCCATACGATTATCATGACAACCACAAGACGCTACGGCTGCATCATAAAAATCGGGATGAAAAAGAACACCTGCCATCGCATTTTGTCCTCCGGCCGATGAACCGAAAATCCCAACTCGGGTAGTATCCATATAAGAATATTGTTCAGCGGCAGCTTTTATCCAACGAATACGATCAGGAAAACCGGCATCTTTCAAGTTCCGGTAACAAACATCATGAAAAGCCTTGCTCCGATTGGAAGTTCCCATCCCATCGATTTGCACGATAATAAATCCCAGTTCGGCCAAACCACTAAAGGGCGGCACATATGCATTGAAATTCTTTTGTACGAAAGAACTTTGGGGCCCGGCATAAATGTATTCGATTATCGGATAAGATCGGGTCGGATCAAAAGTCGTGGGCCGATAAATATTACCCCAAATATCTGTTTTACCATCCCTCCCTTTGGCTACGAAAGGCTCGGGAGCTATCCAACCGTGTTTCTCCAGCAACGAAATATCGGCTTCTTCAAGTGTCATTAGCCGAGCCCCATCTGCAGCATTGCGTAAAACCGAGACCGGCGGAATATTTACCGTAGAATATGTATCGATAAAATAGCTATAATCGCCGGAAAATTTAGCCTCGTGATTTCTCTTTTCCGGAGTTAAATCAATCAACCCCTTACCATCAAAACCTACTCGATAATAATGGACAAAATAAGGATCTTCGTCCTTGTTCCGACCACTTCCTTTGAAAATAATAATCCGATTCTGCTCATCAATGTGTTCAACACCCCTGACTACCCAATTCCCTTTAGTTATTTGATTTTTAATTTTCCCCGTTTCACCGTCTATTAAATAAAGATGATTCCATCCATCACGTTCGGAAGCCCATATTATTTCACCGGTATTTTCCACATCGTAACGAAAATGCTTCCCGCTATAATCAATAAAAGTATCGCTTCGTTCATCAACAATAATTTGTATTTCTCCTGTTTGAGCTTCTACCCTCACTACCTGATAAACTTGATGCCCGCGTTGGTTAAATTCAAAAGTGAATGCCTGACTGTCGGAATCCCACTTTACATGAGAAATGCTGTATTGATTCTCAAAAGGACGAGTATCGACGTTTATTTGAATACCTTTTTCAACATCAAACAAAGAAGGCCGATAAATAGGAAGAGCATCACCGGGTTTGAGATATTCCAGCTTGTGCAGCCGGGGTTGAAGTTGATCGGCAGGTGCAGATTCTACAAAATGAATGTATCGTTTTTCATTCGGTCGAACTTTATTTGTAGTAAGATAGCGGGAATCGGGCGACCATACAATGAAAGACGAATAATAATCCCCGGCCGAACCATCAAAACTTAATTGAGTGGTCATCTGATTTTTAAGATCACGAACAAAAACATTATAATCCCTGATAAATGCTTCTGTCTTACCATCCGGCGATATTACAGGCCTATTTCCCAATTCATTGCGTATCTTTCCCCAATACGAACGGCGCATTCTTTTCTCTACCGGATGAAGTGCTTCCAATCGATAATCATCAGATAAATGACACCTCCACAAAGTATCTTTTTGTTCAAAGGTCAGATTCGATAAATCATTGGAAAATCTTAGATTTCGAAGAGGCAAATTATCTTTCGAAACCTTTATTTTCACTCTCTGTTCAATACAATATGCCAGTCGATCATGATCAAAAGCATCCCGCCTGTCTTGTTTGTCGGCATCTATCAAATAAAATTTAATCCCTTCATCCAAAGTTCTTGTTTTGTACCACAATACATGAGTGTTTTCAATCCATTGCAAATCAAGCACATCATGTAATATCATACGTTGAAACTCGGAAACTGAATCTGCGCGTTGATAATCTTTTTGTGTTAATTGTGCTCCACTTGTTAAAACTACAAAGAAAAAAAAAATGAAGAAAAACCAAACGTTTCATTGCATCATACTTTTAAATCCAAAAAATAATTCAAAGTAAACTCAAATCGCCTTTTCAATACATATTCTTTTAAAACAATACAATACCCTGATCTCTATTATTTTTTCAATGTCCTAATACCAAATATGGGGCCTGCTCTATGATTATCTTTTGGAACAAATTTAACCGTGATTGTTTCCCCTGAAATATCCAAATCATCAGGCAGATCATATATTTTAGTGTAAAATTCGCCCGATCGTGCATTGGAAATATTTTCGGTGGCTATCAAACGACCATTAACCAGAATATCAAAAGTTCTGGAACCCGGATAACCTCCCCAATATTCAACAGCCAGTTGTATTGGACTACCTTCTTTAACCTTCATTTCGCAAGACATCCAACCGCCACGATCAACTTCACGATACTTGCGACGCCGGAATTCCCCCACCCAACATTTTTCGCTTTTGAAATTATGATCTCTCTCCGGCTGCATTTCTCCCGGCTGAAAAAAATCTATAGTACGCGCTTCCAATTGTTTTTTCTCTTCCTGTTTAGACTTATACTCCTCTTGAAATTCTGCCCATTTCTTTTCATCAAATATATCGAAATAAACAGAATAACGACAATCGTGCGTTTGATAAAACGGTTTAAAAACTATATCGCGAGGGCGTCCGACACCTTCCGTTTTAAAAGTATTTGGACTATCCGAAATCATAGTCATCCAATTCTCCGGATTGCGATCATTTGACATCAATACCGGCACATACAAAGGATCGGAAGCATTTGGATCATCAACAGATCCCAATTGACCTGCAAGAACCAACGGGCCATACATTAAAGCAACTCTGTCCTTGTTGTCCGGCATAGGCTCCAATCGCAATGAGAAAGGAAATTCAACTTCAACTTTGTCTCCGGATTTCCATATCCGATTAATAGCAACAAAACTTTCCGGTGACTTCGATACCTTAATTTTCTTTCCATTTACTTTAACGGCAATCTCCTTTTCAGCCCAATAAGGATAACGAATTCGCAACGTCAAGTCAACCGGTTCTTTGCATTCAAAAATAAATGAAGTATGTTGTTCTTCCGGATAACGCGTTTCTTGGACAAGTTTCAATCCTTTTTCTTCCCAAGATAGTTCAGAGGCAATAAACTGACTTACAAATAGTTCATTGTCGTTGTGATAATAAATAAACCAAGGATATTTTGCATGATTTTCCATCCCCGTTCCTACACAACAGGTAAAGACAAAAGGATTTTGGTAAGCTTTATATCCTCCCATTTCCAACGATAAGTTATAAATAACATGCCCTGTTTCAGGATGTTGAGAGGAGAGTATATGATTAAAAAGCGCACGCTCGTAATAATCGGCCACTTGTGGTTCTCCTTCCCATTTAAAAAGATGATTAGAAAGTTTAAGCATATTATAAACACAACACGTTTCCGTAGTATTACTGCTAAGCCTGTTACTCAGAGTATCAGGGGGACCAAAATATTCATGATCGCCCACACCTCCTGTTACGTAAGAGTGATGATGCACCACCCTGTCCCAAAAAAATTCAGCAGTTTTTCGATCAACACTATCTGCCGTTAATTCATAACGCCGTGCCAATCCAATAACTTTGGGAATTTGTGTATTAACATGTAGGCCGGGCAAAATATCGATTCCTTTTGAAAGAGGTTCCAAAACAGCTTCATGATGAAACACTCGTGAAAGATCGAGGTATTTCTCTTCACCTGTAACCGCATATAATTCTGCATACGCCTCATTAATCCCACCATGTTCGCAATGAAGCATTTTTTGCACTTGTTCATGTGTAAGATTTTGAACAATGGATCCAAGCCAATCAGCAAAATTTTTATTTATCTGCAACGCCTTTTTATTTCCACACAGTTTGTAGGCATCTATCAATCCCATCATTATCTTATGCTGTGTATAAATGGGGGCCCAAATGCCATTAAGATCAAATCCTGCAGAACGAATATCGCCTTTGGCTATTTCCTCCTCGAAAATTTTTTTCCCATCTTTGAAGGCGCCAATATATCTGCCGCCATTGGCCTTTTGAATAGTATCCAATTCAGCCACAATATAATTGACCCGATTAAGAAACTCTTTATTATCGGTTGTCTTATACATCATGGAACATGCCGATAAATAATGTCCCAAACTATGACCTGTCAATGATTCCGATTCCCACCCTCCATAGTGTTCGGCTTTCGGTTTTAACCCTGCTTCTATGCGAAAATTGGCAAGAAAACGATCAGGCTCATAATTCAAAAGAATTTTTTCATTGAGCTTCATAGCCTTTAAAAAAGGCCCTTCTTTTAATTTTACATTTTCAAGATCGAACTGTAAAGCCCTGAATGGTACGATCTCAGGACCATCTGTTTTTACATAATTCTTCTTTTCAGCAGACTTCTGACAAGAGTAAAACAGCATAATACCGCTGAAAAATAAAACATAAATAATAATTACTTTCTTTTTCATATTCCTGTTTATTTATTAAAAATTTTAAAATATATCCCAATTAGCGAAATTTAAAAATTAAAACTATTTGCTTTGGATTTCTACTATTTTCTCTTTCGTAATAAGCGGTATCTCATAGAGGTCACGATTATTTTTTGAAAAACCTTTTGGAACGTACTTTTTTAAATCCCCATCAGGATAAGGCGTAATCCGCAACAAAGCTTGTGGGGTGAACTCATTTGCAGGCTCAAGCACAATACGAATTTTTCCGGTTTGAGGATGATAGGAAACCGATCTGAATTTACCGGCATCTAATACCAATTCTATTCCTTCAGCTGCAATAAAGATACGCGAACGCGCAGCAGTAGTCACTTCCATCGTAATCCAATCGCTTTCACGGATAATATTTCCTCCGAAAGCAAGCCATCCAAACTCATTATGATGTACCAAAAAAGAAGCCGTATTCACTGCATATCCAAAAAAACCCGGCCCATAATCTCCCGATATACCATCAATACATAGAGTAGAAGGATAAGAATGAAAAGCACATGGAGCAAAACCTTCTTGCGTAATATTGGAAAGAGCACCCATTAAACCACCATAACCCACACGGAGAAGGTAAAAATCATCCGGCATTTCTTTAAAAGCATGCAAAACAGGTATCGCATTCAAAGCCGATCCGTAATGATGAATTTGACGCTCTATTCGCGATAATTTCCCGGCATATAGAAAATCCCAATACCGACGTGCACAACCATTATACCCCCAATGAGGAATTGTAGGCATATATGCCAAAATAGCTTTTAACGTAACCTCTGCTTTTTTATCAAATCCAAAATATTTCGACCACATGTATACCTCTTCTTGTCCTGTTGAATCCCACGGCATTTCACTACCAAACGGATAATTTAAAGAACTCCAATGTTCAGCCCGTTCCCTCATTGCGATCTCTAGCTTTTGTGCCTCATCAGTCCATTCTTCCCTTTGCAAATCTTCAAGAACCAGAAGAAAAACAGTACCTTCCATTTGTCCAAACTGAGCATAATATGGAGCATATTTTATCATTGCCATAACCGTTTGAAAAGCTTGCCCCAAATACCATTCCCAAGAACGTTGAGTTGCTAACCCTTTGTAATTGCGTGCCAACCGATATAATACCCAGTAAGCTGCAGTAACATGAGGATAATTATAAGATCGTCCAACAGATTCAGCCTCCTTTTTTCTCCATGCCGACCACGTGTTATAATTTATATCTTCTCTGTAAGTACCCTTAGGCATACTGTCCGGCTCATAATAGAACAAACTTTTACGAACACCGTATTTCCAATTACCCTTACTATATTGTATTCCGCCCCATAAAGTCTGATTCACAAAATCCTCCATTTTTTTCACCTCATAAGGATCAGGTTGAATCAGTTGTTTCATAATGGCATTAAGCCAACTCCCTGCACCTCCTTCATCACTGAGTCCGGCAATCCATACACGACCATCCTGTGTTACCTGTTCTTTTTTTTCACAATCATAAGTTATCACGGATGGCGCCCGTTTAAAGGGATCGTCAAAGTCATCAAACCATTGTTCGGAAGTGAGAAAACGTCCATTGTCTGCAACAACATCGGACTCCGGCTTTATCACTTTATAGTGAATCGTTTGTATGATCCCGTCATCATATATAATCGATAAACGAGATCTTCCCCACTTTTGCCCTTTTATCCGGTAAGTGATCCAGCCATTAGGAGTACTTTCATCTTCTTCAATCGATAAAGATCCTGCAGGTTCCGCATGAATCGTTTTTACTCTTTCACTATATTTGAGAAATAATTTACCTTCGACATCCTGAGGCAAAACATAACCGGGTATCCCCATAACAAGAGGACGATTATAATCAACGAGAGTCTTCTCGATATTGTGTACATTTTCAACCAAGACAAATTCAATTCCAACACTATAAATTTCGCCGGGGAAAAGGATCTTTGAAGTAGGTTTATTCCATTGCTCGGCAGATATCCATTCGTTTTCGGCATAAGCTTTGCTATGAACCATCCATTCATGAAACCCTTCAAAAGTAATTCCCCGCGGCATGGGATCATCAAGTAAAGGACGGTAAGCCTCAAACGGCGTTTTCTCATGAGGAAGTACCAAAAGTACCGGACCCTCCCCGCTCAAACGTACTACCTGAAGATAACCGGCATCCATTCCTATATAAGGATCGAAAAAAACATTTTCCTTATGTACTCTGTCTAAATGTTTATTGTGAAAAATATTATTGAAAATCAAGGGAATGCCCAAAGCTCCGATTTCTACATTTTTATCTCTTTTATTTTTCAATTCGAAACGCAATACGAGTTTGTCATCACTTTTTTCCCAATAACGTTTAACTTCCAATGGTACATCCTCAGGTAAAGTATTACCCAAATCAGCAGCGGCTAAAACATTTTCTTTCAAATCTTTCAACGGTTCTATCGGCAACCTCATTGCAGCTGTCGAATAGCTTTTCCACTCTTTTTCACCTTCAAATTTTGTACGAAAAGTAATATCTCCCAATTGATAATAACCGTCACCTTTACGCTCTTCAAACCATTCTCCTGTGGTAAAATTAAACTCCGGATCGGAAAAAGGAGATAACGTCGTTGCTGTTTGGGAAGATCCATGAAGGGTAATATTAAAAATTGGAGTTAAATTTAAACACCTTTGATTTTCATTAAAAACACGAATTGTATTAGCAAAAATACTTTCCTTAGAAAACAGGAAAGAAAAATATAATAAAAAAAAACAAGCGGATATTTTTTTCATTAAAATAACATTAAAAAATAAATAAAAGGCAATTTTCAAGAAAATAATAAAAATCAATATCCAGGATTCTGAAATAAGTTTGGATTGGTATTTAATTCCGGTTCCCCTATAGGAAACAAAATAGTATGATCACCTTTAGGTGTGTGATTATACCAATTTTTTGTTTGGTAAACACCAAATCGTATTAAATCAGTTCTCCTTCTAAACTCCGCAGCAAATTCCCATCCTAATTCATCTAAGAAACGGCCGTATTGAACAGGCATCTGATTACCTGGATCATCAATATTACCATGAATGTCTAATGTGCCGTATTGAATAGTTGTATTTCCCATCAACTCATTTCCTGTAACCATAGCATCCTGAAGACTATCAAAACATCTTTTTCTAACTTCAGTAACTATCGCTGCTGCTTCCTCAGCTCTATCAGTACGCAATAAACATTCAGCCTTCATAAGCAAAACATCAGCATACCTGAAATAAGGAACATCATTACTCATCGAACCTTTACATCCTAACTTTATTTCATACTTACCAACCCTGTAACCTTCCTCAAATTCACAATAATAAATACTCGGCATTTTATTTATCAAAGTCATAACCACACTTCCATCTTTTGCATTTAACTGGTCGCCATATAACCATGTAGCATCAAATCGCTTATCCCCTATTGAATAACTATTGATAAACTGTGGATTAGCACTTGAACCACCCCATGGTTGTGCTTCCATATTAAACACATATCTATGATCTGGACAAAGTTGTTTCATATGTTGAGACCAATTTGTTGCATATATTTCATCATAAGGCACAGCGAAAATAATCTCTTTTGAATTTTGATTATTTACCTTAAAAACATCCGAATAATTATCTTCTAATTCAAATAATCCACTATTAATAATAGTATCACAAGCACTAATACATTTATTCCACTCATTACTCCCTTTATAAATTTCCGCGTTTAAATACATTCTTGCCAAAAGATGATACGCTGCCCACTTTGTAATTCGTCCATAAGTGCTTTGATCCACATTTACTGGTAAATTTGGAATAGTTTGTAAAAGTTCCTCAATAACAAATTTATAAACTTCAGACCTCGTTTTTTGTTCTGGAATTTCATCAGAATAAGTAGTGATAATAGGGACATTTCCATGTGTATCACAAAGAATTGAATACCAAAGTGCTCTTAATGCTCTTAATTCCGATTCTGTTTCTATGATCTGTTTTTCCGTTAAAGGCAAAGAATTAGATGTGACCTGCATCAAAACCCGGTTAATGTTATTAATTGCTTCAAAAGACGTAAGCCATGTGTTCCGTGGTTGCCATTGTAAATTATTCCACGTATGAAAATGCATACGTTTGTATGTACCGCCATCATCCCAACCATTTGGTCTTGTAGGTGTAACAATAATATCCGCCGACTCTTCTTGAAGATCAAACAAGCCTTGCCAATCCATAATAAACCTTAATGGTGTATAACCTGAAGCTATTAAAGATACAACATCATCTTCAGTTGCAGTAAAATTTTTTTCAGTCACCTCTGAAAAAACCTCTTCACTCAAGTCAAAACAACTTGTCATAAATAACATAAAAGAAAAAAGGAAAAAGAAAATAGCCCTTCTATATGTTTTCATAATATTTATAATTAAAATGTTACATTAACACCAAAAGTAAAAGTACGAGTTGTAGGATATTTATCGCGATCATCATTCCCTGGAGACAAACCTGTTTGTTGCACTTCTGGATCAATCCCTTTATATCCTGTAAATGTAAATAAGTTTAAGCCCGACGTATAGATGCGCAAATTATTGATATACTTATTTTTTAAAGGAAAAGTATACCCTAAAGTTATATTGTCAATTTTCCAATAATCCCCATCCTCTACGTAATAACTCACATAACGTTGCACATCACTTAGGACAGCTTTTCCATACACCTTATCAAAAGCTGCATCAAGCATATTATAGCCAATAGTAGGATTTTCATAAAACATTCTTGAAAAATTGAGAATCTGAAAGCCAAATGCACCTCTCATATTTATACTTAAATCCCAATTTCTATAGACAAAGTGATTATTAAAACTAAGATAGTGTTTTGGAATACCATTCCCCAATACTTGCCGATCATCTGTTGAAGACTCTGTTGCCGGAATACGAGAACCATCCGGTTTTTCAATAATCCAAATACCATCATCAGTTATATCAACACTTTTCAATCCATAAAATTCACCAATAGGCCCACCTATCTTAACACGATGAGTTTCAATTTGGATTGGTTCCCCTGTATAACCTTCATAAAAATAATCATTGGTTGTTTGAAACTTATCACTTGTAAGAGATACAAGTTTATTTTTGTTAGTTGAATATGTAATATCGGCTTGCCAATTAAAATTGTTATTTCGAAATGGGATGAATTTCAACAGTGTCTCAAATCCCCGATTCCTTATTTTACCAACATTAGCCATAATTGTGCCATACAAATAAGGAGGTGTTGGTACATTATAATTCCATAAAGCATCTTTAGTGAGTCTGTTATATATATCAATAGAACCTCCAAAACGATTATTAAATAAATCAAAATCTAATCCTATATTAAATTCTTCTTTTTTTTCCCAACGTAAATCAGGATTTGCATTTCGAGAAGGAACCAATTTTCTAACCCATTCTCCATTATATAAGAAATAATCACTATAACTTAGACTACTAAGAGAATTATAAGAAGATGCCACATTTATCCCTGTAACACCAAATCCTGCTCGCAACTTGAGATTATCAATCCATTTAAAAGGTTCCATAAAACTTTCTTCATTTATCCTCCAACCAAGAGAAAAACCAGGGAAATTACCCCACTTATGATTTTCCCCAAACCGAGAGGAACCTTCTCTACGAATACTCGCCATCAATAAATATTTATCTTTATATGAATAGGTAACCCGAGAGAACAATGCGATCAATTTATCAGAAGATTTACTAGAACTCATTCCCGCTTCTCCTTTACGAAGAGCGTCGCCCATTCCTATATTGTTATAAGTATATGCATCAGTAGGAAAATATTTATTTCTGACCCAAAAACCTTCCGAAGTATTATCTTCATAACTGTAGCCGCCTAAAACAGTGAATCTATGATTGTTTGTGTCTTTCTGATAATTTGCTGTGAGTTCGACAAAATTCCCTATATAATCATCAGTCCCTCTTGAAGCATAACCATTTGATCCATATTTTGTCGTAGATACATGATCTTTAGTTTCATAATAACCTCGAATATTCGAATTCCCTTTTCTAGTATACAAACCTTTTATATTAAAGCTCTCTGTTGGTTGGTAAGTGAAATTTGCAGTAAAACGTAAATTCCTATATCTGTTTTCACCAATAGTTTCTTTTAGATAAGCTACAGGATTATCATAAAAATACACATCACGTTCAAACCAACTCCCATCTTCATTTTTTATTGGTTCTGTAGGATTTCTGATAATAGCTTGTCTGTAAATATAACCATTAAAACTATAGCCGTCTCCGCCTGTCCAATATTTTTGTTCGCTCGCTATCACTTCCATATTAGTAATAAACTTATTATCAAACATTGAATGTGAAATATTAAATCTTCCTGCATATCTTTGATTGTCTGATTGGATAAAAATACCCTCATGGTTTCTATAATTAATAGAGGCAGTTAAACTTGTATTTTGACTTCCTCCCTTAAAAATAATATTATGTACATGACTAAAAGGAGTTCTGGTTATCTCACCCAACCAATCTGTAGAAGACCCAAAATCTTTTAAATTTGCGCCTGTGAAAAAATAACCTTCATCCCATTTTTGACGAAGTTCATCGGCATCTAAAAAATCCAATTTTTTCTTTATATTCGAAGTCGATAAATAGCCGGAATATTCAATAGTTGGTTTTTGATTAAATTTACTGGATTTTGTAGTTACAATAATAACGCCATTGGTTCCTCTTGTCCCGTATATTGCCGCAGCAGATCCATCTTTTAAAACGTCAATAGATTCTATATCTTCAGGAGGTACAGAAGATAAGCTTCCAGGAACTCCATCAATTATAACAAGTGGAGTATAAGAACCTAATAAAGATGAATTTCCTCTGAGCATAATAGCAGAAACTGCTGTTGGATCACCTGAATGAGTGGTGATAGCCAATCCGGGTACTTTACCTTTTATTAATTGAGCAGCGTCACTTACTGCTCCTTTTACAAAGTCTTCAGATTTCACAGAAACTATTGAACTCGTGACTTCTTCTCTTCTCATCGTACCATATCCAATAGCTACGACTTCTTCCAATGCGATGGCTTCTTCCTGCAGGATGACATTGATTCTGGTGCGGTTGTCAACGTTAATTTCTTGGGTTTCCATCCCTACAAAGGAAAAGACCAATGTGGCGTCGTCGGGAACGTTGCTTAACGAATAGTTGCCCTCGGCATCGGTGATTGTTCCTTGCGTGGTGCCTTTTACCATTACGGTTGCACCCGGCAACGGTTCACCGTTTTGATCGGTTACTTTTCCGGTAACCGTACGTTGCTGCTGCTGAACGTCAACGACATCCATTACTTTCGCAGCAGGTTGTTTTTCGCTACGGAACAACAGAATGTGTTTCCCGACTATGCGATATGTAACTTCATCACTCAGCAAGCGGTTCAGGACGCTTTCAACACTTTCATTTTTCGCTTCGAAATCCACTTTCGAATTCAAATCCATCACATTGTTTTCGTACATGAACGAAAAACCCGTGCTTTTTTCAATGCAGTCCAACACGCTTTTCACGGTAGCGTTTTTCACCGAAAAAGTCAATCGTGTGTCTTGAGCATGGCTATCGTCTGCTTTACTGCTTAAAACCCCCACTCCACTGATGAGAATAAAAGCCAGCAAAACTTTACATAAGGGAGAAAAAGCATGGCCTCCCTTTCTTCTTTCGTTTTTTTTCATACCTTTGCAATGTTAATTTTGTGGTTAATTTTGTGCAGTTCTTCCTTTTTTAAAATACAAACGGCAATTTGTTCTTGAAAAAGATGACTGCAATGAAACATGTTAATTACTTTTTTTATCAACGATACAGGCTTTCCGGCAAGAAAGTCTGTATTTTTTTTGTTTTCCCGATTTTATTTTTCCCATAAGCCAATGATTTTAGTGAATATATTTGATTTTCACCTCTTTCCCATCAATCTCATAAGCAATGGGTGTGATAATTTTCATCTTTTCGAGGATTTCGGTCAGCGATTCCGTTTTTATCCGGAAAGTATAATGATGCTTTTCCAAAACAGATGACGGCTCAACCTCAATATTCACCCCATACCACCGCTCCAAATATTTCACAACTTCACTTAGCGGCGTATTATCGAATTTCAATTCGTCGTTTATCCACGAACTTATCGCTTCTGGATCCCCTTTCCCAAAAGAAAGCCGTTGTGCCTTTTTGTCCAATACAGCCCGGTCTCCACGGGTTAACAAGCCCAATTCCTTTTTGTTATCGGTTATCGCAACCCTCCCTTCACTAACGGTTATCTCCTGTGTATTGTCCTCCATGTAGTTTTTTACATTGAACGCCGTCCCATGTACATCAACGAAAAGATTCCCAATGTTGACCCTAAATCGTTTCGATTTGTTTTTGGATACATCAAAAAAAGCTTCGCCTTCAACCAATAGTACTTCACGATCCTTTACATTAAAAGTTCCATTATATTTAAGGACAGATCCGGAATTGAGCCAAACCGTCGAACCGTCGGGTAACACAACTTTGGTTTTTTGTCCTGCCGGCGCAATGATTTCGGTATATTGCCTGCTCAACTCATTGAGGTGAGAAGCATAAAACTTGAAAAAAGTAACGCTCAGCAATACAATCACAAGAATAGCCGCGACATAGTGAAATCTCGAAACGAAATGCTTAAATCCGGTTGTATCCTTTATCCGTTTATTGATAGATATCCATGCTTTCTTTTTATCAGGCTCAAAATAGGAAGGAATCGAAGAAGTCGATTCATAAACACGAGAAATTTCGTTAAACACTTTTTGGTTGGTTTCATCTTCATCCAACCATGCGTTCAACTCATCGAGTTCTTCCGGATTTGTTTTCCCCTTTAAATTTTTTGCGATGATATCCCACGGTATGTTTCGATTCATTATTTTAATCGTCTTTATATATAAGGCACGTAACTCGGCAAGTACCCCTAAATAAATTTGAAATTTTTTTGTATTTAACTCAATTATTGAAAATTTCGAAACGAATAATCGATAATGATCTAAGTATATTAAAAGAAAATAGCTATTAGAAAAAGAATAAAAAGTTCATCATGGTAAGGTCTCAAAAATTCACGCATTTTTTTTAAAGCATTACCCATTTGGTTTTCTACTGTCTTCACCGAAATACCTAATTCGTTGGAAATCTCATTATAAGTGAGTTTTTTTTCTTTACTCAGGATATAGATTTCACGACATTTTTCGGGCAAACTTTCAACCGCTTTCTTTATAATTTCTTGTAGCCGATGATTGTCTTCCGATATTACAGGGATTTCATACGATGTTTCAGATTCTTCAGCCAATTTATTTTGAATAACCAAACGGGCTTTTTTGTCGCGCAAATAATTCAAACTTTTATTTTTCGATGCTTTCAGTAAATACGATTTTACGGAAGTTTCAATACGGATATTTTCCTTTTTGTTCCAGAAATAAACATAAATATCCTGAACAATATCTTCAGTCGTTATCGGATCGTTCAAATAGATATTGACGAAGTTGCACAGATCGGTATAGTATTTTTCGAAAAAGAAACGAAAAGCTCCCTTATCGCCTTCTACCATCCGTTGAAAAATAAATCGTTCTTCGTCGTTTATGTTTTTCATTTCGCCCGTTGTATAATATTTGAAAATCCTTATTTATTTTTCCTTCTGTGAAAAAACTACCGAACATTCAAATAGATATATTTATATTAATATGAAATATTTGCACATTTTTCAACACCCTGAAATTCAATAGCTGAAACAGCTTTTCTTCAAACCAACCTCATGGAAAACTAAACATTACTAAGAACAAATATCACATTTTTTTCCGAATATTGCTTCTTATTTAATATATATCTTTATACAATGATGAATTTTTAACATAATCTTTGTATATAAAACAGCAAAAAGCCTATACTTATGAAACAGTGATACGTATTACCGGAAATAAACCAATTGTTTGGTAAAAGATAGGCAAGCATGCATGTTGCAATGTAACCGACAAACAAGTTACACCATATTTGCAATCAAAGAAATAACGATATACGCCAAAATGCCGATTGCAATGCCAAAAATACCCCACAAGGCAATAAAGACAATCATAAGAACAACAAGCAAAATCTGTTTCTCGTTTCCTTTGAATTTTAATGCGGCAATTTTGAAGGAAAACATGGGAATATTGGAAACCATCAACAATGACAAAACAATAATGAATCCCAAGGTTAAATAAAACAAAGCATCGTTCGCAGGGGCAATGTTTCGAACACCATAACAATAACTTATCCAAAACAATGCATTGGCAGGAGTAGGCAATCCGAGAAAAGAGGAAGTCTGTTTTTCATCCAAATTAAATTTTCCGAGGCGCAATGCCGAAAAAACCGGGATTAGATAAGCCGTGAAAGGAAGATAAAGCGAAAGATCCACCAAACAAAGAGGGTAAGCCGAAAAATTGCGTAACAAAACAAACACGGCCGAAGCGGGAGCAACACCAAAACTCACCACGTCTGCCAACGAATCGAGTTCTTTGCCGAGAGGTGAAGACACCCCCAAAAGGCGTGCGGCAAAACCGTCGAAAAAATCAAACACAGCCGCAATCAACACCCAAATCACTACACCCAAAAAATTTTCAGAAAAAGCCATTGTAAGAGCAATGCACCCCGAAAAGAGATTCATCATGGTAAACGCATTGGGAATATGTTTTTTCATTTCTTAAAATAAATTTACGTGATAATTTTCAATTCACCCTCGCGAAAATAATCCCCCTTTCGTAAATTTAGCCACATTAATGCCAATAGCAGAAATAATAGAAGATAAATTTACTTAAATACGGGAATCTCGACAAAAATACCACTTTTTAGTCGCAAAAGAATAAAACATCCATTAAAAGAAACATTAAAGAAACATTGGTGAATTCAACCCACAAGAGCATTTTTTCACAACGACGAGAAAAATCGTTGTGAAGGTAATGTGTTTATGTTGGGTTGACGATCAGACGGGCACTCGGGATAGAGCGTTGGGCACGTCAGGAACATTGCGCACGTCGGGCATATTGGGGACATCGGGCATTCGAGGAAGTAGGCTGGGTACGCCAAGGACGTCAGGCACTTTTGATGGTACGTTGCGCATGTCGGCAATTGCCTGCCGGGATTCTTCCGAAAAGTCCATATGGAGCAATCCACTGCTGCGTTTCATGCGTTGTGCTTCCTCAACGTCCGGCAGGGGCTTTTGTGTATCCTGCTTTTCACGGCTGTTCCGTTTGTCTCGTTCGCTCCGTTCGCTCCGCTTGTTCTGTTCGCCCTCCTCTACGCCCGGATTGCTCCATTTACTCTGTATGCCCCAATTGTTTCGTTCGTTTCCTACGCCCTGTTTTTTGATAACATGATTTAATGACTACGATCGTGTTGGTTAAAGAATAATAATGAAACGAGAGTAAAAAATTGTTCCTGCACGAAAATCGATGTTGAGAGAGGAGGAGGAAATCTTTCATTTTCCTTTATTGTTGTCAAAGTTAGACAACACTTTGATAAATTCGTCCGGCAAATAGTCCAAAACAGCCGACTTGAAATGTTCTGGAACACCATAAAACGCTTCTGCAATGCTACCTGTTATTGCAGCAATGGTGTCACTATCACCACCGATAGAAACAGCCAGTCGGATTGCGCTTTCAAAATCGGTACTTTCAAGGAATGCAACAATGGCTTGCGGTACGGTGACTTGGCATGTTTCGTTAAACGTGTTGGTTTTGCGTATTGAATCGCAAGTCATGTCAAGATTATAACCATATTCACGTATTGCCAACTCTTTTATTTCGTGCTTTTGGCTCCCAAAACGGGCATGATAAATGCAATCGGCCACACACATTGCACCCCGTATCCCTTCAGGATGGTCATGTGTGCATTCTGCCGATTGGCGTGCCTTATCCAATATCCGTTCCCTATCGTTGTAAAACCATGCACAAGGAGACGCCCGCATTGCAGAACCATTACCAAAGCTGTTGTAAGGCATTGGATTTGTGGAATGCAACCATGCTGCAAAAGAACCGCCATATCCACCTTTGGGCGTGGGATATTTCAAACACCAATGCCGCAACGATTGTCCAAAGGATATACCTTTCAACAAAGCATCGGCAACCGCCACGGTGCAAACGGTATCATCCGTAAAAGAACAATCCTTTGCAAACAATTGAAAGTTTGTACTTAAATGATTGTTGAACTCAAAGCGTGAACCAACAACATCACCTATTATCGCCCCTATCATAATTTGAATTTTTACGGTTTCCTTTTTCTTTGTATTTCAACATGATAACATGATAAATGGTACAAAAGTTTATTCCTCCTATGGTTGCCCCAAGGTAATTCCAATAAACCACAAACGATTTTGCCGTCGGCAATCATTTTTTACGTGAATTGCTCTTTAGTCAACTTGGCGTTCCAAATGTTGTTCCGAATATCAAAAGTATATGAAAATTGGAATATTTCCAATTTTCTCCTATCCATATCGAAAGTAAATTATACTTTTGCAGCGCCGGCAATAACCTGTCTCTTATCCTTGTCGAAAGTGGCACGATGACCGGTATGCAGAGCAGCCGTTACCATGATGGTGGCTATGGAATGGCTGTATCCGGCTTCTACGGGCGCATTGGTCTTTACATTATTGTTTCTCACGCATTCCATCCAGTTGTGCATATGGGCATTGGTGAGCGGGTCGGAACCGGTATCGGCTCCCGATTCCACTTTTATTTGCGGCAAATCGTATTCTTCGAGTAGAAACGGCTTCATTCCCATCTCTGCAGCATGACGTTCAGTCAAACCGCCTTCGGACGTCACTTTGTTGGTATCCAAATCGAGTTTGCCTCCGTTGGAGAAATACCACTCCTTTGTTCCTCCCGCCGAGTTGGTCTGACGAGAAGAGTAGATCACCTGAAAACCTTCGTCGGGATTATCAAAAGGCCCGTAATCGAAAACCGCCGTCAGCGTATCGCAATTTCTCCGCCCATCCTTCCACATGTAGATTCCTCCGTTTGCAACTACCGAACGCGGATATTCAAGACCGGAAAACCAATGAACCGTATCGATCTGGTGCGACATCCATTGACCGGGTATTCCCGACGAATAAGGCCAGAAGAGTCTATATTCAAGATATTTGCGCGGATCCCAAGGTTCATAGGGACGATTCATCAAATAGCGCTCCCAATCGGTATCCGATTCCTTTATCTCGGCCACCAATTGCGGTCTTCTCCATCTGCCGGGCTGATTGACGTTCCACGTCATCTCCACAGCTACTATCTTGCCGAACTTGCCCGAGCGGATATATTCGCGAGCTGCATGATAATTGGATCCACTGCGCCGTTGCGAACCTATCTGAATAACTTTATTGGTTTCTTTGGCTGCTTTCAGGGCCTCGTTCGCATCATCCATCGTTTCGGCAAACGGTTTCTCGCAGTAGGCATGACAACCCGCTCTCACGACTTCGGCAAGATGAAGCGCATGCTGAAAATCGGCTGTACTGATAATGACCGCATCGGGCCGCTGTTCCCAAAGTTCATCGGTATTCCTGGCCGTTTTTATCGTCTCTCCCGTCTGAGCCTTGTACCATGCCACACCCTCGTCGCGACGTCGGTTCCAGATGTCGCAAATGGTGTAAAGTTCAAAATTCATCTCTTTCGCATATTTCAAGAAGGCTTTGCCTAGCGAACTGCGAAACCGGTCGGAAAAACCAAGTACCCCGACACGGATCCTGTCGTTGGACCCCATAATATTTCGGTAACTTCTCGCCGAAAGATTCCTTCCCCCCAACGCTAGGCCGGCTGCTCCCAATGCCGATTTTTTAATGAAATCTCTTCTTGTTTTCATAGTCATCTTTTTATTTACAAATAACATCTTATGTATCAGTCTTCTTTTACCCCTCCGCAAAATCTGCCGAAAATGCATTTATTTTTTCATCGGCAAGATCTCCACCGATAACCACTTTGTGTTTGAATACGACTTTTTCACCCGGTTGCAACTCCAGCTTTACCGGATGAGCATCCTTATCCACCGCCCTTCCCGCTAGATTGTTGTGGGCAAAAAGACCATAACCGCGCGCATGAGACCAACCGGGATAATTGGAATTTCCCGGATGGTCCAATATGACAACCGTAATAACTTCCCCTTCTTTCTCTGCACGTAAGGCGACCCAGCGACTGCGTTTCCCCCATACCCCCTTCTCTCCGATCAATCCTTCGGCATTTCGATAAACCCCGTCAACTTCCTCATTATTCAAAACCGGGACCTCCGTGACGTTCTCTTGGGCTGCAAGAATTTTTTTCGACTTATCCGAAGGCTCTTCAAAGACCCTATCCATGCGCATCCCTATCAGCCCTTCTTTGTTCTCCGTGAAGGTGACCTGCTGTTGGGCCGTTAGTTCAGTAATCCTTTCGATGGTGCGGATACTGTCGTTCTCAGCGAAAAAATAGGTCGTTTTTTCGCTCAACAAAATAGCGTTATTGAAATCGACCCAATCAGATTTTGTTGTCAATTTCCCCGTCTTGGAATCGGCCTCCACAATTTCCCTAAACTTTATCGATCCATAACGGGGTTTATCTTCAGGTTCGATTGCAAAGGAACTGTTCCAAAAATCCAATCCGTTTACATCACCGAAGCTGAACCACAAACCCACATGATGGGGATGATCTGTCCGCTCGAAAGGTCGGGGATGAAGAGGATAACCCCGCGTGATCTCTTTTCCCGATGCAGTTACGATAGGATACAGCACCGGTTTTCCTATCGTATCGGAGTAGATAAGGGAGGTAAAATATTCCGTTCCAACATAAACATCGATTTGTTTGCCCTCTCCATTATATTTGAAATCGATCTTCGGAGTAGACGAAGAACACCCTACTCCTACTCCCACAATTAAAACAATTAAGGTATTTATAATCTTTTTCATGTACACCTTATCTTAGCCTGTTCTTTTGTGTTTGTTTCTTCCGGCGTTTGCTTGCATTCCGTCGGAATTTATCGGGACAATCTGCCAAAGTGCGTTAGAAAACGCTTTTTGACAATAAAAAACAATCAAACGCCTCTTGTGGGATGCGGTTGAATTGTTGTCAACTCCTCGATTTTCACCGGCCGATGTTCCTCAATCGATTTGCGTGCAGCAATACCGATGAGGCAGGCCATCGCTCCGTCGCGCGTGCCGGCAGAGTGTTTGTAAGGATCGGGCATATTGGGATCACGAAAAATTTTGTCCTGCAACCGTTGATCTCCGCCTCCATGTCCCCCCTTTGATGCTTCGACTTTTATCATTTGATAATCGCGATCGAAATTTTTCATCAAAAAAATTTCATCATAACGCGTATCTCCTCCATTTTCCTGATTCATTTCCGTAGCATGGAGCCGAGCCTGATTTATTTTTTCTTCTCTTCGCCAAGGAATATCTTCCCATGATTCAAGCCGCCCTTCTTTCCCGTTGAAGGCAATCCGCCATCCCTCATACGGAGAATACGTGGTAAGTGAATAATTGACAATTACATTGTTGGCATATTTGATCTGAACCGACATTTTGTCGTATATATCGATTTCTTCGCGCCACAGGCAGTTATCACGAATGTACCCGTCGTATTTTTCGTTCTTAACATACAAGTCTACCGCCAGCTGATCTTTGCCAATATCCCAATAATAGTTGCATTTATCGGTATAGGCACAGTTTCGACAATTGACACCCCGGAAAGGATTATTCCGCCCGTAATGTTCCAAATCTCCGTATGCCATAATTTCAACAGGATCCGAATCGATAAACCAATTTAATAGATCGAAATGGTGAGTGGCTTTGTGGACCAGCAACGTTCCACTTTTATCACGCTCGCCATGCCAACGACGAAAATAGTCGGCACCGTGATAAACATTCAGATACCAATGAAAATCAACCGAGGTAATATCCCCTATCGGCTTTTTGGCCAACTGTTCTTTAATGGCAGTAAAAAGAGTCCCGTACCGATAATTGAACCCTACGATACATTTCTTGCCCGTTCTTTTTTCTGCATCCAGAATGGCTTGGCATTTTACTTCGTCTGTGGTCATGGGTTTTTCCGTAAGAACATCCGAGCCCAATTCCATAGCACGGATAATGTACTCGTCATGAGTGGCATCAACCGTGGTTACAATCACCATGTCGGGTCGAGTTTGAATGACCATTTTATCGAAATCGGTAAAAACAGGGCAATTGACCTTCATCTGTCTTTTGGCAAATTCAAGTCGGCCGGGATTTATATCGCAAAGCCCGACAAATTCAACAATATCACTGTAATTGTCGACAATACGTTTCCCCCAAAAACCGGTACCGCGAATCCCTGTTCCTACCAACGCTATCCTTTTTTTTGATTTGTTGGGGATAGCAGCTCCAAGGGGACTTGAAAAAAGTGCGGCTCCTGCTGCAACTTTTGCCGTAGTTGTTAAAAAATCTCTTCTTTTCATACGAGAACCGTTTTAATAGTTGTACATCATCAGGTTATTATATTTAATTGATTATAAAAAAGCAACCTTTAGGAAAAATTAAGGTAAATCAAATCGAAGCTATCTTATTTATGCCGTTACCCGAATATCAAAAGTATATGAAAATTGGAGTATTTCCAATTTTCTCCTATCCATATCGAAAATAAATTATACTTTTGCGACAATCGAAAATGCGGCAATTGAGTTGTCATAGCCTGTAACGGAGAAACAATGACAGTCCGCAACGGTTTGCAAATTAAAAAACGTATGGGGAGAAAATTACTACTTTTAAGCGGAATATTATTCATGTCACAACTTTCCGTTGCCGGTGATCATGAAGATTCCATTCCGCTTTCGAATCATTTCATTCATCGATTGGGGACAGAAGTGCGACCGGCATATATCATCCCGACAAATCGATTCCTGAAAGGAGAAAACAACCAATCGAAAGCGCTCAGAGTAGGGCTTTCTGCACATATGCGGTATGCTTTTAAATTTTCCCCCTCGTCATATGTCGACCGTATTTATGGAGGACCGTATCAGGGAATAGGGCTGGCATACTACAATTTCGGGAACCGGCAAGAAATTGGAAATCCCGTTGCATTGTATGTGTTGCAGGGAGGGAGCCTTGCTCGATTCGATCCCCGATTGGCGCTCAATTACGAATGGAATTTCGGATTGTCGTCCGGATGGCATCCCTACGACCCCGATATCAATCCGAATAACGTTATCATCGGTTCAAAAATCAATGCTTACCTCAACACGAATTTATACCTGAATTGGGAGCTGTCATCTCGAATCGATCTCACATCGGGCATTACGCTTACCCATTTTTCGAACGGCAATACGCATTTCCCCAATGCAGGACTGAATACGGCAGGGCTGAAAATGGCATTGGTATACAATTTCAACAGGGATGAAACGTTTCATTCGAAAAAAACACAGCCGATACCCATCCCCAATTTTCAACGCCACTTCAGTTACGACCTGATTGCATTCGGTTCGTGGCGCCGCAAAGGAGTAATCTTTAACGACAATGCCCTCGCTTCGCCAAAAACATATGAAGTAATGGGATTCAATTTCACCTCGTTCTACAACATCGGATACCGCCTGCGCACCGGCATCTCGGTAGACGGCGTTTACGACAGCAGCGCCAATATCTATACGGAAGATTATATTATTCCCATTGGAGGAGGCGATCCCGGCTATACTTTCTATAAACCGCCGCTTAAAAACCAATTGGCGTTGGGACTTTCTGCACGGGCAGAATACGTAATGCCCTATTTTTCGGTAAATATAGGATTGGGAGCCAACGTAATGCATGGCGGAGGCGACCTGAAAGGGCTCTATCAGATATTGGCACTCAAAATAGAAACTTCCCGAAATACATTCGTCCACATCGGCTACAATTTGCAGAATTTCAAGGACCCAAATTACTTGATGCTGGGGTTTGGATACCGTTTTCATAACTACCCCACTTTTTACAGGTGAGCCTGCACGATGAAACCTATTATAAGTAGCTTTCAAAAATCGAAATGCGAAAATTAAACTTTTCTTTAAAATAACACTCAAAGAAAGTAAATGCAAATGGATGCGTCCCTATTTTAAATTTTCGATACTGCTTTTACTTTGGTTGCCGTTACCTTCTCTGAAAGCCCAAAAGGCAACGGACACCGAAATCGAGAAATATACGGTTTCGGGAAAGGTGGTGGATTCGGTCGATCAAACCAAAATGGAATGGGTAACAATTTCGCTGATAAACCATCGGACCGATTCACTTATTGCCGGCACTTACACCAATCGAAACGGACAATTCGAATTGAAAAATATTTCGCAAGGCAAATATAAACTGCGATTCAGTTATATCGGGTACAATTCTGCTGAAAAAGTGATCGAATTGTTGCCAACATCTGCCAAAAAAATCAATCTCGGCACCGTTGCGCTTTCTCCCTCGGAAGTAGAACTCGACGAAATTACCGTTGTTGCCCAAGTTCCGGAAATGCAGGTGCGGGAAGATACCGTTGAATACAACGCCGCAGCATTTAAAGTACCCGAAGGAGCTCTGGTGGAAGATTTACTGAAAAGACTTCCGGGAATCGAAGTCGATATTGAAGGGAAAATCACCACGGCAACAGGCAAAACCGTTCGGAGAGTTTTTGTGGATGGAAAGGAATTTTTCGGGAACGACCCCAAAATGGCAACCCAAAACCTCAATGCCGATATGGTAGACAAAGTTCAGGTTATCGAAAAACAATCGGACTTGGCTATCCTGACCGGTGTGGAAGACGACGATCCCGAAACCATCATCAACATTACCATTAAGAAGGGAATGAAAAAAGGATGGATTGGGAATGTGAATGGGGGAATAGGAAATATGACGCGACAACCGTCGCTCGACCAAATGAGGTATTCATTGAACGGAAATGCCAACAAGTTTTCGGACGATAACCAACTTTCACTGATCGCAGGTGCCAACAACATCAATGTAAGAGGCTCAACCAATCGCCAAAACGCTATAAGCATGAGTCGAGGAGGCAGAGACAGAGGGGGAATCACCAGTTCGAGCGTATTCGGCATAAATACGGCTAATATTATCAACAATAAATTGAAAGCAGTAGGAAATATATCTTATAATTACGGTGACAACGACATAACAAGAAAAGACAATCGCATAAACTTCTTTAACAACGACAGTACGACTTATCGGTTTTCCAACTCATCGTCCCACAATTTCGACAACAACTTTTCCATTGAAGCAAAATTGGAATATAAACCGGATACGCTTACAACGGTTGTCTTTTCACCTTCGTTTTCGTACAATCGGTCAGTGTCGCACCGGTCTTCTGCTCAACAAACACACATCGACTCGGAAATCGGAGAAACAGCGAATGAGAGCTTCTCGGATAACGAATTAAATTCCGACGGAACCGATATCGGCATAAGACTCGATATTTCCCGCAAACTTTCACAGAAGGGTCGACGTGTCAGTGTTGGCGGATCTTTCACTACCAGCCGCAACAACGGCTTCGACGACAATATTTCAGAAACTGCCATCCATATTCCGACAATCAGACTAACTCAACTCAACCAACAGTCGCATTCCGACGCCAATCGCAATGCATCCAATTTCAGATTTACCTATGTGGAACCCATTGCAAAAAACTATTTCCTTGATTTTTCCTACAACATCCAATGTACCACGACAGAAAACTTGAGAAAAACTTTCGACTACGATTCCACATTGCTCGATTATGTTCATCTCAATCCGGAATACAGCAAAAGCTCCGAAAATCTAACTACAACGCAGAACATTCGGGTAAACTTTCGCGCACAACTTCCAAAATACGCGTATAATCTTGGCATCAATATCGTCCCGCTGTATATCAACAGCAAAAGTTTTATTGCCGACTGGTTCCAAGACGGAATAGATTCTGTATTATACGACCCGCAACCGGTAAAAGCAGTAAATTATGCACCACAACTTGATTTCAACTATCGCTTGGGGGACAAAAACATTCGAAAAAATATCCGACTCCGATACAATGGAAGAACCCGGCAACCTTCGATTAGTCAATTAGATCCCACACCCAATATTACAAACCCGCTAAACATTCGAACGGGCAATCCCGATTTGCTTGCATCGTTCACACACAACGGTTCGCTGGAATACAATTACAACCACAGAGAAAAACAACGTTCGATAACCGCCTCATGCAATTACAATTACATCCAAAACGACATTGTGAATTTCACTTCCTACGAAGACGGCATCCAACATACCATGCCCATAAATGTCAGCGGATCGTGGAATACCAATGGAACACTGCTTTATGCCGGAGCCTTGGATAAAAAAATGAAGTTGAAATTTACCACCCACACCAATATCGGATACCGAAACCAAATTGGTTACACACGCGTGAGCAAAGAAAGCCAAAAAAATATTTCCAAAACCTCCACGCTGTCGGAATCCTTAAGCCTGAGCTACAATAACGACTGGTTTTATGGACAATTTCGAGGAACCGTAAACTACTCCAATACCGATTATTCGCTCGAACACCTGAAATCGCAACGTTCCTTCCGATACAACCTCTCGTATAACATCCAACTTACACTACCCAAATCGTTTTCTATTTCGAGCGATATCCGCTGGACGGCAAATAGGGGACTTTCGGCGGGATACAACAAAGACGAAGTAATGTGGAATGCACAAATCAGTAAATCGTTCCTGAAAGGTAATCGAGGACAATTGCGCCTGATCTTTAACGATATTTTGCAGCAACGCTTGAATATCACTCGAAGTGTCGGCTCCAACTACCTGTCCGATTCCGAAACCAACGCATTGACAAGCTATTTCTTGCTGAGTTTCTCGTACCGAATGAGGGCGATGAATGCGGGTGGACGTGGAAGAACAGGACGCCTCGACCGAAATTGAATCCATTCTGAAACAAATAACCGCTCGGACACGCAGACAAGCGGATGGGCAAAAAAAAAACTGTACCTCGCATATTTAATAATCTCATCCAAAAAGTTTGTACTTAGAGAACAAATCCTTAACTTTGCGGTACAAAATAGGGATGAAGAAGAGTTCCGGTCTCGATATGTTAGACCGGAATTCTTTTTCTTACCTTTTTTCGAATTAAAAATCAACAAACAATTAAACCAATTTATTAAAAGGGGATTTTACTATGGCAGTTACTTACATGACCGAAGAAGGTTTTCGGAAACTTAAAGAAGAATTGGCATACATGGAATCTGTACAAAGACCCGAAATATCCCGCCAAATTGCAGAGGCCAGGGATAAAGGAGACCTTTCTGAAAATGCCGAATACGATGCCGCCAAAGAAGCGCAAGGAATGCTAGAGGCAAAAATCGCACAAACAAAAACATTGATTGCGTCGGTGCGCCTGATAGACGAAAATTTGATCCGAACGGACACGGTGCAAATCATGAACAAGGTAACCATTCGCAATGTGAAGACGAAAAAAGAAATGACCTATACGTTGGTTTCGGAAAGCGAAGCCGATCTAAATAACGGAAAAATAGCGATAAACTCGCCCATCGCACAAGGATTGTTGGGAAAGAAAGTAGGCGATATTGCCGAAATCAAAGTCCCATCAGGAATGATGACGTTTGAAATATTAAATATATCCATTTAAAAATAATCGCCATGCCAACTATTTTCAGCAAAATTATCGCAGGAGAAATCCCGTCTTACAAAATTGCGGAAGACGATAAGTTTTTTGCCTTTCTGGATATCAACCCAATGGCTAAAGGCCATACGTTGGTGGTTCCAAAACAGGAAGTCGATTATATTTTTGATTTGGACGACGATATGTTGTCCGATATGATCGTTTTTGCAAAAAAAATAGCCAAAGCCATCGAAAAAGCCGTCACGTGCAAACGCGTGGGAATGATGGTGATCGGACTGGAGGTGCCTCATGCGCACATTCATCTCATCCCTATCCAAAAAGAAAGCGATATGAGCCTGGCAAACCCGCGCTTGAAATTATCGGAAGAGGAGTTTCGAGAAATTGCGGAAGCTATCCGACAAGCTTTCCTTTCGTCTATTTAACAGTTTACGGGCATCCCCACAGGAAAAAGAAACTATCCGACAAGCTTTCTTTTTGTCCGCCTCAGTTGATAAACAATAGTGAAGCCGGCAACCACAAAAGCAATGAAATCGGCTACCGAAAGACTAAGGAAAACACCATCTACTCCAAGAAATTCAGGAAAAACAAACAAAAGCGGGAGCAGGAAAATAAGCTGCCGGCTGAGCGAGAGGAAAATGGATATTTTCACTTTGCCTATCGACTGAAAAAAGTTGCTGATAACGATTTGTGCTCCGGCAAGGGGAAACATGGCAAGAGCTATGCGTAAACCCCTTGCCGAAATCGTTATCAGCTCGCGATTGGTTGTGAACATGCCGGCAATGAAATGAGGAAACAATTCCGCCACCAGAAATCCGGACGTCATTACCATTACTCCCCACAACAACGCATATTTGAGAACCTTAAAAGTACGACCGAATTCTTCCGCACCGTAGTTGTACCCGGCTATGGGCTGCATGCCCATAGTGATTCCCATAACAATCATGATAAACAGCGTGAGGATGCGGTTGATGATACCGTATGCTCCCACCGCCAAATCGCCTCCGTGTTTCATCAACCCGAAATTGATGAAGAAAACAGCCAATCCCAGACACAAATTCATAAGAAAAGGCGAAATGCCGATAGACAACATGCTTTTCGTCGTCTTAAACGATAGACGGTGAAATCCTTTGGTGAAATGAATGTAACTTTTTTTATCGAGAAAATGCGACAAAACCCATACCAATCCGAGCAATTGGGATAATACCGTGGCCAAAGCCGCGCCTTTCATCCCCCATTTGAAAACGAAAATAAAAAGAGGGGCCAATATCACATTCAATCCCACGCTAAAAAAAGAAGACATCATGGCCTTGCGCGGATATCCGCTCACCCGCATAATGTTGTTGAGCGCAATGAAAACGAAAATGATGGGTGTGCCCCACAAGTAGACCGACATGAAATCGCGGGCATACGGCAGCAAAACATCGCTTGCCCCAAAAGCCCTTAGGATGGGATCGAGAAAACAATACGCGATACCCGCCAACAAAAAAGCATTTATGGCATTGAGAATGGTTACGTGTCCCAAAATACTTGCAGCCCCCTTTTCGTCTTTTTTCCCCAAACGAATAGAGGCAAGAGTGGCACCACCCACACCTATCAACGTGGAAAATGCCGACAGGATATTCATGATCGGGAAAGTAATGGCCATACCCGAGATGGCAAACGCTCCAATTCCGTGTCCGATGAAAATACTGTCTACGATATGATAAAGGGAAACAATGACCATGCCGACAATGGCGGGAAGAGAATATTCGAGAAGCAGTTTTTTGATATCGTCCTCTCCCAGCGAATGCGGATTGCCGTTTATGTCTTCTCGAAGAATTTCAGTCACGATATCTTTTTCTTCTTGATCGCATTGATTTTACAAATTGAACAGCCGTTGCAGCGGGGAATATCTTTTTTTACAAAGAAAAACCGATAAATTTCGTACCCCAATTTTGCGGCTACGGCAATGCCGATAAGAATGACGATAATAAGTTGAATATTCATTTCTATATCCATAAATTTCCAATCCAATGTACCAGAAAAGCAACTATCCATGCCATTCCGGTGGAATATAAAACACTAAACAATGCCCATTTCCACGAGCCCGATTCTTCTTTTATGGTCGCAACGGTAGCGATACACGGGAAATAGATGAGCACAAAAAGCAAAAACCCGATTACAACAAGTGGGGTGAAGACCGGTGTTCCATCGGCATGTGTTTCAGTGAGCAGCCGTTGCTGAAGCGATGCCTGATTTTCGCCATCCCCTGCATACAAAACGCCCATCGTGCTGATGACAATCTCTTTGGCAGCCATTCCCGAAAGCAGGCTTACCGACATTTTCCAGTCGAATCCCAACGGACGCATAACGGGTTCGATGAATTTGCCGATTTGCCCGATATACGAATGTTCCTGCTGCTCGGCAGCACGATTAAGTGTTTCGATATGCGTCATTGAAGCTCCATAAGGGACATCCGTTGCTTTGTTGCGCGGAAAATATCCCAAAAACCAAATAATGATGGAGGCAATGAGAATAGGTCCACCAATTTTCTTCAAATATTGATACGCCCGCTCCCACATGTGGATCATTACCGATTTGAAGGTGGGCAAACGGTAGGGAGGCAATTCCATCACAAAAGGAGTGTCTTCTTCTTTGAAGAAGAACTTGCGAAACAGTCGAGCCGAAAGTATGGCCAGCAAAATGCCGGCCATGTACAATCCAAACAATACCAAACCGGCATGGCGACTAAAAAACGTTCCCGCAAAAAGAAGATATATTGGCAACCGTGCACTACACGACATGAAGGGAACAATCAGCATGGTAATCATGCGGCTGTTGCGGCTTTCGATTGTGCGGGTAGACAAAATGGCGGGAACGTTGCATCCAAAGCCCATGAGAAGGGGAATAAACGATTTGCCGTGCAGCCCCATCTTGTGCATCACCTTATCCATGATGAAAGCCGCCCGCGCCATATAACCCGAATCTTCCATAAAGGCGATGAACAGGTAGAGGATGACAATGTTGGGCAGAAAAACGATTACCCCTCCCACCCCGCCAATGATGCCATCGACAAGAAGGTCTTTCAACGGACCGTCGCCCATGTGCGAACGAACGAAATTGCCGGCTGTCTCCACCAACCATTCGATACCTTGCATAGGATATTCGCCCAGCCTGAACGTGGCTTCGAACATAAGCCACATAAACAGGAAAAAGATGGGCAAGCCGATGTATTTGTTTGTTACGATGGCATCCAGTATGCGGGTCGTATCGTGAATGTTGGTCTTCTCGGTAAACGTTTCTTTAAGTGCTCCTTCGATGAAGCCGTAGCGGGCATTGGTAAAAGCAGACTCGGCATCTTCGCGCAGCAGTTTCTCGATGTATGCCCGCTCCTTGTCGCGACGGGCACGAATTTCATCGCACTTCGGCAGTCTGTCAATCATTTCCTCTATCTCTTTATCGCCTTCGAGGAGTTTGATGCAGAGGTATCGCAACGGGAAATGCAGATGCGAGATATCCACATTGGCAAATTCACGCTCCATAAGTTCAATGGCTCTTTCGAGCACTCTCCCGTATGGGATTCGGGCAGGTTCTTTTTTATCTTCGCCTTCGTATTTTTTTATTGTCTCGTCAAGTAGTTCGGGAATGCCTTCCCCTTTCTTGGCAACGGTTGGCACGATGGGAATACCGATCATTTTCGACAATGCGGGATAATCGAATTTACTGCCGCTTTGTTCCAACTCGTCATACATATTGAGTGCGATGACCATCGGCACTTCCATATCCATCAATTCCGTTGTCAAATACAAATTCCTTTCCAATGCCGACGCAGCCACTACGTTGATGATCACATCGGGTTGTTCCTCCATAAGATAGTTGCGAACGTAGCGTTCTTCGGGCGTATAGGCGGATAAGGAATAGGTTCCGGGCAAATCGACGAGTTCGATGGTGTAGTCCTTATGATACAACTTGCCGATTTTGGAATCGACGGTTACACCACCGTAATTGCCCACATGTTCGTGCGCACCGGAAGCAAGATTGAATAGGGATGTTTTGCCGCTGTTGGGGTTTCCTACGAGTGCAACTTTAATAATATGGTTTGATGATTCGCGACGAAAACGCCCCCTCTTTCTTCTCTGTCTTTTATTGCATTCGGGCAAAACATGTTCAAGTGCAACATCCAATTCCTTTTTATTTTTACCCGTTTGCCAAGGCCGAAAAGCCAAGGTGTCTTCTTTGAGCATGGATATTTCGATCATTACGGCTTCGCTCCGCCGCAACGAAACTTCATAACCCATGATCCGATATTTGATGGGATCTTTGAGAGGGGCATTGAGAATGGCTTTCACTTCTTCGCCTCGCACAAAGCCCATCTCCAGAAGGCGTTTTCTGAACGCACCGCTGCCATGCACTTTCAAGATGTATGCTTTTTCGCCGGTAGGGAGTTCAGATAGACGCATATTCAATATAATTTTGCCAAATCGATATTTTTGATTTTCAAGATGCAAAGATGGGCATTTTTTGGCTAAGAAACGCTTTTTTAGTGCAAATTATTTATAATTGTTTTAAATAACAATCCTGCATAATTGTGCCGATTCTTATCGGGTACAGCGAGAAATCGAAAATTATCCTGTAAATTTGTGAGAAATAAAACAAAAAAATGGACTGGGTTCAACTGCTATCGATCAAACGTTTTGGTCTTGAGGATTACCACAGTGAGAAAAAACAGGAGCGAACGGAATATCAACGCGATTATGACCGGTTGATTTTTTCGTCGCCCTTCCGTCGTCTGCAAAACAAAACACAGGTCTTTCCCTTGCCGGGAAGTATTTTTGTACACAACAGACTTACCCATAGCTTGGAAGTTTCAAGCGTTGGACGTTCGCTTGGCGAAATCGTTGGACGCAAACTGCGGGAAAAATATCCACAATCGCCGGCTCATTTCGAAGAAATTGCCTCCATTGTTTCGGCTGCCTGCCTGGCACACGATTTGGGCAATCCCCCATTCGGACATTCGGGCGAAAAGGCCATATCGTCTTTTTTTTCGGAAAGAGAAGGCCGCAAACTGCAACCCCAAGTAGAGAGCGAAGGGGGACGATGGAGCGACTTTACCTGCTTCGAAGGCAATGCCAATACCCTGCGTTTGCTCATGCATCGGTTTCATGGACGGCGCCGAGGCGGCTTTGCACTTACCTATTCAACGCTGGCATCCATCGTAAAATATCCTTTTTCATCGGAATTGAGCGAAGGAAAAAACAAATTCGGATTCTTTGCTTCGGAAGAAAACGAATACCGAATCATTGCTCGCGGATTGGGTATCACTTGCCTCAACGAAAATCCGGCCAAATTTGCACGCTACCCCTTGGTTTATCTGGTGGAAGCGGCCGACGACATTTGCTATCAAATCATGGATATCGAAGATGCGCACAAGCTCCATCTGGTGACTACCGAAAAAACCATTGAGCTGCTGCTTGGGTTTTTCGATGAAAGTCAACGTAGCCGGTATCAAAAAAACATTAAACGGGTGGGCGACGTAAACGAACAAATTGCCTACCTCCGGGCAAGTGTGATCGGAGTGCTTGTAGAGGAATGCGCCCGGGTATTTATGGAAAACGAAGAGGCAATTCTTGCCGGTGAAGAACAGAAAGCCCTTATCGAAAGTATCCCCGAAAAAGCAAAAAATGCCTACGAAACTTGTTCGAAATTTGCCACAACAACCATTTATCGGTCGAAAGACGTGCTGGATATCGAACTGGCAGGTTACCGCATTATCGGCTTCCTGTTGGAAAAATTCATTCATGCCGTGCAAACGCCGTCTCACGTTTACTCGCAACTTCTGTTGGGAAGGATACCCGATCAGTACGAAACCGATTCACCGTCGACGTATGGAAAAATCCAATCGATAATCGATTATGTCTCGGGGATGACCGATTTGTACGCTTTGGATCTGTACCGTAAAATAACCGGTATGGGGTTGCCGGAAATTTAATCCGGAAAATAATAAATCGATATTTTGAAAATAATTTCTCTTCTTTACGGTCCTTTTAAACTATTTTAGTTTTACAATGTTAATGTTATAAGCGCATCACCAACCGCATAAGGAAAAATCACCTTCTTTGCATTACATAACATATAATGCCTAACGCTCTAATAATGTATAACATTCTAATTTTTGAAAAAATGGAAAACGAAGAATTTCAATCCGGACAACAACCTCCTATAATGCCGACTACATCTCCGGCAAAGGAATACGATGAATTGAAGCAGGCACCGGTCATG
>DFUT01000039.1 GCA_002381125.1 Bacteroidales bacterium UBA4179 | reverse complement strand
GCACTTGCCGGTTGACTCTACATCCTTTTTATTTCTCCACTTCGTTTGTTTTGTATGAAATTATACGTTAATTTTGCGACGCCTACATTGTAAAAGAATGATAAAAAATCAATAGACTTTATGAAGAGAACAAAAAAATTCATTCTCCCGGAAACAGAAATACCTACACAATGGTATAATATTGTGGCTGAGATGAAAAATAAGCCCTTGCCGATGATTAATCCGCAAACCAACGAACCGCTCAAAGCCGAAGACCTTTTCCCACTGTTTGCAGAAGAATTGGCAAAACAAGAACTCAATGATAAGGATACCTGGATCGATATCCCCGACGAGGTACGCGAAAAATATAAAATCTACCGTCCCACCCCTCTTGTTCGGGCTTATGAACTGGAAAAAGCGCTTGACACTCCCGCCCATATTTATTTTAAAAACGAAAGCGTTAGTCCTGTCGGTTCTCATAAACTTAATTCGGCGTTGGCACAAGCCTATTACAACAAAATAGAAGGGGTAACCAATTTAACTACGGAAACCGGCGCCGGTCAATGGGGCACGGCACTGGCCTTTGCATCGAAAACATTCGGACTGGAACTTGCCGTTTATATGGTAAAGATCAGTTACGAACAAAAGCCGTATCGCCGCTCTCTCATGCAAACATGGGGAGCACAAGTCATCGCGTCGCCCAGTATGTCAACAAAAGCCGGAAGAAAAATTCTAACAGAAAATCCCACTTATCAGGGAAGTTTGGGTACAGCCATTTCAGAAGCAATAGAGCTTGCTATGCAAACCCCCAAATGTAAATATGCATTGGGAAGCGTATTGAATCACGTAGCTTTGCATCAGACTGTAATCGGACTTGAGGCCGAAAAACAGATGGAAATGGCAGATGAATATCCCGATATTGTCATTGGCTGTTTTGGCGGCGGATCAAATTTTTCAGGAATATCATTCCCGTTTTTACGTCACAATCTGAAAGGCGAAACCCACACACGATTTATTGCCGCAGAACCATCGTCGTGCCCAAAACTCACCCGTGGCCGTTTCCAATACGATTTTGGCGATGAAGCGGGTTATACACCGTTGATCCCAATGTATACGTTGCATCATAAATTTGCACCTGCCAATATTCATGCAGGCGGATTGCGTTATCATGGCGCAGGAAGTATCGTTAGTCAACTTCACAAAGACAATCTGATAGAGGCTGTTGACGTAAATCAACTCGACACATTCAAGGCCGGAATTCAGTTTGCTCGGGCAGAAGGCATTATTCCGGCACCGGAATCGAATCATGCAATAGCCGTAGCTATTCATGAAGCGTTGAAAGCCAAAGAAGAAGGGGTGAAAAAGACTATCCTTTTCAATTTATCGGGACACGGTTTGCTCGATATGAGTGCATATGATCAATATCTTGCAGGAGATCTCAGCAATCACGAATTAAAGGACGAAGAACTCAATAAATATTTCGAAAAGGAATCTTAAAAAAGCTGAAAAAGATGTTTTTAAACATGAATCGAATATTTTTTCTAAAAAAGAGAGAAATTTATTTGGCAATTAAATAAGAGTTTACTATCTTTGAAATGCAAAACAAGAGAGTTATTGCCGCATTGGTCGATTGGGAAACTCATCAATAACATCTTAGAAACCGAGATCGTTTTTGTTGTCAATGGCGGGCCGCATCCTTCGGGACAAGCCTTCGGGCTCGGCGGATTACAAAGGCAGCAAAACACTCAAATCCTGTCAAAAGGAGTTTCATCTTAATTCCACCGATGCGGCTTCTTATAGAAAGCAGATCGGCAAAAGTTTATCTTTTTGCGGTCTGCTTTTCTTGTTATTATGACAAAACATACTCATATGAAACGGTATCTGGAGCTGTTCCTCCTATTTTTTAAAATCGGGACATTTACTTTTGGAGGCGGGTATGCAATGATACCGCTTATTCGAAACGAAGTCGTAAAAAAGAAAAAATGGCTGGAAGACGATGAGTTTATGGATATGCTGGCGATAGCCCAATCCATACCCGGACCTATGGCATTAAATACGGCTTTATTCGTTGGACACAGACGTTTAGGATTCAAAGGAAGTCTGTTTTCCGGTCTTGGCGTTATCCTTCCTTCTTTTATTATCATCCTTTTCATTGCCATTATTTTCACACAATTCAAAGACAATCCGGTTATCGAACGCATCTTCAAAGGTATCCGCCCGGCCGTGGTAGCGTTAATTGCCGGTCCTCTCGTAAAATTGGGTAAAGCAGCAGGCATTACTCGGAAAAACGCTTGGATCCCTATTGCTGTCATTATAGCTGTATGGCTGTTGAAAATATCGCCTGTATATGTTGTTATTGCCGCAATCTTGATCGGCATTACCCATTTGGCATATCTCAAACAAAAGCTGAAAAAATGACAATGGAATTGATCGATCTATATTTCAATTTATTTTTATCGTTCTTTAAAATCGGTTTATTTGGTTTTGGAGGCGGATACGCGATGCTCCCATTTATTCAACACGAAACAGTAAATGTACACCATTGGATTTCGGTAAGCGATTTTACATCCATTGTGGCTATTTCACAAACCACTCCCGGTCCCATTGCTTTCAACGCGGCTACCTATATCGGTTACACTGCTGTTTCCAATGTGGGATTTTCCACATTTCAGGGAATAATCGGTTCGGCTATATGCACATTGGCTGTGAGTTTGCCTTCATTTATCATTATGGCTGTAATATGCAGTTTTTTCTTTAAAATAAAGAACAATCAGTGGGTACGCTCCGCGCTATTGGTTCTTAAACCTGCAATCATCGGGCTAATCGCTTCTGCTGCACTCATGCTGATCAACGACGCCAATTTCATCGATTACAAAAGCTGGATTATTTTTGGAACGGTATTCCTTGCCTCTTTAAAAAAAGTGGACCCTATTTTATTGATTGCGCTTTCCGGGGTTGCGGGTATGCTCTTGTATCATTAGCAACTATTTTAGCCCAATGGATTATTTGCCGTTATGAATCAAAATCAAAAAATTGTACATTTGTAATATTTTTAATAAAATCAGCGCCATCAACCCATTCTATCACATAAAAATATCCTGTTTATGACTAAAATAACCAAAGAAGAGGCTCTTCTTTATCATTCGCAAGGAAAACCCGGAAAAATTGAGGTTGTTCCTACCAAACCTTATAGTTCGCAACGCGATCTGTCGTTGGCTTATTCGCCGGGGGTTGCCGAACCCTGTCTTGAAATCAAAGAAAATGAAGAAGCGGTCTACGACTATACAAATAAAGGAAATTTAGTGGCGGTTATTTCCAACGGAACGGCCGTTTTAGGCCTGGGCGACATAGGACCATTGGCCAGTAAACCCGTAATGGAAGGAAAAGCATTGCTATTTAAAATTTTTGCGGGGATCGATGTTTTCGATATTGAAATCGATGAAAAAGACCCGAAAAAATTCATTGACATCGTAAAAGCCATTTCTCCCACCTTTGGAGGTATCAATTTAGAAGATATAAAAGCTCCGGAATGTTTTGAAATCGAAGAAAGATTAAAAAACGAATTGGATATCCCTCTCATGCACGACGATCAGCATGGTACGGCCATCATTTCTGCAGCGGGATTATTAAATGCATTGGAAATCGCGGAGAAAAAAATAGAAAATGTAAGAATCGTAGTCAATGGTGCCGGTGCTGCAGCCATTTCCTGCACAAAATTATATATACGTCTGGGTGCGAAACCCGAAAATATAATTATGCTCGACTCTAAAGGGGTTATCAATACGCAGCGTACCGACCTGAGCAAAATCAAAGAACCATTTGCCACCAGTGATACTATTCATACGTTAGAAGAAGCAATCAAAGGGGCCGATGTATTTTTGGGATTGTCCGTAAGTGGCATACTCACCAAAGAGATGGTTCTCTCGATGAACGAAAATCCCATTATTTTTGCATTGGCCAATCCCGATCCTGAAATTTCTTATGAAGATGCCATGAATGCTCGAGAAGACATTATTTTTGCTACAGGACGCTCCGATTATCCCAATCAAATCAATAATGTATTGGGATTCCCCTACATTTTCCGAGGAGCGTTGGATGTTAGGGCAACTTGCATCAACGAAGAAATGAAACTGGCTGCCGTTTATGCATTGGCCGAACTGGCAAAAAAACCGGTTCCCGATACGGTCCTTGCCGCATATAATTTAAAACATCTGAGTTTCGGTAAAGATTATATCATCCCCAAACCTCTTGACTCCCGTTTGTTAACGGTAGTTGCTCCTGCTGTTGCCCGTGCCGCCATGGAATCGGGTGTAGCTCGTCACAAAATTACCGACCGGGAAGCCTATATCATCAAATTGCACGAAATGATGAATGGTTACTAAGAATTTTATTTGTATATCAAAAAAAATAATTACCTTTAAGGTATTGAAGTTGAAAGAAATCGATCCTTAATTTTCTCGCCATACGCATATGCGCAAATACTAAATACCCATTGTTCCCATTAAGAAATGTTGCATGTCATTTTTTATGTCGACAAGCCAAAAAAGAAAAACATGAAAAGATTATACATACTTATAATTATTCTGCTGAATGTCGGATTTTTTTCTTCACTTTCAGGACAAGACAAATTCGAAATAAAAAGAAAAGAGATGATAAAAAAACAAATTCAAGCACGCGGTATCACCGACAAAAAAACACTCAAAGCCATGGAAGCTGTTCCACGGCATCTATTTGTACCCGAGGAATATCAAAACAGAGCTTATGAAGACGGCCCTCTGCCTATTGGCTACGGACAAACCATTTCTCAACCCTATATCGTAGCCTATATGACAGAATTGCTGAATGTGGGTCCCGACGATGTGGTACTCGAAATAGGAACAGGATCGGGATATCAGGCAGCCGTGTTATCCCGAATTGTGAAAAAGGTTTACACCGTCGAAATTATCGAAGAGCTGGGTCTTGCAGCAAAAGAACGGTTAAAAGCATTGAATTACGATAACGTGGAAGTAAAAATAGGCGACGGCTATTACGGTTGGGAAGAACATGCACCTTACGACGGTATCATCGTTACCGCAGCATCGGAATACATTCCTCCTCCATTAATTCAACAACTGAAAGACAAGGGACGTATGATTATTCCTGTGGGATCGCCATTCAGTGTTCAAAACTTGATGCTTGTCGAAAAATCGGGAGACAAAATCAAAACAAAAAGCCTGATCCCCGTCAGGTTTGTGCCGTTGACGCGCAAAAACAAACCTTGACATCCGTAGCCGGGAAAATAAAACCAAAGGAAACAAGTACCCAATAAATGAAATCCGACAAAACAACATCATTGGTTCGCATCAATGTGGCAATCGGATTGATTTCTGCAGCCATTATCGCTTTTCAATTGATATTGATGCAGATTTTATCCTATGTTCAATGGTATCATTTTGCCTACATGATTATATCCATTGCCTTGCTTGGATTTGGTGCGGCGGGAACATTTTTGACAATTTTCCAACAGAAACTCGAAAAAAACTATTATACGCTTTTCCCATTTTTATTAATCGTTACGGCCATTCTTATTCCTGTTGTGGTAGGGATTGCCAATTCCGAAGCCGTTCGTTTCGATTCTTTACTTATTTTTCAGGATTCGCGGCACATCGGCAAGCTGATCCTCACTTATTTTATCTTTTTTCTACCCTTCTTGACCGGAGCCTTGGCCATCGGGATGAGTTTTTCGAAGTTTGCCGATCAAATCGGTAAAATTTATTTTTCAAACCTCATTGGCTCGGGCATAGGAGGAATAATTGCCATATTCTTCATGCAATGGATAATTCCCGAACAACAGTCTTTTGCCGTTGCCATACTCGCTTTTGTAGGGGGAATCGTTTCGCTGCCAAAAAATAAAAAAAAACTCATTCGAATCATTGTTCCGCTCTCGACTCTTATCTTGATAATTTTATTTTTCTATCCGCCACGGCTTACCCCGTCCGAATATAAAGATATCAGCAAAACCATGTTGTTGCCCGATGCAAAAGTCGAGTACCGAAAAAGCACGCCACATGGTTTTGTAGAGATCGTTTCATCACCCGTTCTCCGTTATGCTCCGGGTGTAAGCCTTGCTTATCGAGATTCTTTCCCCGTACGAAAAGTCGTCTTTAACAACGGCAATTGGATGGGTTGCCTTCTCCCGCAACCCTTAGAGGCAAACGAAACAAACATTCTCGACTATACGCCTCAAGCCTTGCCTTATCATATCGACAATATTAAAAACGCCCTGATCATCAACGCAGGAACAGGAGAAAACGTATTGCTCGCATTGTCGCACCAAGTGGCACGCATTACTGCAAACGAAACCAATCCGGAAATCTTCAACATACTCCGTCAATCATTCGAAGGTTTTTATCAGGTTCAGCCCTATCAAACCATGCCTCGAACTTTGCTTACGCCCGACACAAACAAATACGATTTGATAGAACTTCCCATTGTCGGTTCATTTTTCGGCAATTCGGGGTTGAACGCAGTAGAACCCCGATACGAATTAACCATAGAGGCTCTGCGAGAAATGTGGAACAAGCTTTCGGAGAAAGGAATGATCTCGTTGAGCTGCTGGATGGATTATCCGGTCAGAAATGCTTACCGTCTTTTAGCTACCATTAGCCTTCTTCTTGACGAAAACGACATCGCTCATCCCCCACACCATGTTGTTGCTATACGGAGTTGGTGTGCCATTACCTTCCTGGTGAAAAAATCGCCCTTTAAGCGCGATGAAATCAATAAGGTTCGTCTATTTTGCGAAAATCGAATGTTCGACCCGCTTGTTCTTCCCGAAAAACAAGAAATCGAACGAGATAAATATAACATCCTACAAGACACTACATTTTTTACGCATATAGATCAGCTCTTATCTCACAAAAAAGAAACATTGATCCGGCAGTATCCTTATCGGATACATCCCACTACCGACGATCGACCGTTTTTCTTCCAATTTGTACGTTTCAAACAAATTCCCCAATTGATATCTTCCATTCGGGAAAAAAACTTTCCTTTTTTGGATATCGGCTATGTGCTCATCATTCTCACATTCGTTCAAATTGTCTTTATTGCAGCAATTTTTATCCTTCTCCCTTTATCTTTCAGGCCATGGAAGAGTAGGAACAAAAAATGGGTGTTGATGTATTTCAGCGGTTTGGGGTTGGCATACATGTTCCTGGAGATGGTATTCATTCAACACTTTACTTTTTATTTCGGAGAACCCACCTATGCTGCCTCTGCCACTCTTGGTATTTTGCTCTTTACTTCCGGATTGGGAAGTTACTATTCCGGTAAATCCCAAAACAACAAAAAAATGCGCCTTGCCATACCGCTTGTTATTGCTGCAATCCTTGTTTTGTATGCTTTTGTCCTTTCCCCCATCCTGACCGCCACCATAGGCATTGCATTACCTCTCAAAATAATGATTGCTGTCGTTTTATTGGGTACGTTGGGATTCTTTTTGGGAATGCCCTTCCCTATTGGAATCGACTATCTGTCGGGGAAAAACACCGACGATATTCCATGGGCATGGGCTTTAAACGGATATTTTTCGGTCATCAGTACCGTGCTGGCAACCATTATATCGGTCGAATTGGGCTATCTTTTGTTATTGTCGATGGCTGCTTTTATTTACGCTTTGGTAAGTATATCCAATGTATGGATAAAAGCATGAATGAACACTGCGATTTCGGGAATATGCAATGTGCTAAAAGATCCTTTTTATTTCTTCGAAGACGATTTCCTTCTTTTTTTCCCGCCCTTGGTCTTATTTTTACCGGACTCGGCAATAATCTTACGGCAATCGTCAAGCGACAGTTCCTCAGGATTCAATCCTTTTGGGATTTTATAATTTTTCTTCTCGAAAGAAATATATGGCCCGTAGCGTCCTTTTAAAACCCGAAGGCCGGGTTCTTCGGAAAATGTTTTTATTGTTTTTTCTTTCTCTTCTTTTTCTTTGGCTTCGATAAGGGCAATGCCCTCCTCAGCCGTAATTTCCAACGGATCGGCATCTTTGGGTAGCGACACAAATTTGTTGTCGTGACGCACATAAGGACCAAAACGACCAATACCCACCACCATCTCTTTTCCTCGGAATTCACCTAAATTGCGCGGCAACTCAAACAACTTCAAGGCTTCTTCCAACGTAATGGTCTCGATGGATTGCGACCTTTGCAACGGGGCAAACAAAGGTTTCTCCTCCTCGTCAGCCGTTCCAATCTGAGCCAACGCACCGTAGCGTCCAATTTTAACCGACACCTGGCGACCGGTTTTTGGATCAACACCCAATAAGCGCTCTCCCGTTTTGCGTTTGGTACGCATGTTCATCGTCTCCTCCACCTTAGGATGAAAAGTTTTATAAAAATCGGCAATCGATTTATTCCACTGCATTTTGCCTTCGGCAATCTTATCAAAATCTTTTTCCACCTTGGCTGTAAAGTTGTAGTCCACGATATCGGGGAAATATTCAACGAGAAAATCGTTCACCACTATCCCTATATCGGTAGGAATAAGTTTATTCTTGTCGGCTCCGGTAATTTCCGTTTTTAAGGCATCCTTGATTTTCCCGTTTTTCAAAGTAACCACAGTATAGGTACGTTCTTCGCCCTCCACGCTCCTTTTTTCCACATAACCTCTTTGTTGAATGGTGGAAATGGTAGGAGCATAGGTAGATGGGCGTCCAATGCCCAATTCTTCCATTTTTCGTACCAAAGAGGCCTCCGTATACCGGTATGGCCGCTGCGTATAACGCTCGGTAGCCGTTGTTTCTCTCATGATCAACTTCTCCCCTTGTTTTACGGGTGGCAGAATAGCGTCTTCGTTTTCTACATCTTCATCATCGGTACCTTCCCGATACACACGCAAAAAACCATCGAATTTGATCACTTCACCGGAAGCAACAAATTTGCCCTCAATATTGGAGGCGCCAATGGTTGCCGTAGTTTTTTCCAGTTTGGCGTCGCTCATTTGCGATGCAACGGTACGCTTCCAGATTAAATCGTAGAGTCGTTTTTCCTGCGATGTTCCACTGATTTCGCGCACATTGAGATAAGTGGGACGAATGGCTTCGTGTGCTTCCTGCGCTCCTTTGGCTTTTGTAGTATATTTTCGCGATTTCGAATATTCTTCGCCATACAATTCGGCAATCTCTGTTTTTGCTGCCTGAACAGCCAATGGCGACAGGTTGAGGGAATCGGTACGCATATAGGTGATCTTTCCCGATTCATACAAACGTTGCGCTATCAACATGGTTTGCGCTACCGAAAAACCCAGCTTGCGCGATGCTTCCTGCTGTAAAGTGGAAGTAGTAAACGGAGGTGCGGGCGATTTCTTGGCCGGCTTAACCACAATATCATCCACGACAAAATCGGCAGATTTGAGCTTTTCCAGCAAAGCCAACGCCTCTTCTTTGGTTTTGAGACGTTTATTGTATTCTGCTTTTATTTCGTATAGCTTTCCGCCCTCTTCCTTCGAAAAAATCGCTATAATGCGATACGATGCTTCCGGTTTGAATTGTTGAATCTCTCGCTCACGCTCAACAATAAGCCTCACGGCTACCGATTGGACTCTTCCGGCAGAAAGAGCCGGTTTGATTTTTCTCCACAAGACGGGCGAAAGCTCAAACCCCACAATCCGATCCAATACACGGCGTGCTTGCTGCGCATCTACCAAATTTTTATCGATTTCGCGTGGATTTTTAATAGCCTCCTGAATGGCCGGTTCTGTAATTTCGTGAAAAACGATGCGCTTCGTATCTTTTTTTTCCAAGTCGAGCGCATCATACAGATGCCAAGCAATGGCTTCCCCCTCACGGTCTTCATCAGACGCCAACCACACTGTCTCGGCCTCTTTTGCAGCAGCTTTAAGCTCGGAGACTACTTTCTTTTTGTCGTCCGGTATTTCGTATATAGGTTTAAAATTGTTCTCGATATCGACACTGAAATCCTTTTTCCTCAAATCGCGAATATGCCCATAGCTCGACATCACCCGATAGTCTTTACCAAGGAATTTCTCAATAGTTTTTGCTTTTGCAGGCGATTCCACGATAACCAAATTTTTCCTCATTCTGTACTTTTCTCCTTATATATTTCACATTTAAATTGTCTTTCGCTTGCAAAAGTAGCAATTTTGTATCATCAACAAGTAATTTTTTAAAAATTAGTTGGTTCCCGACAACACAAAGACACACCCTTCAATCAAAAGATTTCACAATTCACCTTGCATCAGTTCGGCATATACGAGTTCATAATCGCGTTCCACTTCCAATACTTTCGTCACCATATTATAATAAAACTTCATTTGAACGAGGTAATCCGTAATGGAAATTTCGCCCAAATCCAGGGCTTTCACCAACAGATCCGCATTATTATGCAATTTCACGGCATCGCGATAATCCATCAGCAGTCGCTGCAATTCTTTTGCCTGTCGATATAACGCATGAAAAGCATCGTGAAACTCTTGTCGGGTATTGGCCGCACGCATTTCGGAAGCCTCCGCCGCTGTTTCTGCCTGCTGCAAACGTTGTGAATTTTTCCACAGGGGCACCGAAATTCCCAACGTTATGCCTCGATACCGTTCACCCACTACGTTTTCCATCAGATATCCCACCGAAAAACGAGGCAAATTTGCCTTCTTGGCCACTTCTATCCGGTACCGATTCAATTCCGTTTCTTTGCAAGCATACAAAAGCATCGGATTTTTCTGCTCCATCCGTTCAAACCATTGCTCAAAATCGGTAGGAAGAGGATGAAGATCGTATTGCGTACTGTTCAGCTCGACGGCGATTCCCCCATTCAGGCGTTTCAGCTCCGACAGGATCCGCTTCTGTTCGATCTCCACGCGCGAAACTTCATGTTTTATTTCGGCAAGATTGAGTTGCGAATTGTTGTATTCCGGCATACCGATATTGCCCTTTTCATATTGCTCCCTATACAAATCGGCCACCTGTTCTGCCCATAGCAGTTGCTTATTCAATTGTTGCCGAAGAGCATTGTTGTAAATCAGTTCGATGCAATTTTTTTTTGCCTCCAGCAACAAACCTGTTCGCTCCCATCGGTGATTCAATTCCACGAGTTCGTTCTCGCGTGAGACCACCTTTTTTCGCATTCCCGTTATCAAAGGAACATCGAAAGCTTGCGAAACATTCACATCCTGCCTCTTACCTATTTCATGTGGGCTTCCCCACAAATAGGCAAACTCTGCTTCGGGGTCATCGGGCATCATCTCCTCTCGGTTGCCGGCTATCCGGGCATCGGCATCTTTGCGCAATGCTTTCAGTGCGCCATTGTTTTGTTCGATGGAGGCAAGGATACGATCGATTTCATCATTATTGGCACAGATCGCCATATTCAAAACGAGTGTGCATAAAAAAAGTACCTTTCTCATTATTCTTCATTTAACAATTCGTGTTTCTTTTCTTTTTTCCCGGCAACAAAGCCATACATAATCGGAATGACAAATCCGTTGAGTGCCGTGGAAGTAATCAACCCTCCCAATATGACTTTTGCCATGGGACTTTGGATTTCGTTGCCGGGAAGATGGCCGCCCAATGCCATGGGCAACAGTGCCAACGCCGACGTCAATGCCGTCATCAAAATCGGATTCAATCGATCGAGCGAACCTTGGATAACGGTATCGCGAACCGAAAGTCCCGCCGCATGTAAATCGTTATACCGATTAAGCAGTAACACTCCGTTTCGGGTTGCAATCCCGAATAACGATATGAATCCGATAATGGACGGAATATTCAATATGCCTCCGGTAAAAAAGACGACAAACACCCCACCAATGAGTGCCAAAGGAAGGTTGACCATAGCAATCGCCGCTTGCGGCCAACTTTTGAATTCCGCAAAAAGCAGCAAAAAAATCGTAAGGACCGACAACATCGAAGCCAAGGTAAGGGTACGCGATGCCGATTGCGCACTTTCGAACTGTCCGCCATACTCCACATGGTAACCCTCGGGGAGTCGGATCCGATTCTCGATGGCGTTGCGAATCTCGTTTACGGCTCCCTCCAAATCGCGCCCGCTGATATTTGCCGAGACTACCATCTTGCGCGAAACATTCTCCCGATTAATCGTATGGGGTCCGGCCGATGAAACGATATCGGCCACTTGGCACAGAGGCACTTTCTGTCCATCGGCATCTATCGCCAGATTGCCGATAGCTTCCATGCTCTCCCTGTTATTGTCCTTCACCCTGAGCGTAAGATCAAACGAACGATCCCCTTCGTAAACCTGCGATACCGGTTTTCCTTCCAACAGAACCCCTATCGTTTCCTTGAATTCGGAAAGCGTTATGCCATATTTGGCAAGCATTTCCCGCTTGGGAACAATCTTCAATTGCGGGCGCTCCACTTGTTGCTCAACATTAAGATCCACCACTCCATCGATTTTCGAAACGGCCGTTTTTATTTGATTTCCGATGCGGTACATCCGGTTAAGATCGGTACCAAACAGCTTCACGGCAATATTGGCTTGCGTTCCCGAAAGCATGGCATCGATTCGATGAGAAACCGGCGAACCGATTTCGATATTCACACCGGGAATAACTTTCATTTTCTCCCGAATTTCGGCAATGATTCCCTCTTTCGTTCGACCTTCCAATGTATAAGGAGCTTCTATTTCCGAAACATTTACCCCCAGCGCATGTTCATCCAACTCGGCGCGTCCCGTTTTTCGTCCAACGACCTTAATCTCGGGAACACTCAACAGAATATCTTCGGCCATTTTCCCGATTTTATCCGACTCGTCCAACGATACTCCCGGCAATGTGCTCACATTGATCGTAAACGATCCTTCGTTAAACGGAGGCAAAAAGCTTTGCCCAAAAGACAACAGCATAACGACGGAAACCGCCAAAGCCACACCCACGCCAATAAGCAATCGTTTTTTGTGAACCAATGCGCTTTCCAACAGACTACGGTAAATCGTTTTCAATTTACGCACCAAAAACGGATCCTCTTTCCGTGGATCACTTTTCTCGCTGCCTAGCAGATAACTGCATAAAACCGGTGTCAACGTAAGCGAAACCACCGTAGAAGCAAACAAAGCAATAACGAATGTCAGCCCCAACGGAATCAGCATGCGTCCTTCCATTCCCTGCAAAAAGAACAGCGGAATAAAACTGACCACCACTATCAGTGTCGAATTCCAAATCGGCCTGCGCACTTCGCGCGAAGCATTAAAGACAACTTGAAGCACATTTTTTTGTTCGTTTTGCGGTTTCAGCCTATTCTCGCGCAAACGTTTAAACACATTTTCCACATCGACAATCGAATCGTCGACCAACGAACCAATGGCAATAGCTAGACCACCCAAACTCATTGTATTGATGGTCAACCCCATTAATTTCACAACCACAAAGGTGGTCAACACAGAAATCGGTATGGTAACGAGCGATATCAGCGTAGTACGCGCATTCATCAAAAAAACAATCAACACAATCACCACAAAAAGCCCACCCATCAGCAACGCTTCTATCACATTATGAATGGCATTATCTATAAAACGCGACTGGCGGTAAATATCGGTTGAAATATGCACATCAGAAGGCAAATTTTTCCCGATATCGCTAAGCGAAGCATCGATTTTTTCTGTCAATTTTTTTGTATCGACATTGGGTTGTTTGGTGACAGTCAACATAACGGCGGGTTTTCCGTTGAGCGATGCCACACCCATACGGGGCATTTTTGCAGCGGTATCGATTTCCGCAATATCTTCCAACACAACCGGTACACTGCCTATCTTTTTAACCAACGCCTTCCCCATCTCGCCGATTCGATTCGTGGAAAGCATCCCCCGAACGATATATTCGTTGCCGTATTCATAAAGCACTCCGCCTGAAAAATTCCGATTCATACCTTCCACGGCAGTCATCACCTCATTCAGTCCCACACCATAGTGTTTCATCTTGTCCGGATCGAGAGCAATCCGGTATTCCTTGACATCTCCGCCAAGAACCGATACTTGCGCTACTCCACCCGTCGACAACAACCTCGGACGAATGATCCAATCTGCCAACGTACGCAGCTCCTCCATCGACGTAATGGAATCGGCCGTAAGCCCGATGATCATGATTTCACCCAAAATGGACGACTGCGGACCTAAGGTAGGATTTCCCGCCTCAGGCGGCAGTTGTTCATTTATGGCCGACAGCTTTTCCGAAACAATCTGACGTGCCGTAAAAATATTGGTACCCCAATCAAACTCCACCCACACTACGGAAAACCCGGTGGTAGAAGACGAACGCACCCGCCGCACATCGGTAGCCCCGTTTACAGCCGTTTCTACAGGGAACGTCACCAGGCGCTCCACCTCCTCGGGCGCCATACCCGGTGCTTCCGTCATGACTACCACCGTAGGCGCATTCAAATCGGGGAACACATCCACTTCCATTTTCGAAACCACAAAAGAACCCACAATCAGCAACAAAACCGCTATTGCCAATACCGTCACCCGATTATCGAGTGAAAAGCGAATCAATTTATCCAACATGACTTTCCCGCAATTTTAATGTGCATGCGAATGACCTTCGGGAATAACCGAAGCGGTTGCTGCCAATTTTACCTGATAAGTACCTTTCGTGACCACTCTGTCTCCTTCCTTGAGTCCGGATAAAATCCGTACCCGCTCTCCGTCACTCAATCCGATACGCACTTCCTGCTTTTTGAAAATCTCCTTCTCCAATTGCACGTAAACAAAATGAAGTCCCTGCTCTTCGGTTAATGCCGAAACGGGAACAGCAATGACATCCATCAGCGGCAACGACAACAGAAAAACCTCCACATACGAACCGGGAATGATATCTCCCCGATTGTCGAAATCGAAGATAACCGGGATATAGAACGAATTATCATCCACTGCCCGACCATAAGAAATCAGCCGTCCGTTCAAGTCGGACAATTTATATAAAGTGTCGCCGTAAGAAGGTTTAAAGTTGGCCCCCGTAAGGGCGGGAAGTCGATTGGCATACTTTTCGGAAACCTCGGCACGAAGTTGCAACCGCTTATCGCGAGAAACCACAACAACGGGTTGCCCCACATCCACATAATCCCCTTTTTTAATGTACACTTTTTTTATATAACCTTCGATTGGCGACGAAACCGTCACCCCCAACGAGGTTACGGACGAAGGACGGGCATTTTTTGCCTTTTCGTAACGCAGCCGAATTTGTTCGAACTCTTCTTGCGAAATCAACCGATCGGCTACAAGGCTTTTCGCCCTTTCGTATTCGCGCAAAGCCGACTCGTATTCCACCTCTGCGGCTACCGAAGGGTCTCCGTTTACCATATTTTTTGCCGAAACCGTTACGAGGGGTGTTCCCGATTTTACCCACATGCCCTCCGTCAGATAATTGCCGACGAAATCAACCACTCCGGCCGAACCGGAAACCACGGTGATTTCGTTGTCGGGAGTGGGTTGTATTTGTCCGCTCACGTTGATTACTTCGGTAAACGACGACGAACTCACCGTCATTACCTCAAGACCCGCAGCCTGTGCCTGTTCTTCATGAAACAGAATTTCTCCCGCATGTTCTTTTTCTCCGGCATGCAAATCGTGTTCTTCCATGCCTTCGTGTTCATGTTCGTGAACATGATGATCTTTTTTCATTGAATGGCATCCCATTATAGCAATGCAGAATGCAGAAAAAAGAAAGCAGCTGTATTTTCTCATTAACTTATTTTTAGATGTGAATAATTTATAAAATTAACATTGATCGCTTTTTGCGATGAAGGGTACAAACTACCCAAAGGTTTTACCGCTTGATTAACAGTAAAATCCTCTTTTTTTCAACTTGAATCAAATGAAACTAAGCGATATCCCTTTTGTTTTTACGAAAAGGAAAAGGAAAGAAAATGAGAAACGGGAGGTGAACGCAGCGATCCGGTTCGCCCCTTAAAGGCCGATCGATAAAGGTTAATGTATTCGGGATAAGAAATGATTTTCCCACTAGAAAAAATAGCTCCTTGTTGTTGTCCGAAAAACGAAAGCAATCCTTCGGAAAACGGGAAATGATCTGTCGTGACGGATGTAAACAGCCACGATTTTATTTCGCCGTCGGATGTAGCCATATACACACTTTCGGCCGGACAAGTATCATGAGATGAAGAGGAGGGAAGCCGGTCATGTGTATGCTCGGCATGAACATGGGCAGGGCTGAAAATAAAGCAAATTCCCCCGTGTTCCGGATGATGATGCGGAATGAAACCGGCAATCAACAAAACAACCATTGCCGAAAAAAGAGGTAATATTGACGGTTTTTTTCTCAGAGCGACCCAAAATTTATACTGCAAATGTAAAAAATCATTTCTTGAAATCCATATTTAAATCCCTATTTTCGAAAAATGGACATTACAAATAGGTTACTTCTACGCCATAAATTTGAGAAAGGGTTCCGAACAATCGGTCCGATTGCGATTTACGGACGTGTATCGTCATCGTGCAATCTTCTGCAAAATTTTGTTCCCACCTTACCCCTTCAATCTGTTTGAGCACACGCATCACATCGTTCAAAAGCGGGTAAGTAAAACGAATGGACAAGGTGTCGTCCACCGTCTTTTCAATTATTTTCGCATTGGCAATAGCCTCGGCCGCTGCTTCCTTATACGCTTTGATAAGCCCCGACGTACCCAACAATATCCCGCCAAAATAACGCACCACGATAACCAATACATCGGTCAAGCCGGCAGCATGAATTTGTCCGAGAATCGGACGCCCTGCCGTACCCGAAGGTTCGCCATCGTCACTAAATCGAAAATCGGTACGCTCCCATCCCAACACGTATGCCCAACACACATGCCGTGCATCGGCGTATTTTTTTCGATATTCATCCACAATGGTTTTCGCTTCTTCGGCCGTTTCCACATGCAGGGCAAAAGAAACGAATTTACTCATTTTTTCCCTGACGCAGCCCGTACCTTCTTCTACTACTGTTTTGAAAACATCATCCATAGCGCAAAAATACAACGATCCTCTCAATATACATAAATTAAAATCAACTGATTCCGGTTCCTCGAAAAAAGATCTGCAAAAGCTTATCGACACTATTTTTACCCTTATCCCAATAACATATTTTAACCACAACCACCGTAGTGGTTAAATATTGAAATCACAATTGGAGCAAAACGGCCGTTGCACGCTGATTTCAATAACATGTTTTAACCGCAACGAGCGTAGTGGTTAAAGAATAATAATGAAAAAAGAGCAAAACACAAGTAAAGAAAAGGGTGAAAAAAATCATCACCTCACAATTTTTTAGTATGTTTGTGGTGAACTCAATTCGCTCATTCGCGTCACAGTAAAATAAGTATAACACCCCTACAATTTTTAGAAAAAAGAATGAATAATATTGGAAGAATAAAATTACGCCACCTCGCCATATCGATTGTTTTTGTCCTCGGTTGTTTTACTCTCCGGGGGCAAACGCTTGAAGAAGCCAAGGAATTGTATTTGGAAGGACGTTATGCCGAGGCACTGCCAATCTTTCAAATCGAATATCGATCAAAACCCAATGATGCATCTCTCAACCACTGGCTGGGCGTTTGTCTTTATGAAACCGGCAATATCCGGGATGCCGAGAAACACCTTGCTTATGCTTCGCAAAAAAAAATCCCCGAAGCATACATCTATTTGGGGGAACTTTATACGAAAATGTACCGTTTTGACGAAGCTGAAAAGGAGTTTGAAAAATATCGGAAAATAAAACGGCGCGACAAGGAAGCGTTGGCCCGTTTGGAAGAAAAACAGGCATATGCCGACCGGTTGAAACGCCTCGTCAAACGAACGGAAGACATCCAGATTATAGACAGTATCGCAGTTGCGAAAAATAAATTCCTTTCGGCGTATCGCTTGAGTGCTTCGTCGGGATCGCTCGTACCGATGAACGAATTTTTCAGCGACTACCCAAACAGCACACTTCCCGTATTCATCAACGAAAAGAAAGACAAAATCTATTTTTCGCAACAAGACCCGGAACGCGGACTCGAAATTTGTTCAATGGAAAAGCTGCTGGATAATTTTGGAAATCGGAAAATACTGCCCCCACCCGTGAATGACGAAAAAGATCAGGCCTATCCTTTTGTGATGACCGACGGTGTGACGCTTTATTTTGCATCCACCGGACACAATTCGTTAGGAGGATACGACCTGTATGTGACCCGATACAATTTGTCATCGGATTCATACCTGAACCCCAATCAAATAAACATGCCGTTCAACTCGCCGTTCAACGACTACATGATGGTTATCGACGAGGAAAAAAACGTGGGATGGTTTGCTACCGACCGCTTTCTGCCAAAAGATTCGGTTTGCGTGTATACCTTCATACCCAATCGGGAAGTGACTCTGATTGACAGCGATGACGAACAATACCTGGCTAAACGGGCACGCATTTCGTCCATCAAAGACACCTGGAAACCGGGGGTAGATTATTCGCCACTTATCGCTCTGGCTAAAGAAAAACAAGCATTACCCGAAAAAGAAGAGGGAAAAGGCGATTTCGAATTTATCATCGACGACCACCATACCTACCATAAGCTGTCCGATTTCAAAAGCCCGACAGCCGGAGAACTGTTTGCAAAGGCCTTGACGTTGCAGGAAACGCTCGATCGTTATCAAGCAGAACTGGCAGCCAAGAGAGAGCAATATGCAGAAAGCAATGCGGCAGATAAAAACAAGCTGGCCGACGCCATCCTCTCTCTGGAAAAAGATACGGAAGCATTGTATAAAGAGATCCAACAGTTGACTCTACAAGCTCGAAACGAAGAAATAAGAAATATGTCACGCTAAATCTCACTTTCCAATGACGAGAATTATACCGGAATCGGAATTCATTATCAATCCTGACGGAAGTGTTTTCCATCTTCATCTGAAACCGGAGCAAATCTCCGATAAAATTGTAATGATGGGCGATCCGGAACGGGTAACGATCGCCGCTTCGCTTTTCGACAGCATCGAGTGCGAAGTGCAGAATCGTGAGTTTCGTACCATCACAGGCAAATACAAAGGAAAACGGATTACCGCTCTTTCGCACGGTATAGGAACGGACAATATCGATATCGTACTTACCGAATTGGACGCTTTGGCCAATATCGACTTCGAAACACGAAGCGTTAAAGACGAATTCAACCAATTGACATTGGTACGGGTGGGAACTTCAGGCGGCATGCAACCGCATTGCCCCGTGGGATCGTATGTGGTTTCGGAAAAATCAATCGGATTCGACGGTTTGATACATTACTACGCCGGCTCGGAAAAAATTCGCGAAGAAGAGTTCGAAAAAGCATTCTGCAAACACGTCGACCGTCCATCCTGCCACTGTATTCCTTACGTGGTAAGCGCCGATGAAGAATTGGTCGATCGAATCGGATTCGACATGATACGGGGAGTAACCGTTTCGGCCATCGGGTTTTATGGCCCGCAAGGTCGATACGTGCGCCTACCTTTGTCCGATCCCGATATGAACGCAAAAATCGAATCATTCCGCTATGGCAAGTACGCCATCACCAACTACGAGATGGAAAGCTCTGCCGTTGCGGGTTTAAGTAAACTCATGGGACACAAAGCCATGACAGTATGCCTCATCATTGCAAACCGAATTACTCTCGATTCAAAATCCGATTATAAAGGCTCCATCGAAGAATTGATAAAAACAGTACTCGACAGAATATAAAGAGTATAAAGAATATTATATAAAAGAGTATCAAATCAAAATCAAAATCAAAACACGAGATGAAAAAGGTTGTATTATTCCTATTCTTGGCGATCAACACGACAGTGTGGTCGCAACAAAATGCTCCGCTGCCTATCGACCCGAACGTACGTAAAGGGACATTGGAAAACGGACTGACGTACTACATTCGTCACAACAATTTACCCGAAAACAGAGCCGATTTCTACTTGGCACAAAAAGTGGGATCCATCCTAGAAGAAGATAATGAAGCCGGATTGGCACATTTTCTGGAACATATGGCATTCAACGGTACAAAAAATTTTCCGGGAAAAAGCATGCTCGATTACTTGGAAAAAAACGGAGTGAAATTCGGAACAAATGTAAATGCGTATACCTCTTTCGATGAAACCGTATACTATCTTACCAACGTTCCCATGGTTCGAGAAGGACTTTTGGACTCGTGCCTGTTGATACTCCATGATTGGTCGAATGCCCTTCTGCTCGAAACCGAAGAGATAGAAAAAGAACGCGGCGTAATTCGCGAAGAATGGCGCACACGTGGGGGTGCACAATCGCGTATATTGGAAAAACTGCTCCCCGAAATGTATAGAGGAAGCAAATATGCCGACCGACTGCCTATCGGAAAAATTGAAGTAATCGAAAATTTTAAACCCGAAGAACTACGCGCTTATTACCATAAATGGTATCGCCCCGATCTTCAAGGAATTATCGTGGTGGGAAATGTCGATGTGGATGAAGTGGAAACAAAAATCAAACACCTTTTTTCGCCGATAAAGCTCGATCCGAATCGTCCCAAACGGGAATATTTCCCTGTGCCGGACAACGATGACCCCATTGTGGCTACGGCTACGGATCCCGAAGCAACGCGCATCAACCTGATGGTATTCCACAAACACGATCCTGTTCCCGACGAAATCAAACTGTCGCAAGCCGGTTTAATTATAAACTACATAGATAATGTTGCGGCACAAATGATTAACGAACGGCTGCAAGAAATCATTCAAAAGCCCAACGCCCCCTTCACATCCGCTTATGCTTACAACGGCAATTACTACATTGCCAAAACCAAAGACGCTTGGACGGTGGTGGGAAATTCGGCAGAAGATAAAATCAAAGATGCACTGGCTGCCATGATTCGCGAAACGGAACGCATGAAACGTTTTGGGTTTACCCCTTCGGAATACGAGCGTGCACGCGAAGACCTCCTCAAAAGCTATGAAAATGCATATAACAACCGCGACAAGCAACGCAACGCGAGCTACACAGCCGAATATCTCGGGAATTTTCTCAACAGCGAACCCATTCCGGGAATCGAATTCGAATACGAAACGATGCAAACCGTTGCATCGCAAATTCCCGTAGAAATAATCAATCAAGCCGTTGCGCAACTCATTGGCGATAAAAACCTGGTCATCTCCGTTTCCGGGCCGGAAAAGGAAGATATAGCCTATCCGACAAAAGACGAATTGGTTGCTCTGTCCAATGAAATAAAAGCAGAAGAAATTGAACCTTATCGAGAAGAAGTTTCGAACGAACCGCTGGTTCCCAATCCGCCCGCACCGGGTAAAATCGTAAAAACAGAGAAGGACGAAAAATTTGGTACTACCGTATGGACGTTGGAAAACGGTATGAAAGTGATTTTGAAATCAACCGATTTTAAAAACGACGAAATACTGATGACTGCGAGCAGTGAAGGAGGAACCTCCATTTATGCCGAAGAAGATCCCCTCAACAGCAAGATGATGAATCAGGTGATGACATTGGGCGGAGTCGGCAACTTCAGCGTGACAAACCTACGTAAAGTATTGGCCGGAAAAAGAGCATCGGCTTCACCGTCTATCGGCCTCATTACGCAAGGCATGAACGGGTCTTCGTCTATACAGGATTTCGAGACCATGCTGCAACTGGTTTATTTGTATTTTACCGCTCCCCGCAGCGATAAGGATGCTTTTGATTCGTATATCCAACGCATGGAAACCCGTCTGAAAAACCAAGAAGTAGACCCGATGGTAGCTTTCAGCGATTCGGTAACCTACGCTCTCTATGGCGATAATCCGATGACTAAAAGATTAAAAGTGGAAGACTTGCCAAACATCGATTACGAGAAGATCATGGAAATGTACAAACAAAGTTTCGGCAATCCGGGAAGTTTCACATTTTCCTTCGTAGGAAATATCGATGAAGAGAAAGTGAAACCGATTATCGAACAATACCTTGCTTCGTTGCCGGGAACACCGGAGAAAACCGAATTCAAACAGATTCCCATGGACTACCGCAAAGGGATCATCTACAACTTGTTCGAACGCCAAATGCAAATTCCGAAAGCTTCGGTATTCAACGGCATAACGGGATCCATCGATTTCGAGCAAAGAAACCAAATGTTGATGAGCATATTAGGACAAATTCTCGATATTGTCTATACCGAAAAAATTCGTGAGGAAGAAGGAGGAACATACGGTGTTTATTCCGGTGGCGGAATTTCAAGATATCCCAAAAATCAATCCCTCCTGCAAATCATGTATGATACGGATCCGGCAAAAATGGAAAAGATGAATACCATTGTCTTCGACGAACTGCAATCGATCGCAGATAACGGACCACGGGAAACGGATTTTTCGAAAGTGAAAGAATTTATGAGAAAAAAATACTACGAGAATATAAAGGAAAACAGCTATTGGCTCAATATCCTGAATAATTATTATTTCTATGGCGATGACAATTACAGCGATTATTTGAAAATCTTGGAAAGCATCACGTCAAACGATGTGAAGACCTTTACAAAAGAATTTCTATCGCAAAACAACCGGGCTACCGTCATCATGATGCCGAAAGAATAAAAAACTTATTTATTCTTTGATATAAATACGTTTGACGCGAGGAGATACGGAAGTGAGAATCTCATAAGGTATTGTGCCGATACTTTCTGCCAGGTCGATAACCGACGGAGTTTCACCAAACACCACAACCGTATCTCCTTCGTTTGCTTCAATCTCTGTGACATCAACCATACAAAGATCCATGCAAACGTTGCCCACGATGGGTGCAAACTTGCCATTGATGAGCACTTTGCCGTTTCTGTTGCCGAATTTCCGATCAAGACCGTCGGCATAACCGATGCGGATAGTTGCAATGCGGGCATCGCAATTGAGTTCTTCTTTCCTGCCGTATCCTACGGTTTCGTGGCCGGAAATATTTTTAATCTGCAAAATAGTGGTTTTCAACGTACATACGTTCCTTAATCCCTTCAATCCGCTTGCGCTCACCCCGTAAAGCCCAATACCCAGCCTTACCATATCCCATTGAGCATCGGGAAAACGTTCAATTCCGGCCGAATTAAGAATATGTTTATAGACAGAATATCCCAATCCCTTTTCGATTTCTTCGGCAGCAAGCTTCAACGTCTCGATCTGTTTATGGGTAAATTCATCGAAAACCCAACTTTCACTGGCAGCCAAATGCGAAAAGACTGATTTCACGCGCAACCCCTTTTGCGAACGCAATACGTCGATCAATTGCGGAATCTCTTCCGGAACAAAGCCTAAGCGATGCATTCCCGTATCGATCTTAACATGAATGGGGTAATTGGTAATTCCTCGACTTTCGGCCTCTTTGATAAAAGCCTCAAGTATCCTAAAATTGTAAACTTCCGGTTCCAAATCATTCGAAAATAATTCCTCAAAACCGTTTACCTCGGGGTTTAAAATGATAATGGGCAAGGAAATACCCGCAGAACGAAGCGCCAATCCCTCTTCGGCGACAGCCACAGCCAAATAATCGCAACGATGATACTGAAGCGTTTTTGCTATCTCCACGGCCCCTGCTCCATAACCGTTTGCCTTAACCATACATATCATTTTGACACCGGGAGAAAGTTTCGATTTATAAAAATTGAAATTGTGCACCACTGCATCCAAATCTACCTCCAATACCGTTTCGTGAATCCGTTCCTCAATCAATGCCGTAATTTGCTCAAAATGATATTCACGTGCACCTTTTACCAAAATGAGCTCGTTGTCGAAATTTCTCCAAATTCCCGATTGAATAAATGCTTCGGTCGAAGGAAAAAATTGTTTCTCCATTTTGAAAGCGCCCGCGTTTTCCGAAATATCGTGCCCAATGCCGATCAATTTATCGACACCACTTTGCTCTACCATTTCGGCAACCCTTTTATACAGCGACTTCGGCATGATTCCCGTTTGAAGAATATCGGACAAAATCACGGTCTTTTTCATGGGACGATCCATCTTGCGTTGATTCTGAAAATCGAGCGCAATTTTAATCGAATTGATATCCGAATTGTAGGCATCATTGATAATGATGCAATCGTTTTTTCCCTGACGCACGTCCAAACGCATGGCCACAGGTTCCAACGTCATCATTCGTTTGGATATTTCACGGGGATGAATGCCCAAAAAAAGCAATACGGCAAGACAGTGGATGGCATTTTCAATAGAAGCCTCATCGGTAAAAGGAATATCCACCGAATGTTCGAAACGAAGAAAAGAATAATGAATGGCGGTTTTTTTATCTTGTATGTCGATTTTTGAAATATACAATGGTGCTTCACTACGTTTCCGTGACCACGAAAAAGCTTTCTGAGAAAGCAACATCATGTCGGCACACCGATTGATTAAATCGTTGTCTTCGTCATAGATAACCACGTTGCTATTGACAAACAACGCCATTTTTTCCATGCACTTTTGCTGCAGAGAAGTAAAATTTTCCTGATGAGCCTCTCCTATTTTTGTCAGAATACCGATTGTCGGACGAATAATCGGCTCCAAATACCCCATTTCGTCGGGCATGGAAATACCGGCTTCAAAAATGCCGAGCTCAGTGGTATCATCGAGCTCCCAAACCGATAAAGGAACGCCAACTTGCGAATTGTAACTCCGAGGAGAACGAACGATATTGAAATTTTCCTGCAAAAGCCGATACAGCCATTCTTTTACGATTGTCTTCCCATTGCTGCCGGTAATCCCAATGATAGGAATATCGAAACGGCTCCGGTGATAAGCAGCTAATTTTTGCAAAGCACGCAAGGTATTTTTGACGTGCAAAAAATTGCTCCCGGGAAGATTATCCCATTCGGGCAAACGCTTACTTACAACAAAATTGCGCACACCCGCCGAATATAACTCATTGATAAACGTATGCCCATCGTTGTTTTTGGTTTCCAACGCAAAAAACAACGTATGGGAAGGTGACCCGCTCAACTTACGGCTGTCGGTCAACAAGGTGGAGATTTCCGATTCAATCAACTCAACATTTTTTATCCCCAAAATGGATGCAATTTTCGATATTTTATATGTCATAGCACTAATTATACAAGATCGAGTAAAGTTAAAAGCAATTCTGTTTCTTTTTTACAGGATATAAACGGATATTTTTCTTTGAATTGTTCAAGTTTAGCCAATGTTTGCATAAGAAAATTCCGATATTCATCGGTCTCGAAATTCAAAGGTTTATGATTGAGCGACCGATAAATGGGTTGCCAATCGGATATAATCTTTTCGGTAACAGGCGAAAAAAACGATTCCCGAAATCGTTCCCACAAATAATCAATGGCTGTTTCGGAAGGATGAAACATATCTTCGGAATAAAACCGATAATCGCGAAGCTCATCCATTACGATTTCGTAGGCCGGGAAATAATGCAGATTATCTTCGAACTCCGCCATCAATTGGTCGATTGCCAAATGTAAAATGGATTTGCTCACCTGATTTTCGTGCGCACCGTCTCTCCAATGACGAATGGGGCTAACCGTAAATACAATTTTCATCGAAGGATTGAGTTTGCATAAATCGGCAATAAGTTCCGACCATTCGGCAACAATATCGTCAACCGATAAACGAAACCGGTCAAACACCTCCGATGGAAACTTATGACAGTTCCCCACCATTTCACCCGTTTGCTGCAAACGGTAAACATATGCCGTACCAAAAGTAATCAAGAAAACGTCGGTTTGTCTTATACGCGAAGCGGCAGCAGAAAATCGACTTCGAATACTTTTTAGACAATAATCTTTATGCGAATGAGAAAATGCCCCATGATGTGAAAAACTATGATACAACCCATCACGGAAAACAAGATCGGCTTCAGAAAAAGTGCGGTTTTGCAACAACCGCTGCATAGCCGAAGAAATGGATAAAGGATTGTATAAAATGCCAAACGGATTTATATCTACATCGAATTTGTTTTCACTCAACTTCCTGCCTATATTTTCAGAAAAGCATGACCCGAAAAGCATCATTTTTGTAGAATGATGAATATCGATATTTGATTTAGGTATGGGTACGTAGGTCCGAAATTCCATTGCATTTATTTTTAATACAAAAATAGCATAAATCGAACAAGAATGTAGTAGAAAAAATAATAATTTGCAAAAAAGAACGATACAAGAATAACGTAAAAAAAACAGGAAGGGTTTTACGACTGCAATTGGAAGGGGTATAAAAAAGAATTGGTTGTCTCACGACAACCAATCTTCATTGTTAACCTTAAATCTAATACCATGAAAAACACGATACAAATATAGCTGTTTTTATGTTATAAAACATCATTTCGCACCATGAAATCTCCTTATTTAACCTAGTTTAATATCGCAATACCCTTTCAACGCTTTTCCTCGACCAATTTTAACAATTAAACCACATATAATACCAGCCCTTTTAAATATTCACCCTCGGGATGATACATATTAATGGGATGATCAACAGGCTGCTCAAGTTGATACATAATACGCACCCTTCTTCGTGAAAGAGCTGCCGCACTGAAAACGGCAACTCGAAATTGTTCACGGGTAATGGCTTGAGAACATGAAAAAGTAAAAATTATGCCTCCCGGAGCAATTTTTTCAAGCGCTGCAAGGTTAAGCTTTCGATATCCCTGTAATGCATTCTTTATTGCGCCTCGATGTTTGGCAAAGGCAGGAGGATCGAGAATGATAAGATCATAGGCATCTTTCTCTATCTTTTTCAAAAACTTGAACGCGTCTTCCGAACACGAACCGTGCCGGGCGTCTTCACCAAAATTCAATCGAATATTTTCGTTTGTCAACATCACGGCTTTCGCCGAGCTGTCTACCGAATCGACTTTTCGTGCACCGCCTCGCAAAGCATAAGCCGAAAATCCACCCGTATAACAAAACAAGTTGAGGACACGACGATCTTGTGCATATCGCTCCACCAATTTTCGGTTTTCCCGCTGATCAATGAAAAAACCTGTTTTTTGTCCCCGCAACCAATCGATATGAAATTTCAATCCGTTTTCAACCGCAACCGGATTCACCTTATCGCCTCCCATAAGATATCCATCACGAAATTCGCGATCGCCGGTGTAAGCCAACGTTGCTTCGGATTTATAAAAGATATGCTCAATGGCATGCGAAGGGACAACTTCCTGCAAAGCTTCCACAATCAGATGGCGATCGCGATTCATGCCTACAGTATGCACCTGGACAACAGCCGTATTGCCATACATATCGATAATCAGTCCGGGCAAATTATCCCCTTCGCCATACACCAACCGGTAAATCGTATTATCCGGACGAATCAAATCTGCTTTTAGGCGCAAGCGATAAGCTTCGGTAAGACGTTGTAGATAAAAATCCCGATCGATAGGCTCATCTTCAAACGATAAAATGCGTACCGAAATGCTCCCGGTTTGGTAATGCCCCACGCCAAGAAACGCTCCGTCATTCGCAAAAACCTTTACCACATCACCTTCTTGTAAACCTTCGGATGCATGTGCAATTGCTCCTGAGAATACCCACGGATGAAAACGACGCAGTGAATTATCCTTCGTGGGCTTCAAAATAATTTCCCCTTTATTTTTCATTATGACCACCACTTATTAAATGGTTGTAAATACGAAGACACGCCCATGCATCGAGAGCCGCATACGACTTTTGGGCTTCGCTGAGTTCTCTGGCTTCCCAGTTGGACACTCGCTGACTTTTGGCCAGTCTCTTCCCAAAAAGAATGGCATATATCTTTTGCAGACTGTTTTCTTCGATGCCGTAATTGTCTACAAAGGATTGCAGATCGACAAAATTTTGAGGTTTTTTATCGGAACGACGTCGAATTGCGGCAAAGTCGTCTTTTAAAGAAAGCCCGATTTTTTTTATATCGGGATTACAAATAATCTCATCCAACAAATCGGGATACCCAATACGGTTCAACCGAAACAAAAAACATGTATCTTCGCTTGAAAGTTGCATAAGAGCAACTTTATGTACCTGTCCCCGTTTAAATGACGGTTTGGTTTCGGTATCAAAACCAAGTACTTGTTTTGAGAGGAGATAATTAACGGCATCGGGTACTTTTTTTATATCGTCTATTACTTCAATCTTCCCGCTAAACGTTTCTATGGGAAGTTTAGCTATTTCTTCTTTTGTTATTGTTAATCCCACAAGTTATCCAAATTTAATTCTTCTTCGTTTTCTATATCCCAAAATTGATCGTCTCTGTAATACAAGGCATGAAGGGGACGCATTACATTCACCAATTTCTGTCCCCAATAGGAACGGAAGTTTTCTACACAACGATTAAGCGCATCATTCATCTGTGCTGTAAGATTATATTGATACACAGAGACAAAATTTCGTATATCCTGATAAATATCGGCTATATCTTCTGAAATTGAGACTGAAATAGGTGTCTCACTGTATTTCATATCTTCCACAAAAACATCCAAATAGATATTCTCTTCTCCCATTATCGAAGCAACCTTTATCGCAACGCGATTGTAATCATCTTCATTTACAAAAGTCTCCAACGGCTCATCGTTCAATACAATCGTCTCGGGAAGAAGTGTCGCTTTTAGATACAGCAACGGCAAAATTCGTATGATTTGCCCCAACCATTCATGACGACTCCCCGGTTCATCTTCTTCGAGGAATGCGCAAAACTCCACACAAACCGTTACAAATTCAATGACGGAAGGAGAATAAATGATTTTTTCGTTTTCTTTTTCAGCCATTTTCCCTTTTTATTTTCTATCAATATAAGATAATAGTTATACAAAAGTACACAATTTAAAAATATGCACTCCAAAAATCAACCGATTTTGGAGTGCATATTACAACTATCTACCTATTGTCCCCAATTCAAATTTTCAATCGGGGGTATCGATTAAATCCACCGAACATAAGCAAAATCCATACGATGGGGTAAATCGGGATTTTTGGGAAATACGCGTAAAGCATACTGATGTGTACCCGGATTATTCAACGGTTCTTTTGTCTGAAAATATAAGAGAGAACCTTCGGTTTTGATCAAATCGAATTCATATTTTTCAATAAATACGGCTTTATTTCGAATAGGATCAAAATCTACCATTACACATTCTACTCCCAAATCGCCGATCATATCCTTCTTGTCGATCACTACTTCCCCGTAAATAATATTTTTGTTATCCCTGATGTCCAAATATTGATTTGGATTGAAATTGAGTTTCACCACCTCAAATTTATCCCAATTGGATGCCATATTTTCTTTCCATGCCACAATTTCTTTTGCTTTCGCATAATTGTTGGCACGCAATTCGTTTGAACGATTGGCCAATTTATGATAGAAACGATCGTAATATTCATCGAGCATTCGTTTCGTATTGAAATAGGGCGCTATCTCCGCAATGGACTTCTTTATATATTGCATCCATGTGGGAGAATAGCCATTGCCGTTCTCATAATATGTAGGAATGATTTCATTTTCGAGTAACGAATAAATAGCAAATGCATCCAATTCGTCTTGGAATGTTTGATTTTCATAAACTCTTTCGGCCGGAAGAGCCCATCCTGCGCCTTCTCTGTAACCCTCATACCACCAACCATCCATTACCGATAAATTAAGCACGCCATTTAAGCACGCTTTTTGTCCCGAAGTACCGGAAGCTTCTTGCAAACGAATGGGCGTATTTAGCCACAGGTCGACGCCGGCAATCAACCTTTTTGCCAAGCGCATATCGTAATTTTCAAGAAAAATAATCTTCCCCAAAAATTCGGGACGACGCGATACTTCAATGATATGTTTGATCAGCGCTTGTCCGGCACCATCGGCAGGATGAGCTTTACCTGCAAAAATAAATTGAACGGGGCGTAACGGATCGTTCACAATCTTCGACAGCCGATCGAGGTCGGTAAAAAGTAGGTAAGCACGTTTATAAGTAGTAAATCGCCGGGCAAATCCTATCAACAAAGCATTCGGATTAAGTTGTTCGAGTATAGGCACGATACGGGCAGGAGGCGCTTGATTTTTCAACCAACCCTGTTGAAACTCTTTACGAATATGATCGATGAGTTTTCTTTTCAGGTGCTTGCGCAATTCCCAAAGTTCTTCATCGCTCACATCGTATATTTTTTCCCAAATCTTCCGGTTCGATTGATCGCCATAAAAAGATGAAACAAAATGTTTTTCAAAAAGCGCTTTCGTCGATGCAGTCGACCAGGTAGGCAAATGCACCCCATTGGTAACATGTCCTACATGCAATTCTTCGGGAAAATATCCTTTCCACACCGGCTGAAACATTTCGCGCGAAACTTTTTCGTGCAATTGGCTAACACCGTTGGATTCCTGTGTGGTGTTTAAGGCAAAAACGCTCATGGAAAATTTTTCATTACTCCCCGGATTTTCACGTCCGAGATCCATAAATTGCTGCCAAGGAATACCAATTTGTTCAACCAGTTTACTCATATATTTGGCAATAAGCGGTTCATCAAAATAATCGTGACCGGCCGGAACAGGAGTATGCACGGTATAAAGCGAGGTGGCACGAACCATTTCCAATGCCTCATAAAACGAAAGTTTTTCATCGTTTACATAATCGCACAACCGCTGTGCATTAATAAGGGCTGCATGCCCTTCGTTCAAATGGTAAACATCTTTTTTGATGCCTAATTTCTTGAGCAACAATATGCCGCCAACACCCAGCAGATACTCTTGCTTCATTCGATTTTCCCAATCACCGCCATAAAGGTTATACGTAATGGACCGATAAAATTCGTCGTTCAAATCGATATCGGTATCCATAAGATAAAGATTGATACGCCCTATGGCAACTTTCCAAATATGACAATAAACTATTTTATCATGAAATGGAACTTCCAGAATCAATGGATTATTTTTTTCGTCGGTAACCTGAATAATGGGAAGAGTTCCAAAATTTTGAGCTTCATAATTGGCAATCTGCTGGCCGTCTACAGAAAGACTTTGTGAAAAATAACCGTATCGGTAAAGGAATCCCACCCCTGTCAAGTCTACACAACTATCGCTGGCTTCTTTCAAATAATCTCCGGCCAATACTCCCAAACCGCCTGAATAAATCTTGAGCACATGCGTCAGACCATATTCCATGCTGAAATAGGCAACACTTGGGCGAGTAGTGTCATAAGGCTTGCTCATGTAGTCCTTAAATACCCGATAAGCTTCGTGTGCTTCCTCAAAGAATTCCGTATCATTCAAAATTTCCTCTATTCTTTCTGTTGTTAAATTCTGCAAAAGAGCGACCGGATTTTGGTGATTTTTTCTCCACCCCTCGGGATCCAATCTTTTAAAAACACTTTTAGCTTTTCCATTCCAGACCCACCATAAATTGTGTGCCATTTCGTCCAAAAACTGCAACTTCTCCGGCAATATGGCATGTACGTAAATATCTCGCCATACCGGTGTATTTGAATAACTTGATCTGATTATCATTTCTTTTGTGTTTTAATTTTTTGAAAATAAAAAACAATTAAAATATCATTTCGATTTTCGGCTATAACAAAACAAAGATAGTAAAATTTTATTCATTCCGTAATTTATAAGGCTTTGATAATCGCACAAAAGAATTATGCAACGCTTTGACATATGCCTCCTGATAATAAGCGATAAAATGTTCCCAATCGCTTATATCGGCGAGAGCCGAAGCGAATTTTTGTAAAATGCCAATTTGCGTCGGGCTTTTCAAAGAAAAATCGAAAACAACATCTGCAATTTCTTGCGACACTTCATGATTGTTGTAATCATCCCGATATATAACCTGAACACCATCACTAATCCCTTCTTTATCTCCCATTTTTTTTGCCCAGGTACCGAAACCGGATAAGGTAGTCGTTATGGTCGGTATCGAAAAGGCAACGCTTTCGTGAGGCGTGTAACCCCAAGGTTCGTAATACGAAGGAAAAACAGTAAGATCCATACCGATAAGCAAATCATAATAAGGAACGTTGAATATGCCATCGTTGCCATTAAGATAAGAAGGTACAAAAATTACTTTAAGCCGATCATTTTCGGAGTTGCAAAATCCCAAATATCGCAAGTGATTTATAATCGAGTCGTGATCAGGATCAACCAATTCATGAGTAACAAAAGAAGACATTTCAAACGTGGATGCCGACCCGGATGAATCGCTTGCGTTTGGCTTCTCCTGCAGATCGACACGAGGTCCCTTAATCCATGCAGGTACCATTATAAAAGCAATTACGTCTTTGGCAAGTTGAGGAGTTTTGCGTAAAATATTCATCGCATCGATAAATACATCGATACCTTTATTTCGATATTCGTACCGTCCACTTGTCGCTATTAGCAAAGCATCTCTATGAACTTCATGCCTTACTACTTTTTCGGCCACATCCAGTAAAATCCGGCGAGCTTTTTTTCGAGTCTGCCTATACGCATTCCCCTTAGGTATAAAGTCTTTCTCAAATCCATTAGGAGTAACCACATCGGGTTGGCGTTGCAAAAATTGGGCACATTCCTGTGCAGTAATGTCGCTCACTGTGGTAAAGCAATCCACATTCTGAGCTGTTCTTTTCTCTACGGAATGTTTAGCCACAACATTCAATTGACGCGCCATCTGGTCGCCATTGTATTGCTTCAGATGATTATAAAGTGGCAAATTGTTCCCGGCAATGGAACGTCCAACAGTAGTGGCATGGGTGGTAAATACGGTAGCCACTTTGGGTATGTTTTTTTTGATGTATAGAGCACCCATTCCTGTCATCCACTCGTTGAAGTGGGCTATCACATTCATTGCTTCCAACTTATAATAACGGTAAAAACTCTCTATCACCATTCCGCCGGCATAAGCAAACATGCAAGCTTCATGATAATCGGCATATCCAAAAAGAGAGTCCACGCCAAAGTCCATCCACATTTGTGCATAAATCTCGTCTTTTTTCTCAAAAAACCTGTCAAATTTTACTAAGAAAACAATCGGATTCCCGGGAACATTCCATCTCCCGATTCTTATTTTCAGCTGATGTTCCCTGTATGCATAATCTTTCCAATCGGAATAAAGATCCGGGTCCTCTGTAAACCACGGGCTCTCTTTTTCCTTCCATATATCCGGCCCGATAAAAATAATACGATCCTTGTATAATTCCTGAAGAGAATTTGCTCGTGTCGATAATACCGTATAAATACCCCCTACTTTGTTACACACTTCCCAGCTTGTTTCAAAAATATAATCGGGAGTATATCTTATGTCTATATGCATAAATTCAAATATTCTGATCTCGAAATTGTGCAAAGATATGAATTTCCCATAAATAGAAAAGATTAATTCTCAATGAAAATACATCAAAAAAGATTATCTTTGCGTTTCAAATTTGACTGTTCACGATTTTGGATATTGCTCAACTTCAACAGATCGTCGAAAAACATCCCAATATAACGGCTGCAGCCGACTTACTTAAAAAAGTGCAGGTTTTATCGGTAAGACGGTTGCATGGATCATCGTATGCCATGTTCGCCGCGGGGATGTTTCATAAATTCCCTCAAACCTATCTTTTCATTCTGAATGATGGAGAAAAAGCCGGCTATTTTTATCACGACCTTACACAAATCATTGGCACAAAAGACGTATTATTTTTCCCTTCGGCATACAAACGCGCAGCTAAATACGGACAAATCGATCCGGCAAACGAAATTTTGCGTACCGAAGTATTAAATCGGCTACAAAGCAAAAAATTCCCTGTCGTTCTCGTAAGTTATCCCGATGCGTTAGCAGAAAAAACGGTTTCGAAAGACATTTTTCAAAAAAACACCCTCCGCTTGTCGGTCGGAGAACAAGTCGATCGCTCATTTGTTGCACAGGTATTGGAATCATACCGGTTTCAATATGTGGATTATGTTTATGAACCGGGGCAATATGCCGTACGAGGAAGCATTTTAGACGTATTTTCTTTTTCAAGCGAATATCCTTTCAGAATCGACTTTTTTGGCAATGAAGTAGAGACCATCCGAAGCTTCGATGTGGAGACCCAACTTTCGAAAGAAAAACTGACCAACATATCCATCATCCCCGAATTGACCCTTTCCCAATCGAAAAATGCCACACTTTTCGACATGCTTCCCCCTGAAACAATCGTTGGAATAGAAGATCTTCAATGGATAACGAGCCGTATAGAATCTATCAATAAAAACGAATTACACATCGATCCACAAGAAGTCGACTTTGTTAAAGCCGACCTCATTTCGAAAGATGAATTTCTTTCGGCTATACACCCTTTCAAACATATCCGCTTCGATTCCAATATATTGGATATACCCGATGCCACATTGGACTTCCACACCTCTCCTCAACCGCTTTTTCATAAAAATTTCGAATTATTGAGCGAATCGATGCTGCATTTCTTGGATAAGGGATATACCATTTATATCTTGAGTGACAGCGAAAAACAGCAAAAAAGACTGCGCGATATCTTTGAAGATAGGGGCGAAAATATTGTGTTTACACCCGTCAATAAAACCCTTCACGAAGGTTTCTCCGACGAAACCTTGAAAATATGCTGCTTTACCGATCATCAAATTTTTGATCGTTTCCACAAATACAGCTTGAAGTCGGACAAAGCTCGTTCGGGAAAAATCACCCTTACACTCAAAGAATTGAATCAACTCCGGTTTGGCGATTATGTTGTTCACATGAATCACGGTATCGGTAAATTTGCCGGATTGGTGCGCTTGCGTATTGGCAAGCGGGTACAGGAAGTGATCAAACTTACGTACCAAAACAACGATGCGGTATTCGTATCCATTCATTCCCTTCATAAAATTTCAAAATACAAAGGTAAAGAGGGAGAACCGCCTAAGCTCAGCAAATTGGGTTCCGGAGCATGGGAAAGGGTGAAAGAACGCACAAAATCGAAAATCAAAGACATTGCCCGCGATTTGATCAAAATCTATGCTCAACGTCAACACGAAAAAGGATATGCTTTCTCAAAAGACACGTATCTGCAAAACGAACTGGAAGCCTCCTTTATGTATGAGGATACTCCCGATCAGCTGAAAGCCACTCAAGACGTAAAAAATGATATGGAAAGCGAACGGCCGATGGACAGGTTGATTTGCGGTGACGTGGGTTTCGGAAAAACGGAAATTGCCATACGGGCCGCATTCAAAGCTGCCGTCGACGGAAAACAAACGGCAGTACTTGTTCCCACCACAACGCTCGCCACCCAACATTTCCATACTTTTCGTGAACGATTGGCAGACTTTCCCGTAAAAGTAGATTACCTGAGTCGTGCACGATCATCAAAAGAACAAAAGGCTATTTTGAATGAACTGAAAGAAGGAAAAATCGATATCATTATCGGTACGCATCGTTTGGTAGGGAAAGATGTGAAGTTTCACGATCTAGGCTTGCTGATTATTGATGAAGAACAAAAATTCGGCGTTTCCACAAAAGAGAAACTCCGTAAAATGAAGGTAAACGTCGACACGCTTACCATGACGGCTACACCCATTCCACGAACGCTGCAATTTTCGCTGATGGGTTCACGTGATCTTTCCATCATCAATACACCACCCCCCAATCGTTATCCTGTACAAACAGAAGTGCACACTTTTGATATGGAACTCATCAAGGATGCCATCAATTTCGAAATCAGCCGAAACGGACAGGTTTTCATCGTAAACAACCGCATTCAATTTCTTTATGAGTTGGAAGCAGCGATAAAACGAGAAATTCCCGATATCCGTACTGCTGTTGGTCATGGACAAATGGATTCCAAAAAACTCGAAAAAATCGTTTCCGATTTTATCGATCAAGAGTATGACGTGCTTCTTGCAACTACCATCATCGAGTCGGGTATCGATATACCTAATGTCAATACCATTATTGTTATCAATGCTCAGGATTTCGGATTAAGCGATTTACACCAATTGCGCGGACGCGTTGGGCGAAGCAACCGTAAAGCTTTTTGCTATTTACTGACTCCGCCTCTCTATACACTTACTCCCGATGCGCGTAGACGCATACAAGCCATAGAAAATTTTTCGGATCTTGGAAGCGGCATCCATATTGCATTGCAGGATTTGGACATTCGTGGAGCAGGTAATCTGCTGGGTGCCGAACAAAGCGGCTTCATCGCCGAACTCGGTTACGAAGCCTATCAAAAAATTCTCGCTGAAGCCATAGAAGAATTAAAGAAAGACGAATTTGCCGATTTATATGAAAAACAACAGCGGGAAAAAGCGCTCGAAGGAGATTTTGTAAACGATGTAATAGTAGAAAGCGATCTTGGATTGATGTTCCCTGAGAGCTATATTCCCAACGATGCAGAACGAATAAGCATCTATCGCGAATTGGACAGCATAGAAACCGAAAACGAAATTTTCGACTTTATCAAGCGAGTCGAAGACCGTTTCGGGAAAATTCCGACAGAAGGGCTGGAACTGATTCAGATTGTACGACTTCGCCGACTAGCCAAATCTTTGGGAATAGAAAAAATCGTCCTTAAGAACCGACAAATGACGCTGTTTCTCATTTCAGACCCACAGTCATTATACTATCAATCCCAAGCGTTCGACAAACTGCTCAATTACATTCAAGAACACCCTCGCGATTGTCAATTGAGGGAAGTCAACAAAAAACGTTCGACTGTCATCCGCAACGTAAAGACCGTTGAAGCTGCCGTGGCAATATTGCGTGAAATGACGGCCGATTGATATTTACAAAGCATTCAACAGCTCTTTTACGGCAACTTCCAATTGCGTATCTTCCCCATTGATGGCTTTATTCAGATCCAGTGGAGCTTTTACGTCGGGTTCCAGCTGACTGTTTTCCAAGTATGTACCTTCGGCAGTACGATAACCAACAACCGGAATTCCGAAATAGAGCGTCGGATCTTGCAGTGTAACCCAGTTGACACTCGTCATTGTACCGGGTACCGGCATACCCACCAATTTACCGATTTTTTGATTTTTATATACCCAAGGTGTACCATGCGCATTGGAATAGTCGGCTTCCGTGATGAGCATGATCGAGGGTTTATTCCAACGACGGCTCGGCATCTCGCAGTACTTCTTCCCGCGAACTACCTGATCAAGATATTTCTTACCACTGAAAAACACCTCCAAATCTTCGTGCAACCGCCCACCACCATTATATCGAATATCAATCACGATTCCTTCTTTCTGATAATATTTCCCGAGCGCATCGGAATACATTTTTCGAAAACTCTCGTCGCCCATCGAAGGAACATGCACATATCCTAATCTTCCATTGGAAAGGCGCTCCACATCATTTGCACGTTGTTTTACCCAACGATTGTAAAGCAAGTTGTTCAACACACCGTCGCCGATGGGTTTAATTACTTCATCCCATCGTTCACCTGTGGCCGGAGAATAAAGTGAAATCAACGTGTTTTTCCCCGCTTTACCTTCCAACAACGGAAAATAATCTTCCTGAGGCAAAATCTCCTGTCCATCGATTTTTTCGACAATATCGCCAACTTTTGCTTTAGATTGAAAATTATCGAAAGGACCGTTAATCAATATCTCATCGATTTTCAATCCAATTTTGTTGCCATTTGCGCTAACAAAAAGCCCCAGATTTGCCGTTTTTTCGTTATTACTTGGTGAACGATAACCCGATCCGGTATGAGACACGTTGAGTTCGCCCAGCATTTCGGACAACATTTCGGAGAAATCGTAATTATTGTCGATATAGGGTAGGAATTTACGATAATGCTGCGTCAAACGTTCCCAATCCACACCGTGCATGCTTACTTCGTAAAAACGTTCTTTTTCTTCTCTGCATACATAATCGAACATGAATTGGCGCTCCTTTGCCAAATCAATTTTCATCTCTGCCTTGTAATTGATAGGAGTAAATTTATTGTTCGAAACATCCATTTTCTGCATTTTCCCTCTTCCGAGAATAAAAAGCGTTTTTTGCTCCTTATCCATACTCAGATCCGCATATCCCCCCATCAATTTGCTCAGAAGTTTAGTGGAATGTTCACGCAAATCGTGCACCCATAAATCATAATCGCCTTCAACGGCCGACAAATAATAGAGTTTTGTTCCCTTTTTGTCGATAATAAAGCTGCCTAGACGAGAGGAATTTGGCGTTAATCGCACGATGCGTTGATCCATGTTTTCAAATTCCATCACAATATCGTTGAGTGTTTCATCGGCATTCTTTTTGTCTTTATTTTTATCCTCTTCGGCTTTTTGGACTTCTTTTTCGGCATCGGTAAAAAGTTCAAACTCTTCTTTGCTCATTTTATATTTGTCGAAAGCCTCACGATTTACAAAAGCAATCATCACATCCTCCAAAGAACCCCATGACGCATGATTGCGCATTCCGTATCGTTCGGACGAGAAGAGAATGGCATTGCCATCCATCACCCAGCGTGGGTTTCGATTGGTATAGCCGCTTTGGGTTAAATCGAAAATTTCGCCGCCTGTTTTTGCACTGACAATGCCGATATTGGTATATGGAGCATGACCGTTGGATACATATTGCAACACAAACCAATTTCCATCGGGCGACCACTCGTAATTCAATCTCCCATCGGTTTCGTATTGATAAGAACCATCTGTAATTTGTCGTAATTTCTTTTCGCTCAGATTATATACCATCAATTTTTTTCTATCTTGAACAAAAGCCACTTCATTGCCATCGGGAGAAAATTTGGGATATTGTTTTTCCGATTTATCGTTTTTGATGAGTGCTTTTTCATCAATAAGCGTGGCATTCGGAAAATTTGGATCTTCCTCTCGGGCAATTTTAGCTATATACACATTCCAATAACCATCTCTATAACTGGAATAAACCAGCGAACGATTGTCGGGACCAAAATTCACGGCGGCTTCTTCTGCTACCGTGTTCGTGATCTGTTTTGTGGTACTATAATCGGATGAAGTAACAAAAACTTCACCTCGAACAGTAAATGCCACTTGTTTGCCATCAGGTGAATTGGAAGCAGAAGTTGCTCCTGAAACGAAACTCATTCTTTTAATTTGTTCATTCTCCACATCGGTCGAAATGGAAATATTCAATTTTTGAGGATTCGTCGAACCCTGCTTCAACGTATAAATTTCTCCGTCATAGCCAAAACAGAGTGTTTCATTGTTTGCTACGGAAAGAAAACGAACCGGATGCGTCTGGAAGTTTGTCAATTGTTTTACATCCGAAGGATTATCCAACGGTGCAGTATACACATTAAACGTACCGCTGCGTTCGCTTAAAAAGTACAACGCATTCCCATCGGGGCTGTAAACCGGATCGGTATCTTCACCCTCCCAATCAATGAGTTTTGTGTGTGTTCCGTTTTTTATGTCATATTCCAAAATATCTCGCGTAACCGACGAAGTGTGATGTTTTCGCCACGGGTTTTCAAAACCTTTTACATCTTGATACAAAAATTTTTGTCCCGATTTGCCGAAATTGATTTTATCGGCCGGAAAAGCTGCAATCATTTCCGATCGCCCGCCTTCCGAGGGGATTTTATATACTTCAGAAAACCTTGAAGTTGGGAATAACGCACTTTTTACCGGATCTTGATATGGTGCGGAAAAAACAACATGTTTCCCGTCGGGAGTGAACGTCCAAAGATTTTCTGCAGCGGAGTGGGTTGTCAGCCGCCTAGCTGCACCTCCTTCGGATGGCATAACATAAATATCCTTAGATCCTTTACGGTCGCTGATAAATGCTATTAGATCACCCTGTGGAGACCACACCGGATTGCTGTCAAAAGCCTCGTGAGTTGTCAAACGTATGGCTTTCCCACCGTTTATCGAGACTTTGTAAATATCGCCTTTGTACGAAAACGCCACTTGCGACCCGTCGGGAGAAATGGCAGGATATCTCATCCATAGAGGATTCTGAGCATTGCTTACTAGCGCTGTAAGCAACACGAGTCCTAAAATAAATTGCTTTTTTATCATTGTTTTTTCTTCACTAAACTAAAATACAAATATAACTTATCCTTGTTAACCAAAAAATAAAAATGGGACCTCACTGTTTTTAGTCCCATTTGATAAATTAAAACAACCCTTCAACCGATAGATATCGTTCACCTGTATCGCAATTAAATGCAAGAATACGTTTTTGTCCCTCTAATTCGGGGATTTTTTTTGCTATGGCTGCCAATGAAGCGCCGGTCGAAATGCCGCCCAAAATACCTTCCTGTCGTGCCAATCGCCGTGTATATTCAAAAGCCTCCTCTCCGGTAATTCGAATAATCCCATCGACCACATTCAAATCCAGTGTTTCGGGAATAAAACCCGCACCAATACCTTGCAAAGCATGAAGGCCGGCTTTACCTCCCGAAATAACGGCCGACTCGGCCGGCTCTACTCCGATTACCCGAAGCGAAGGAAATTTCTTTTTCAACTCTTTCCCCACACCCGTTATATGTCCTCCCGTACCGATTCCCGAAATCAGATAATCCAACCCATCGGAAAAATCATCAACTATTTCACGCGCCGTTGTAGCAGCATGAATAGCCGGGTTGGACGGATTTTTAAATTGCTGCGGTATCCATGAATTTGGAATCTCACGCTGCAACTCTTCGGCTTTTTCAATAGCACCTGTCATCCCTTTTTCACGCGGTGTCAGCACCAATTCGGCACCGTAAAGGGCAATCAATTTCCTTCGTTCAATCGACATCGACTCCGGCAACACGATCATTACCTTATATCCTTTCAATGCACCAACAAGAGCGAGCCCTACCCCCGTATTCCCCGATGTAGGTTCTATAATGGTTGCGCCCGGTTTCAGTATTCCCTGTTTCTCGGCATCTTCAATCATTGCGAGCGCAATCCGATCTTTAAGACTGCCTCCCGGATTTTGCCTTTCCAGCTTCAACCAAACTTCTTGCTCGGGGAAAAGCCGACTTAACCGAATATGGGGTGTATTTCCTATGACATCTAAAACAGTAGTATACTTCATATCAATTTTTATTAATTCTTCAATAGAACACTCGAATCTTACTCAAATAACAAAATCGTTGGGAGGCTCAATGTTCTTTACTGTTTTCACTTTTACATCAACGGCATTATAAACCAACGAATAAGGAAGCACACTCCGGGTAACCCACGCCCCGCCACCAATAGTCGAATCATGTCCGATAACCGTTTCACCTCCCAAAATAGTGGCATTGGAATATATGACCACATTATCTTCAACAGTAGGATGTCGTTTCACACCCGAAAGTTTTTTCTCTAAATACAATGCACCCAATGTCACACCCTGATATATTTTTACGTTATCTCCAATCTCTGTGGTTTCTCCTATAACGATTCCTGTTCCATGATCCATAAAAAGATTTTTTCCGATTTTAGCGCCGGGATGAATATCGATGCCAACTTTGGCATGCGCATATTCTGAAAATAAACGGGGAATCAAAGGCACATCCCATATATGAAGTTCATGCGCCATCCGATACACACTCAAAGCAAAAAAACCGGGATAAGCAAGAACAACCTCTTCCAAACTTTTTGCAGCCGGATCGTTTTTAAGATAACAATGAGCATCTTCATATAAACGATCTCGCAATAAAGGAAACTTCTCAAAAAAATTTTCAACAACGTTTTCTGCGAAACCGACATTCGTAAGTTTGGCAATGTTTGTTAAAAGTGTATGTGCAGCCTTTTCAAGCATTTTGCGAATATGTTTGACATCAGGTTCGGCACATACAGGAAACATGGCATTAAAAAGCAAATCCACGGTTTCCTCCAATTCACATTTTTCTATAGGAATATGAATGGCTTGAGGTTGAAACTCATGAATAAGTTTTCGTATATTTTTGTTCATTGGAAAGTTTTTTGAATGCAAGAATTTCATATTCATCTCTTTCAAAGGACAGAACAAAAATACAAAATATTTCTTAACTCATACAATTAGCCTTACTTATTTATATTTTTTATTCTTTCAATAAGTTCATTACCCAGTGCTCTTTTTTCCTTGATGTGCTGCAAGGTCGCCATCACAAACGGATTTTTATCAAATGCACCACGAACGTGTTCAAAATCCAGCTCCTGTTCCTGAATATCCCCATCGGCCCCAAAACCGGTTTTAAAAGACAGTGAAAATTCCTTTTTTGCATCGTCATATATCATCTCATCCAATTTGATCACACTTTCTTTCCACTTTTCAACAATATGGGTAACATCTTGCGCCGTGATAGTTTCTTCTGTTACATCATAAAATTCCTGAATTTTATTCCATGCCCATGTCCATTCATATACGTAATAATTTTCATGAAGTCGCCGAAACTCGTTGTTAATTTCTTCCAATCCGGTTATTTCACCATTTTCAATCCGATTGAGCAGGATATCGATTTCCGATTTGGGAGCGATCAATCCCGAAAGATCTATCCATTCACCTAATCCGATATCGGTCGTGGGTTTCAGTTGGTCTCTTATCTCCCGGTTGCTTTTGAATGGAGTTTTCTCTAACCTCTTTATCAACGAATTTCCTAAAAACTTGTGGACAACAATGTAGTATAAATCCAATCCTTTTTTCAAAGCGGAATTGGTAATGATACAACTCTGGTAAGTATAAATTTCCGATGTTTCGCCCGAAATAAACTGAAGATGTTTCAATATTTCGATTCCTGCAAACACCTTTTGAATGGTATATGGACTCAACAGATTGAAATTAATGAAATCGAGGTGGCGAGAATCTGTACGCTTATCGCGCTCAGGCCATTTTTTCGCATCGCGTATGGTGCCGACACTTCGCAGGTTAACCGCAGGCGACACATAAGTGGTGTTGTTTTTTTCAATCAAATACGAAAAGGGCAAGTTGGAGGTATCGGAATGTTTATAATGTCTCCCCACAATGAGTGAAAAGGGGCCTACTTTTGCCGGCCACAACACATAAGAATCGCTGGTGGTCTTTGCACCCCGTTCCACAATACCCTGATGGATTGGACCCAATTTATACATATGATTGCTCTGGTTGGAGCCCGATCCTGCATTCATGAATGAAAACATTCCGGCAATAAGTAAAGTAGATTTATGATGGGTTACGGTATAAGGACCGGCAAACACGGCACACGCCTCGCCGTTCTCACCCCGACAGTTACTGAAAAACAACGAATCGGAAGCCGAATAACCATGATCCAAATGACAAGCCTGGCCAACAAAACAGCGCTCGATGATTGTTCCTCCATCGACCCGCGAACCTGATGATATGATGAAGTCTCTCGCAATCACATTCCTTCCAATGTGAACAGGAGCCTCTTTATTGCTGTTGATGCTCCCGTTTTTCAATTTCATAGTGCCGGTTATTTTACAATACGACCCGATGCTTACATTTTTAATATAACCCACATTTACAATCACACAATCGTTCCCAATCGTACCTATATCCGAAGCGTGTTTCTCACTGTAAAAGTCGATAATGGCTTTCATTTGCTCGATAAGTTTGGGACGATGACGGTATAAGGAATAAATGTAGGCGAAATGCGCCGATAATTTATCGGTAATGTGAACTTCTCTCCCTCCCATCTCATTCAACACGTTTACTTTAACCCCATTCCCAAATGTTGTTTTCCCTTCTACCAAAAGAACATCCACATTCTGAATAAAACAATTATCGCCAATACGATAGTTGGCAATATAATTCTGGATATTCTCGATGACTACATTATCGCCAATTTCGCAATGGTGGATTACCGCACGGTTTATGCATGCGTGTTTTTTTACCCCTCCATCCAGGAGAAAATCTTTTTCCAAAACACCCAACTTTATTTCACCTGAAAATACGGTGTCGCGAATATAATCAGGCTTAAAGTTTTCTTTAACCCAAACCAGAGACCAATCACAGTGGGTACAACCATTTTGTTTCAAGGTATCAATTTCAGATGCAGTAAGATGCCGATAATCTTTCATAAACGAAACAGAATAAAATAAATAATTAAATATTATCAGCCTTTAGAAGGCTTATTCAGAAGAAGTGAATTGTATTATATAAAAAAATAAAAAAACGAGATTCGGCGTTTCGAATCTCGTTCATTTTTTATTTCTTGGTTTTCAATGCTTGAAAAATCAATTTTTCAAGCTCCTCCGCCAATTCGGGATTATCCTTTATCATTTTTTTAGCGGCATCTCGTCCTTGTCCGAGTCTTGTATCGTTGTAACTATACCATGAACCACTTTTTTTAATGACTCCCAAGTCGGATCCGAGATCAACAATTTCTCCTTCACGAGAAATACCTTCACCATAGACAATATCAAATTCCGCTTTTCGAAACGGGGGTGCAACCTTGTTCTTCACTACTTTCACACGAGTCTGACTACCGGATATCTCATCACCGTCTTTCAAGGAACCGATACGCCGAATATCAAGCCGCACCGAAGAATAAAACTTCAAAGCATTACCACCGGTCGTAGTTTCCGGATTGCCAAACATAACGCCGATTTTCTCACGCAACTGATTAATAAATATACACGTAGTGTTTGTTTTACTGATAGCTGCCGTAAGTTTTCGCAAAGCCTGAGACATCAATCGCGCTTGCAATCCCACTTTCGAGTCTCCCATTTCCCCTTCGAGTTCAGCTCTTGGTGTAAGGGCTGCAACAGAATCGATAACTACGATATCTACTGCCGAAGAGCGAATGAGTTGTTCGGTGATCTCCAGTGCTTGTTCGCCGCTATCGGGCTGAGAGATAAGCAAATTCTCAACATCAACGCCCAACTGCTCGGCATAAAAACGATCAAAAGCATGTTCTGCATCAATAAATGCAGCTATTCCTCCCGCTTTCTGTGCCTCGGCAATGGCATGAATAGCCAGTGTGGTTTTCCCTGATGACTCGGGTCCGAATATTTCAATAACTCGCCCACGAGGGTATCCTCCTACGCCCAACGCGGCATTTAATCCGATGGAACCCGAAGAAATAACGGCAACTTCTTCCACCTTTTCGTCTCCCATTTTCATGATCGACCCTTTGCCATAAGTTTTTTCTATCTTATCCATCGCGGCGCGAAGCGCTTTGAGTTTTTCATTGTTGTTGTCTTTTTCTTCTGCCATGTTTATTGATTTGATAAATTAATTACGTAGCTGCTACCTATTCAATGCGATTTTACTCTCCTTCAATCGGCTTTAAGTATCCAAAGTTACAAAAATATCGAAGGAAAAAGCAAAGAAACGCCATCCAATCGTATTATTTTTCTTACGCCAACTTATAAACTCCGCCAGGTAAAGCCTTTACCACATTTTTCATTTCAAGCTCCAACAAAGTAAAAAACAGATCCGTCACAGGAATATTAAGTTCAATGGCAAGTAAATTTACGTGTATGGATTCTGTATTATTCAAAACATTAAAAACTTTTTCTTCCTCTTCATTAAGGTTCAAAAACAATTCTTTTTGTTTGTGCTCAACGGTTTTGGAAGAAGCATCCCATCCCAACTGCTCAACAAAATCGGCAGTACTTTGCAAAAGAACAGCTTTATTGGAAGAAATGAAACTGTTGCATCCTGCCGACATTCTGTCGGTTGTACGACCGGGAACGGCAAAGACCTCACGATAATACGAATTGGCGATATCGGCCGTAATAAGCGATCCCCCTTTCTCGGCCGATTCGATAACAACCACGGCATCAGCCATTCCGGCAACAATACGGTTTCGCCTGACAAAATTAAACCTGTCGGGGCCGGTACCGGAAGGAAATTCGGTCAGCAGAGCTCCACACTCAAGCATATCGACTGCCGTTTTACGATGCACAGCAGGATAAATTCGGTCTAATCCATGTCCCAATACACCCACGGTAGACAATTGGTTTTGCAATGCTGACCGATGAGCACAAACGTCGATTCCGTAGGCCAATCCGCTTACTATCAATATATCCGGAAACAATTCCGAAAGTTCTTTCACAAATTTGCGACAAAAATCCAACCCATATCGTGTAGCACGACGCGTTCCGACAATGCTAACCACTTTACTGCGATTCAAATCGACGTTGCCCTTGGCATAAAGCAAAACAGGAGCATCGACACAATGGTTTAGTCGCTGAGGATATTCATCAGAAGTAAAAAAAAGCAAATCGATGCGGTTTTTTTCCACAAATTCCAACTCCTTCTCAGCACGTTTAATCACCTCGGGGTTATGAATTTCATTGACCAATCGCCTTGAGATCCGCGGGATCGATTCCAGTTTTTGCTTACTCTCCTTGAAGATGGCTTCCTCGTCGCCAACCGCTTGCATAAGATTACGCGCATGTGCAACTCCTACTCCGTTTATTTGAGTAAGAGCAATTTGGTAAAGTGATTTTTCGGTAAGAGCCATTGATCGGTGTTTACTCGGGATAAAACAAAATTCTATTCTTGAATATATTCCTTAAAAGCTTCATCGAAAATAGAAGGTTGGGATAATTTTCCGTCAATAAGACATACTACTTCGACTTTTCCTCTGGCACACAATTTTCTATCGTGCAACCGAATGATATCTTGATTAAAAATATACTTCAATCCCTCTTTCTTTATATTGAGGGCACAGGTAAATTCCTCCATCCCGAACAACGGCGATTTATAGCGGATTTCAACATAAGAAACCACGGCATCGATTCCTTTTTTCGTCAAATCGTAAAAATTGAGACCGTGTTTCGCCATAAACTCATGCCTTGCCACTTCAAAATAATGCTGGTAATTGGCATTGTTTACATAACCTTGAGCATCGCATTCGTAATCTCGCACTTTCATCGCATGTTCAAAAATGTATGATCTTTTCTTCATATACTTCGATTATTTTCTTTCTTTAAGCCACTCATATGCATTTATAAAGGCTTGCATCCATGGGGTAACATCATGTTTGCGGTATTCGAAAGGATAATATGCATTTTGCCAAGGGAAAATAGACCGTTCGGGGTGAGGCATCATTGCCAAATGACGACCGTCTTTGGAACACACAGCCGCAACGGCATAATCCGATCCATTGGGATTACCCGGATATTCGCTGTAGACATATTTTGCCGCAATGGCATATTCCGATTCAGGATACATCAGCTCGAAACACCCTTCGCCATGCGATACCCAAACACCCAATTTGTAACCTTCGAGCGACTTCAACATCACAGAATCATTGTGTGGAATTTCCACACTCACAAACGTCGATTCAAATTTATTCGATATATTGGGTCGCATCTTTGGGTGATCGTCGCCCATTTCCGGATATACCAAACCGAGTTCCATCATGAGCTGACAACCATTGCATACCCCCAAACTCAATGTATCTTGGCGGGCGTAGAAATTTTTCAATGCTTTGTTTGCTTTTTCATTATAGAGAAATGCCCCTGCCCATCCTTTGGCAGAACCCAACACATCCGCATTGGAAAATCCTCCGCAAAAAACGGCCAATTGAACATCTTCCAACGTTTCGCGTCCCGATACAAGATCGGTCATATGCACATCCTTCACGTCGAAACCGGCAAGATGAAGCGCATAAGCCATCTCACGTTCGCCGTTTGTTCCTTTTTCACGAATAATGGCCGCAGTAATTCCCGATTTTTCTTTTCTGTCGGGATTCAATCCCAGATCGTCAAACTTCCCTGTAAAAGTGGAAGGAATCGTGAATTTCAAAATCTGATTCTTATAATTCTCGAATCGTTTTTTTGCACAATACTCTCCACTTTGTTTGCGGTCCAACAAATAGGAAGTTTTGTACCAAACATCACGCAACCGGTCAATGTCGAAATCTTGGCGAAATTCGCCTTTTTGAATAATAAGAGAACGTTTCTTGATTGGACGAGCAACAATAAAAGAAGCCACCCCGTAATCTCTCAGAATTTTATCCACCAAATGACGATGTTTTACCTGGATAAGGATACCCGGATTTTCGGCAAATAAAATCTTAATAAGATCATCGTAAGGAATTTTATCCAACCGGGCTTCCAATCCGCCTTTCGGGTTGGAAAAACACATTTCGAGCATAGTCGTAATCATTCCTCCTGCCGAGATATCGTGCCCTGCGAGAATAAGCCCTCGATTGACAAGTTCCTGAACTGCGGCAAAAGCCTGCTTAAAATACTCGGCATCGGGAACCGTAGGAGCTTCGTCCCCAACCTTACCCAGGGTTTGCGCAAATGCAGACCCACCGAGTTTAAGGGTATCCGACGAAAAAGCAACATAATAAATATACGTTCCTTTAATATAAGCCAAGGTAGGGGAAACAATTTTACGAATATTCTTCACCTCACCCGCAGCAGAAATAATCACGGTACCCGGGGCAAGCACTTTGTCGTCTCCGTATTTTTGCGTCATGGACAACGAATCTTTCCCTGTGGGAATATTAATCCCCAGCTTGCAAACAAAATCGGAACAAGCCTCCACTGCCTTGTAAAGACGCGCATCTTCGCCGGGATTACGACACGGCCACATCCAGTTGGCACTGAGCGATACACTTTGTAATCCCTCGCTGAGTGGAGCAAAAACAATATTGGTAAGCGCCTCGGCAACAGCCATCACCGAGCCGGCAGCCGGATCAATCAAAGCTACCTGAGGAGCATGCCCAATAGAAGTCGCTATGCCTTCCTTCCCTTTATAATCGAGAGCCACCGCACCAAGGTCATTCAAAGGAAGCTGAATTTTCCCTTGACACTGCTGACGTGCCACCTTACCCGTCACCGATCGGTCGACTTTGTTGGTAAGCCAATCCTTACAAGCAACCGCTTCCAACCTCAGTACATTTTCAAGATAAGTATCCAGTTTGTCGAGATCGTATTCAAAAGCCGCATATTTTTCTTCTATCGTCGTATCCTCCATAACGGTCACCGGCACTTTGCCTAAAAAATCGTCCAAATCCATATCGATAGGACAAATACCATCCGGTTGCACGAAGGTAAGACGTTTGTTGCCCGTAGTTTCCCCAACCACATACATTGGCGATCGCTCGCGCGACGAAATACGCTCAAGACGATCAATATCTTTTTGTTCCAAAAGCAGCCCCATGCGTTCCTGGCTTTCATTGCTGATAATCTCCTTTGCCGACAACGTCGGATCTCCAATGGGAAGTTTATCCATCTCGATTCTTCCTCCGGTTTTTTCCACCAGTTCGGAAAAGCAATTCAAATGACCACCGGCACCATGATCATGGATAGCCACAATGGGATTCTCATCGGATTCCACTAACGCGCGAATAACATTCGACACCCGTTTCTGCATTTCGGGATTGGCACGCTGCACGGCATTCAATTCAATACCTGCCGTATATTTCCCGGTGTCCACCGATGAAACTGCCCCTCCCCCCATACCGATGCGATAGTTGTCTCCTCCCAGCATTACGATTTTTTCACCCGGTTTGGGATCTTCCTTCAACGCATCGCGCCTATTGGCGAAACCAACACCTCCGGCAAGCATGACAACCTTGTCGTAACCGAATTTTTTATAATTTTCCGTATGTTCAAACGTCAATACCGAACCGCAAATCAAGGGTTGCCCAAATTTGTTTCCGAAATCGGAAGCACCATCAGATGCCTTAATGAGAATTTCTTCCGGTGTCCGATACAACCATTTTCTGGGTGGAAGAGTATTTTCCCACGGACGATCGTCTTCCAATCGTGGATAGGACGTCATGTAAACAGCCGTTCCTGCCAGTGGAAGCGAACCTTTGCCTCCTGCCAGCCTGTCGCGAATTTCTCCGCCCGTACCGGTAGCGGCACCATTAAAAGGCTCTACTGTCGTGGGGAAATTATGTGTTTCGGCTTTCAATGAAAGCACACTGTCGACATCTTTCGTAGAGAAAAAATCGGGCTGCTCCGGATTGACCGGAGCAAATTGCTCACGTGTCGGCCCCTCCACAAAAGCCACATTGTCCTTATATGCCGAAACCAATTTATTTGGATTGACCTGCGATGTTTTTTTGATAAGTTGAAAAAGCGTACTCTCTTTTTCTTCGCCATCGATAATAAATTTTCCATTAAAAATCTTATGACGACAATGCTCGGAATTCACCTGAGAAAATCCAAAGACCTCACTATCGGTAAGTTTTCGATTCATTTTTTTGCTCAGCTCATTCAAATACGCGATCTCCTCCTCGCTCAAGGCCAATCCTTCTTTCTCGTTATAAGCGGCAATATCGTCGATATAAATAATGGGGTCGGGTACTTTATCGATCGTGAATATTCCCTGATCGAGTTTTTCATACATCTCCTGCAACATAGGATCATACCTGTCGTCTTCTTTGGCAGGGATAAACTCTTCGATGCGGGCAACACCTGTAATTCCCATGTTCTGAGTAATTTCCACGGCACATGTGCTCCATGGTGTAATCATTTCACGACGTGGACCTATAAATCGTTCGTCAATCTTGGCAGAATCAAGCATTTCTGCATTTCCGAAAAGCCATTTCAAACGATTGGCTGTTTCCTCGGAAAAAGGGAGAGAAGTTTCAACAGCAATAATATGTTGAGCAGTGGTTCTGAAAAAAACGATCATTATTTTTATTTTTTAACGTTGAAACAAAATGAAAGCTACTGTTTACGTTGCAAAGTTAATGAAAAGAGAACGAATATGAGAATTAAAATCTCTTTTTTGTATGTAACAATTATTGCGCATATCTTTGGCAAACGAAAACAACGCAAGAAAAAATGTCGTTAAGCGAAATCGCCGTCAAAGGTTTTATCATCGGCTTATTTGTTGCTTCGCCCATGGGGCCAATAAACATGTTGTGCATTCAGCGCACCTTAAACAGGGGTTGTAAGCACGGCTTTGCCACCGGCATAGGCGCTATGCTTTCTGACCTTACCTACGCACTGATTACCTTAATAGGGGTAGCAATGGTTTCCGATTTCCTGGCGAAACACAAAACAACAATCCAACTTGTGGGCAGCATTATTTTATTCTTTTTTGGATTCGGCGTGTTTCGTTCAAATCCGCTGAAAGGCTGGACACCGACAATGAAAGTGGAAGAAACACGCTATATGAAAGATTTTATATCCTCTTTCCTGCTTACCTTTTCCAATGTAGCCATTATCCTCGTATTCATCACCCTCTATGCCCGTTTCCAATTCAATCCGCTGGCAGAAGGAAGCGTGTCGCTAATCGTGGGAATGATTTCCATAGCACTCGGAGCGCTATTATGGTGGACTTTTATCACTCTGCTTGTTTCGCGACTCCGAAAATACTTCAACCGAAGAGGACTGATCATGCTCAACCGCATTGTAGGAACTATCTTGATGATACTGGGGGCAGGAGGAATCATCACGGCTATCGTCTGAATGCACATTTGCAAAAACTATCCGTTTTCCCCAAGCTCGACAACTTCAAGATCGCGAATGTCTCCCGCATCGAGCACAAATCGCAAAAGCGTTCTCACCCGATGAATGCCAAATTTTCCTGCGGCACCCGGATTCATATAGAGAAACCGCAGCTTTTTATCGTACATCACCCTCAAAATATGGGAATGTCCGCAAATAAAAAGCATGGGTGGATCAGTATACAGAAGCGAACGAACGGATGGATCGTATTTTCCCGGATAACCGCCGATATGCGTTATCAACACATCCACATCTTCCAACGTAAATCGAAGCGCTGAAGGATAAGCCCTGCGAACGCGATAATCATCGATATTGCCATACACTGCACGAAAAGGCTTTAGCGCTTCAAACCGATTTGACAATTCCAACGAACCGATATCTCCTGCATGCCATATTTCATCACACTCGGCAAAATACGTTTCGTATCGTTCATCCCAATAATTATGAGTATCCGACAATAAACCGATTTTCTTCATTCCCATCTTTTTATTCAGGCAAAATTACTGTTTTTTATTGAAGTTATTTCACTATTTTTGTACAAAGCCGTAAAAACCATTTAGGTATGGATGCTTCCAACTATCGATATTTTAACCGTGATTTAAGCTGGTTGTCGTTCAATTACAGAGTATTGCTCGAGGCGAAAGACGAACGATTGCCGGTTTACGAACGCATAAAATTTCTTTCCATTTATTCATCCAATCTGGAAGAATTCTATAAAGTACGTGTATCAAGGTACCATAATAAGCTGCTGAAAAGCATCAAAGACGACGAAGCAACAAGAGAAGCATTGCAAATACTCACAGAAATCAACAAAGAAGTCACTACTCAAGAAGAGGAGTATGATCGTATTTTTTACGACAGCATACTCCCTGAACTCAAAAGAAATCGTATTATTCTTTATCAGGGCGAGGAAGTCGAACCTTTTCATAAAACATTCATCGAAAAATATTTCAACGAAGAAATATTCCCTTTTCTTCAACCTATGATCATCCAAAAAAATGGCATTCATTCATTTATTCAGGACGGACGCATTTACCTGGTAATCAGTCTCCGGCGCAAAAGAAAAAGAAAATCGACAAGTCAACGACCCCGCTACACCTACGCCCTCATGAAAATTCCCTACACGCGATTGCCCCGTTTCGTAGAGCTTCCGACCCATAATGGGTTCCATTACATCATGTTTATCGAAGACATCATCAAAGCAAATCTGCAAAGTGTGTTCCCGGGATACGATATTATCGATTGCTACGGTATAAAAATATCGCGCGATGCCGACTTTTCACTGGAGAACGAAGATCAAAAAGATATTGCCGAAAAAATACTCAAAAAAGTACGAAAACGAAAAATAGGTGCCGTAACCCGCTTTCAGTATGACCGGAACATGCCGCCCTATTTCCTTAAATACTTATGCGATACATATGAAATTGAGGAAGAGGAACTTTTACCTTCCGGTCGCTACTTGAATCTGGCCGAACTGGCCGAACTTCCCAATCCGGTTGGAGAAAAACTCAAACGCCAACTGCCGGACCCATTGCGTGTTCCAATACTCGAAACCGATAATTCCATCCTGAGCGTTTTGCACAGGCAAGATGTGCTTTTGCATTTCCCGTACCAGTCATTCGACTATGTATTGCGCTTTCTCATGCAGGCAGCTTTTGACCCAAAGGTGATCGAAATCAAAGTAACGCAATATCGGGTAGCTGAAAATTCCGCGGTTGTCAACAGCTTGATCAGTGCAGCAAAAAACGGCAAAAAAGTAACTGTATTTGTGGAGATGAAAGCCCGTTTCGACGAGGAAAACAACTACGTTACAGCCGAGCTGATGCAACAAGCGGGAATAAAAATCATCTACAGCCTTCCCGGCTTAAAGGTACATGCCAAACTGGCCTACGTACGTCGAAAAAGCAACGATCCCGACCATCCGCTCAAAGGATACGCCTATTTAAGCACCGGCAATTTCAACGAAAAAACAGCTCGCATCTATTCCGATAAAGGATTACTCACTTCCCAAAGTGAATTCATTAACGATATCGATGAAATTTTTCACATTCTGGAGGGAAAGCCTCACCACCATGAATTCAAACGGCTGCTGGTAAGCCAATTCAACATGCTTCCTGCAATACAAAAAATGATTGATCGCGAAATTGAACATGCAAAAAAAGGGGGTTCGGGTCGAATTATTCTCAAAATGAACAGCCTCGAAGACAAGGATATGATCGATGCTTTATATCGCGCAAGCGAAGCCGGCGTAAAAATCGATTTAATCATACGAGGCATCTGTTGCCTTGTTCCCAATCAGCCTTACAGTAAAAACATTACCATTACACGCATTGTGGATGCTTATCTGGAACATAGCCGCGTATGGTATTTCTATAACGAAGGCAACGAAGAAGTGTACCTCACCTCGGCCGACTGGATGGAACGCAACCTCCACCGCCGAATAGAGACAGCATTCCCCATTTTATCGGAACCCTTGAAACAGGAAGTTATCGATATACTCCATATACAACTTGTCGATAACCGGAGCGCTGTATGGATCGATGAAAACCTGAAAAACGTTTTTAAGCAGAATAACAATCCGCCTGTTCGTTCCCAACAAGCCACCTACGAATACTTAAAAAGAAAAACAAAAGAATAAAAGGCATGACTCACATGCGACGAGACATCTCCAACCTATCGCCTGAAGAAGTTGCAAAACTTAACCGACTACCGGATAAGATCAGAATGAACTGAGCCCTTTTTCGATCAAATACCGCTCGGCATCGATAGCTGCGCGGCAGCCTGTACCAGCAGCCGTAACCGCCTGGCGGTAAATGGGGTCAGCCACATCTCCGGCAGCAAAAACGCCTTCTACATTGGTACGCGTGGTCGGATGTTGTGTTTTGATATACCCTGCCTCATCCAATTCCAGAAAATCGCTGAAAATATCGCTGTTCGGCTTGTGTCCTATAGCAAGAAACAAACCGTCGATGGCAATATCCAATTTCTCCTCATCGGGTTGCCCCATTCGTTTGACCAAATGCGCACCTTCAACCCCTTTTTCGCCAAACAAACCCACCACATTGTGTTCGAAGAGAATTTCAATCTTAGGATGATTCATCACCCGTTCCTGCATGATTCGTGAAGCACGCAAATACGGTTTGCGCACAATCATATATACTTTCTCTGCCAAGCCTGCCAAATAAAGTGCCTCTTCACATGCAGTATCGCCACCGCCAACCACGGCCACTTTCTTTTTGCGATAAAAAAAGCCGTCGCATGTGGCACAAGCCGAAACCCCCTGCCCGGCGTACTTTTTCTCGTCGGGCAAGCCCAAGTATTTAGCCTCAGCCCCTGTAGCAATAATCACCGCGTCGGCCTCGACGGTATATTCGTTATCGATGGTCACTTTTAGCGGGCGAACCGAAAAATCCACTGCTGTTACTCTTCCGGAACGAATTTCGGTACCGAATCTTTCCGCCTGCTTTTTGAAATCCTCCATCATTTGTGGGCCACTCACCCCTTCGGGATATCCCGGAAAATTTTCTACTTCCATCGTGGTGGTCAGTTGTCCTCCCGGTTGCATTCCTTCATACAAAACCGGCTCCAAATTGGCACGCGAAGCATAAATGGCAGCCGTATAACCGGCCGGTCCTGCTCCTATAATCAGACATTTTACGCTATTTCTCATACTTCTTTTTTCTATATAGATCACCCTCTCCGGCAGAAGAAGGCCCTTAGGATTATCTTTCGGCAACAAAGGTACAACACTTCCTCAATTTAAGGAAGCGATATAAGCATTATCTATTTAGCCTAAATAAAACAAATTAACGAAGATCTACCACCTCGATATCAGGATAATCGGCTTTATTGAATACAAAAACGGAATCGGGAAAATTATGGTTATCGTTATAATTTTTGATATCGATACTGTTTTTCTGATTATTTTTAAGCGTTGTTTTTATCTGCAAAACCGTATTCGTTTTTTTATCCACGGCAACCGACAGTTGTTTAAAATCGCTACGCGAAGTAGTGGGTATCATATCGATAACATACGCACGTTGCCCGTTGACCATTGTCGGTATCGGTTTTTTCAGTGTATAACCGCTCTTATATACGCGCAACAATGCCATCGGACTGATAAACGTGATTTCTTTGGCGGACGGATTGCTGATATTTACTTCACCGGCATCTTTCAGCAACACCCATTGCGTTTTTCCGTCGAACCATATCGTCGTCGTATTCATGTCCAACTTAAACTTATCCCCCTTCATCATGGCTTCGCCTTGTTGAGACCCGTAAGACATACCCTTGGCATCGATGGTGGTGACCTCAAAGGAGAATTTAACTCCTTTGGATTGTTCGTAAGCTTCATAAACCTTATCCAACATCGCTCTCGCATCGTCGAAAGACTGGGCAAAAGAAATCAAGCCTGTCAAAAAGAAAAATAAGGTGAGAATATTTCTTTTCATTTTTTGTTGTGATTCATTCGTTATTAATTGATCCGTTGCCGTTCCGAAGGTTTAAAATTATCGCAACGAATCGAGCAGTTTTTCCAGCGAATATTCATCCGAAATATACACGTCGCGAGGCTTACTCCCTTGTGCAGGGCCCACAATTCCGGCAGCTTCCAGCTGATCCATCAGCCGCCCGGCACGATTATAACCAATGGAAAACTTGCGCTGGATAAGCGACGTCGAACCCTGCTGGTGAATCACGATAAGCCTCGCCGCTTCCTCAAACAACGTGTCCCGCTCGTTTAAATCGACTGTCCCGGGTTTATCCCCCTCGTCAGTCGAAACCTCAGGCAACGCATACGCCGTTTCGTATCCCCGCTGGCCGCCGATGTAGCGGGCAATTTCGTCGATCTCGGGCGTATCCACAAAAGCGCACTGAATGCGTATAAGATTGTTCCCCTGAGAAAAAAGCAAATCGCCTCGCCCGGTCAACTGATTTGCGCCGTTCATGTCGAGAATCGTGCGCGAATCGATCTGCGACGTCACCCGAAAAGCCATGCGGGCAGGGAAATTGGCTTTGATGGTTCCCGTGATGATATTGGTTGTAGGCCGCTGGGTAGCGATAACCATGTGTATGCCCACGGCACGAGCTTTCTGCGCGATACGCGCAATGGGCATTTCAATCTCTTTGCCCGCTGTCATGATCAGATCGCCAAACTCGTCGATCACCACCACAATATAGGGCATGTAACGATGCCCGTTGTTCGGATTCAAGCGACGTTTGACGAACTTCTCGTTATATTCTTTAATGGTACGCACGTGTGCCCTCATCAACAACTCGTAACGATCGTCCATCTCTTTGGTGAGCGAATTCAACGTCTGCGTAACTTTGGTCACATCGGTAATAATGGCTTTTTCTTCATCGGGAAGCTTCGCAAGATAATGCCTTTCGATAATGGAATAAATATTGAATTCCACCATTTTCGGGTCGATCAACACCAGCTTCATCTCAGCCGGATGTTTTTTGTAAAGCAATGAGGTAATGATGGCATTAAGTCCAACCGATTTCCCTTGTCCGGTTGCACCCGCAACCAGCAAGTGCGGCATTTTGGTCAGGTCGAAAATAAAAACCTCGTTAGTAATGGTTTTCCCTAGTGCCACAGGCAAATCGTAGCTGCATTCCTGAAATTTCTTTGAAGATATCACCGAGTGCATCGATACAATTTGCGGATCTTTGTTGGGCACTTCAATCCCGATGGTTCCTTTTCCCGGCATGGGAGCGATAATGCGGATTCCCAATGCCGACAAACTCAATGCGATATCGTCTTCGAGATTCCGAATGCGCGAAATCCGCACACCCGCCTGCGGTACAATTTCGTATAAGGTAACGGTCGGTCCCACCGTAGCTTTTATGGAGGTAATTTCGATACCATAATTGCGAAGCGTATGAATAATTTTATCCTTGTTCTCATTCTGCTCCTGCATATTGACCTCCCTGTTGCCCGTATGGTACGTTTTGAGCAAATCCGTCGTCGGAAAACGAAACGCCGAAAGATCTTTTCGCGGGTCATAGTCTTCCGGAATCTCGATACGTCCTTCATCTGCAACTTCTGTATCCGGGCGAAATGAAGTGAAAACTTCTGCAGGAGTAACGATAACCTGCTCTTCATCTTTGGGAACCACCACCTCAAAATCATTTTTATCTGTTAGCGAAGATTCCCGATTTTGCATTGTTACATTGTCTGTTGCACCGCTTTCCTGCTCATTCTCTCTTTCCTCCTCATCATCTTCATCGCTTCTTCTCTTTTTCCATCTGAACAAACGTTTCAAAAAGGAAGGTTTTTGCTCCATTTCCGGTTCTGTTTCCTCTGCTGCCTTATTTATCTCAGGCTCATCGGGAGTATATTCTTCTGCCTCGTCTGATTTCGACTTATCGTTGACCAACGTTTGACGAATTTCCTGAACGGAATTTTTTCGAATAAGAACACAGAAAACGATGATAAACAAAAGAATTACCAAAATCACTCCCGGCCAACCGATACTGCTTTCCAACAACTGTTCTATCCTGACACCATGACTGCCGCCCCAATTGATGTGACTATCGGGAAAAAGTTTTCCGAGAACAAAAGCAGATGCAATCGATCCTCCGATTAATCCCAAAGCCATGAAAAAAAGAGCTTTGAAAAAGGAAAAATTGGAAACCTTCATCAACCGAAGTCCGACATAAACAATAAAAAAAGGAATGAGTACCGAAAAAATTCCGAACCCCCCGTTAATGAGACCTTCAGCAATGAAAGCGCCTCCGACACCCGTCCAATTATCGACCTGCAAATTTTTATCGTTGACCAATTCGACAAAGGAGCGGTTGAGCACCTTACTTTGATCGGCAGCTCCGGTAAACGGAAACGAAACCATGGAAAGAAAAATAAAAATCCCTGCAAAAGCAATAATTACCCCCAAAAGAAAATGCAACCGCTCGCTTTTTAAAAAATCGAGCCATTGGCTGTTCTTCTTCCGTGAAACCGATCGTTTCCTTTTTATGTTCTTTTTCGCTTTTACCATAGGTTATTCGTTTCGTTCCGAAAAAGCCCGCGTATTTCCTGCAAATTTACATGATAATTTTCAATTTACACAGAGACTCGTTAAAATTCCGTATTTGGTAAACTCCGCAAGAAAATCAGCCGGCTGTAAAATACACTCTCAATATTTATTTTTTTCATATAATCAAATTATTATCGCATTTTTAGCATTTTTTATACATAAATTTCGGCAATTTTTGTAGGAATTTTGTATCTTGAGGTGTTATAATTAAAGAAAGGCGTAAAGAGATACCGTTTCATCAAAAAGCGAGATTGTCGAACAGTAAAAAACAAAATTATGAAAAAGTTGATTTTTTTGTTAACTTGCTTTTTTATAATTGCTTTTGCAGCACACCAAATATGTGCCCAATCTCCGAGTGCTTCAGCTACAGCAAAAGCAACGGCAACCATTGTTGCACCCATAAAAATCAGTAAAACCTCCGATCTTTCTTTCGGGAATATTGTTGCCGGATCGAGCAGCGGTACCGTAAAAATCGAAACCGACAATGCCCGAAGCCATTCAGGCGATGTAACCCTCCCCGCCTTGTCAGCCGGTACCATTACCTCAGCCCAATTCACCGTTTCCGGTTTACCGAATGCTTCCTATTCCATCGCCGTTCCGGCATCGATCATCATTACCCGCGAAGGCGGAACAGAAATAATGATCGTCGATGACATTACCACGACACCTGCGATGTCGGGTACATTGTCGGAAAACGGAGAACAAATCATCAAAGTCGGGGCAACGCTTCATGTTGATGCCAACCAGGAAGAAGGCGTATATACAAACGAAAGCGGAATGACAGTAACGGTAGCCTATCAATAATAGGCTACCTCACGGCTATTTCATGCCCGCTTCCTGCTCGCTTCAAGGCAGGGACAACAACGTCGGATGTTGTTGATTTGGGATAAAACTCACCTGCATTTTTTCAGCAAAAAAAGCAAAATTCCGGAGCGGACTTGGAGCGAGGATGGTGCAGCCTTGGTACGGACTTGGTGCGGAGAAAACCTGAAAAGACTGCGATGCATCGTAAGTAAAGTTTATGATTATTTAACTTTGATTTTCGAATTAATATTTCATAGATCGAAAACAATAAGCTATCTTTGCGGCGATTTTTTAAGAAAAAGACAGTTCGTTCTTTTTTTCAGACAAAATTCAACGCAAACAACCCATTAAAACCATTTTATGAGGAAGTTCATTTTTTTACTGTCCGCACTTTTCGTAATCTTTTTTTCAACGCAGCATGTGAATGCTCAAATAAGTGCAACAGCCGAAACAACAGCTAAAATCGTCAGCGGACTTCAAATCACCAAAGAGGCCGATTTGAATTTCGGAAGTATGTTTTCTCCAACAGGTGGAGGCGGAACCGTAACGGTAGATGTAAACAACCAACGAACCGCTACGGGCGTTCAATTGGCAACCGTAAGCGGAGAGGCTATTACCGCTGCACAATTTAAAGTTACCGGCAGCCCCAATGCTACCTTTACGATTACTTTTCCTTATACTTTCAACGTTACCAATACGGATGTCGCCAATTCGTCGATGACGGTGGATAATTTTACGTACAATGTCACATCGCCTTCTACACTCGATGGAAGTGGCAATCTGACAATTAAGGTCGGAGCAACGCTTCATGTGTATACTAATCAGGCATTGGGTGTTTACAAGAATACTTCCGATCTGAAAATTACCGTGGCATACAACTAAAAAAACAAAATATATTATTCATTTACAAACTTTTAAAACAAAAAAAGTATGAGAAAAACAGTATTTTTATTGGCAGGCCTTTTTGTAATGATGCTTGCAACGCAACAGATGAAGGCACAAGATGTCAGCGCTAGTGCTACTGCAGCAGCCAACATTATTACTCCAATCCAAATTTCGAAAGCAGCTGATCTCTATTTTGGGAACATTGTAGCAGGAACAACTCCAGGTACAGTTACCGTTAGTCATGACGGAATTAGAACTAAATCAGATGGCGTGACATTACCTACTGCTACACCCGGGGATTTCCATGCCGCTGAGTTCACGGTAACAGGTCTAGCGAATGCTACGTATGCTATTACGCTACCTGATGATAATACTGTTACGATTTCAGGACCTGGAGAAGAAGATATGACCGTAACTGGTTTCACTTCAAATCCGAGTGGAACAGGAACGTTAGCAGCAAACGGAGAACAAACTCTATCAGTAGGTGCAACGTTGAATGTGGGTGAAAGTCAGGCAGCAGGAACTTACGAGGGGAACTTCTCCGTTACAGTGGCTTACAACTAAACAAAAGAAAAAACACACAAAAGGCAGCCATAGGCTGCCTTAATTTATTATTCTCCTAAAAATTACAACAACAAAGTTAAAAAGCATGTTTAAAGCCTATCGACGATTATTTCACAGTGAGGGAAAATTGCGGTTTCGCATTTTTATTCTTATCTTAGCGATGCCGTTCATTGCATCGGCACAGGGAGATTTGCTTATAACACCGCACCGTGTAGTGCTGGAAGGCAACAAACAAATTGAAGAAATCGTTGTGGCCAATATAGGGCAAGACACTGCCTTTTATTCCATTTCGCTGATCGAATACCGGATGACGGATGATGGCAGTTTGGAGGAAATCACCGAGCCCGAGCCGGGACAAAAATTTGCTTCGCCCATCCTGCGTTACTTTCCTCGTTCCATCGAATTGGCACCCAACGAATCGCAAGTAGTGCGCATCCAGGTAAGAAGAAGACCCGGTTTGGAAGAAGGCGAATACCGCTCGCATCTCTATTTCAGAGGCGTTCCCCGACAAGAGCCTTTAGGCAGGGAAGCCGAAACAGATACTAACCGGGATTGGCATTCGGCTCATTCCCATTTACGGCATATCCATCCCCGTGATCGTACGCATCGGCAATTTGTCGGCATCGTGCACCATCGGCGAATTGGCACTTGAACAAAAAGAAGAGGGGTCTCCGGTACTGAAACTGGTACTGAACCGTCAAGGCACCAAGTCGGTTTACGGCGATTTGACGGTGGATTACGTATCTCACACCGGAGAACGCATCAATGTGGGAAAAGTACGAGGAATTGCGGTATATACTCCCAATACGGTACGCCGTTTTTCTATGCCGTTAACCGTTCCCGAAGGAGTAAATTTGAACAACGGTAAACTCGTTGTGCGTTTTTCCGATGCCAACGAAGCCAAACCGCTGGTATACGACGAAAAAGAACTGGAGTTGCCTTAAATTGTTATGAATAAATGCAGCGAATCATATTATCCCTTCATTGGGAAAAAAAAGCACAAATTCCGGTATCTTTTTCTATTCTTGTACACGATTACAATTCCGAACCTTTTTTCCCAAATACAGGAAGCAGCTTATTCTTCTCCTCCAAGCCAAATGGAGGTGCAAGTTACTCAACCCTTGTCGTTTGGTTCTTTTTCTCCGGGATTTTCGGGAGGCGATATTATTGTGTCTCCTTACGGAAACCGAACGGTCACAGGAACCATCGTTGCATTTCCCGACATTACTTCTCTTCCTGCACGATTTGAAGTCAGATTGATTCCCAATCGCATAGTTCACATTGTACTTCCAACCGATGCTACCTTAACCCATACAGAAGGTAAGGGAAAAATGACCGTTATCAATTTCACCTCAGACAAACCCGGAAATTCATTTATAACAACAACCGGGAACCCCTTCATCAATCCGGTATATATTGGAGCGACATTAAAAGTACAAAGTTTCACCGTCAATCCGCCGGGTAACTACAGAGGGACCTTCACCGTGACATTCGTTCGTGAATAAAAATGTTTTAATGAACCAAAGCCCCTTGAACTCCTTTCCTCTCCGGTTATCCCGATTTCTGTTGTTTACATTATTCATCTCAAACCTGTTGGAAATAGATGCGCAAGAAAGCGAAAGGGAAGAAATTCCCGTGAACGTAAGGGTAGAACGCTTAGGAGGCGTCACGCTCAATCCGCTATACGAATACGAATCGGGGCGGCTTCTGCTGCCTGTCACGGAATTTTTCCGGTTCCTGCAAATAAAAGCCGAACCCACGGCATCGCTCGACTCCATTAGCGGATTTATAGCAAAAGAAGAAAACCGCTACCTGATCGACAACCGCAACAAAAAGGTATTCTTTGGCGAAAAAGATTTTCCCGTCGAAGACGGCCAATTGATCAACACAGGAAGCGAACTGTATATGGATCACCGTCTTTTCGGCGAAATATTCGGTTTGCATTGCCAATTCGATTTCAGGAGTCTCACGGTAACCGTAAAACCCGACTTCGAACTGCCGGTTATCCGCGAGATGAAGCTTCAACAATATCGGAAAAACATACAACAGTTGAAAGGAGAGGTCGAAGTGGATACCACACTACACCAACAACACAACCTCTGGCGCTTCGGCATGATGGACTGGGCGCTCAACTCGACCCAAAGCACGGCAAGTAAAAACAATACCCAGCTGTGGTTGAAAACCGGAGCCGAACTGCTGGGAGGCGAAACCAACCTGCAATTGTATTACTCTTCACTCGGCAAATTCGAAAGCCGAAACATAAACTATTACTGGCGGTGGGTCGATAACGAGAAAAAAGCTGTCCGCCAGGTAAGAGCGGGCAGGATTGCCCCATCGTCCATATCATCTATTTATGATCCCGTTTCGGGAATCAGCGTTACCAACGCTTCCACCAAATATCGTCGTTCGTTTGGCGAATACACCATTGCCGATCACACCGAACCGGGTTGGACCGTGGAGCTTTACGTGAACAACGTAATCGTGGATTATCAGACGGCCGACGCGACGGGATTCTACAGCTTTAATGTTCCGCTGGTTTACGGTTCGTCGGAAGTGATGCTCAAGTTTTACGGACCTTACGGCGAAGAACGCATTCAACGGCAATACATCAATATTCCCTTTAATTTCTTACCGAAAGGCGAATGGGAATACAATGTGAGCTATGGTTGCGTTCTCGACAAGGAGCGATCGCGCTTTGGCAAAGCCGAAGCCAAATACGGCATCAACCGACACGTCACGGTAGGCGGCGGCATGGAATACCTCTCGTCCATTGCCGACGGCAAGGAAATCCCTTTTCTCAACGCTTCGGTTGCCCCCTTCGGGAACCTGCTCCTTAGTGCCGAATATGCAAAAGGGGTGCGGACAAATGTGCTGGCAAATTATCGACTCCCGTCGGGACTGTCGTTTGAGCTGAATTATACCTACTATGACCCGGAACAAAAAGCCATTCAGGTCAGCTATCGGGAAGAAAGACAGGCAACCCTTTCGTTACCCATACGCCTGCCGAAATTCACAGCCTTCTCGCGCTTTTCTTTTCGCCAAAATGTTTACAAAGCATTCACCTACAACACGGCCAATCTCACCTTTTCGTCGTATATCAAAAGGGTTAATGCCAACATAAGCGCCTATGCCAACCGAATGAACGGCGAAAGTCCTTACATTTATGCCGATATCGGAGTCGGGCTGCCCATGTGGAAAGGTTTAACCACACGACTACAGAGTCAAGTGGATTTTACCGACAAAAGGGTAAACTCGCTGAAGGCCGAAATCGAAAAACGCATTGGCCGGCAAGGATATCTGTCCTTTTCCGGAGAAAACAATTTCCAATCGGACTACCGCGCCGCTACCCTTTCTTTTCGGTGGACCCTGCCATTCTCGCAAGTCAATTTGTCGACCCGCCTGTCCAACAACGATTTCATGACAACGCAGGGAGCACGGGGAAGTTTCGCTTTCGGCAGTGGCAACGGTTATGTACATGCCGAAGATCGTCCTTCGGTTGGTACGGCGGGTTTGACCATCATTCCCTTTATCGATATCGACCATAACGGCAGAAGAAACAGCAACGAACCCTTGGCATCGGGTCTCGCCGTGAGAATGACGGGCGGAAGAATCATTCAAGGTAGTAAGGATTCGCTTATCCGTATTGTGGGACTCGAACCGTATACCGACTATCTTCTGACGCTCGACGATAAAAGCCTGGAGCAGATTTCGTACCGCATTGCACATAAAAATCTTCGCCTTTTTGCGAGTCCCAACCAATTTCAACGGATCGATGTGCCCATACTGCCTATGGGAGAAGTGAACGGATGGGTGTTCATGAAAGAAGGAACCGCCCGCAAAGGACTCGAACGGATGGTGGTGAATTTTTATACCGAAAGAGGAGAAAAGAGAGCCTCGACCATTACCGACTACGATGGCAGTTTTACCTATCTCGGCCTGTCGCCGGGTAAGTACTATGCCCGGGTCGATTCGGCACAATTGTCAAGACTCGGCCTCACGGCATCTTCCGAAGAAATTGCTTTTGAAATCGAGCCCGATGTGTTGGGCGATATCGTGGACGACCTACAATTGGTTGTGGAAAAACCGGTAGAAAAAACGGAAATCGAAAAAGAAACACGCAAAGAAGCCGAAAAAACAAAAGAAGCTGAAAAAACAACTGTATCACAACAACAGCCTATATCTACCATAACAAATGTCAAAGAAGTCGTGGAAGAGGAGTTTTATTCGCTTCAAATGGGATCTTTCCGAAATAAAACCTACGCCGAACAATTTGCAGGAATGTTGAAATACCGATTTGGGTTGCCCGTCTGGATCGACTACGAAAACAAGCTGTATAAAGTGCGGATGGGGAAATTTGCCGATCGTGCTGCAGTAGATCAGTTTAGAAAATCGCTATGGGCAGAAGGCATCGACAGTTTTCCGGTTATCAAAAAAGAGAAAAAGCAGCAGAATCCGACCGACTGAAATTAAAAAAAGGTCGAGCATTTTAAACTAATCCGCCTGAAAATTATCTATTAAACGAATACGTTTTGTATCTTTGAAAAATAAAACAAGGTCATTTTTTTGAAGGAAAGACAATTTGCAATCAATGAAAAAAAACATACTTGCTTTTCTTATTTTATTGGGTTCTCTGTCGCTTCCGGCTCAGGTGAATACCGACAGGGTGATGATGATAGGGCGAAACGCCCTTTATTTTGAAGATTATGTACTCGCCATACAATATTTCAACCAGGTAATCAGTGCCAAGCCCTACCTGGCCGACCCCTATTATTACCGGGGATTGGCCAAGTTTATGCTCGACGATTTCAAGGGGGCAGAAGACGACTGCACACTGTGCCTCGAACGTAATCCTTATTGGATGGCGGCATATCAACTGCGTGCCGCTGCCCGTCAGAACCGGGAAAAATTTGCCGAAGCAGCGGAAGATTACACGAGAAGTCTCGAGTTTTTCCCGGAAGACAAACTGACACTGGTGAATATGGGGATTGTGCAAATGCAAATGAAACGGTATAAGGAAGCCGAAAAATATTTCGACGAATTGATTCATTTGTTTCCCGACTATGTTCCCGGCTACCTGGCTCGCGCACAAATGCATCTCGAACAAAAAGACACCACCCTTGCTCTTGCCGATTACGACAAAGCCATCGAAATCGATCCCTATACTTCGCAATCGTTTGCAGCAAGAGGACTACTGCATTATCAATTGAAAGAATACAACAAAGCGCTTGCCGATTTGGACGAAGCCATACGACTGGACCCCTATTTCGAAGGAAATTACATTAACCGCGGGTTGGTGAAATACAACCTGAACGATCTGCGGGGGGCAATGGCTGACTACGACAGGGTGCTCGAAATGGATGCCAACAACCTGATAGCCAGATTCAACCGGGGACTGTTGCGTGCGCAAGTGGGCGATAACAACCGCGCTATCGAAGATTTCGACAAAGTGCTCGAACTGGAACCCGGCAATACCATTGCTTATCTCAACAGGGCATTGCTCAACAACGAGATCAACAACTACGAGGGGGCACTGGCCGATTTGAATGTGGTGCTCAGGGAACATCCCGATTTCTTTCAGGGCTACTACATGCGGTCGGAGTTGAAACGCAAGATGGGCGATTTGGCCGGTGCGGAAAAAGATTTCTATCTGGCAAGAAACGAAGAGGCGGAATTCGGTAAAAAATCGGAGAACGAAACCAATCCTGCAAAACTCAACGAAAACACCCAACCCAAAGAAACCCGTGAAACAACGGACAACGATATCGAAAAGTTCAATATGTTGGTGGTTGCCGATAAAGAAACGGAACAGAAATCCAATTATCGAAACAGAAGCAGAGGTAAGGTGCAAAACATTAATGCACGGGTTGAACTTCAACCCAAATTTGTGCTCACTTACTACGAAAAGCCTTATGAAGTGCAACGCCCTGTTTACTTCCTGAAGGAACTGGATAAAGTAAACCATGAATCGGGATTGGCGTGGAAACTGAGAATTACCAACAATGAGGCAGGATTAAACGAATTGCAGATTCAAACCCATTTTCGCTCCATCAACAACTATTCGAAGCAGATCGATAATGAGCCGAATAATGCTATGCTGTATTTCGGGCGGGGATTGGATTACATGCTGGTACAGGATTATGCCAACGCGTTGCAGGACATCAACACAACCATTTCGCTGAAACCCGACATGACGATTGCCTATTTTGCCCGTGCTGTCATCCGAAGTAAACAAATGGAAGTGGACGCAATGGCTCAACAGCAAGATGGTCTGAAAGGTGGCGATTCTCCGTTGAAAATAAAACTCCCTTCGCGCAACGAAAAATTTACCGGTCAAAACCTACCGAAGGTGCCCGAGGTTTCTAAAGAAATCATCGGTTATGATGCCATCCTCAAGGATTACGAAAAAATACTCCAACTCGACCCCGACTTTTTCTATGCCTATTACAACCGGGCAGAGATTTATACGATAGAAAAAGATTACCGGGCAGCTATCAACGATTATACCGAAGCCATCAAGCGCGAACCCAATTTTGCCGAGGCTTATTTCAATCGCGGACTGGCGCGGCTTTCCATCGGCGAATCAACGGCAGGACTCGACGATTTGCGTAAAGCCGGCGAATTGGGCATTGTGGAATCGTACAGCATCATCAAACGGATGCAATAACTGTTTTTGTCATTTCGCCTTCCCTCGGCATGTTGCGGGTAACCGGAAAATAAACAAAATAGCCTACTCCCGGGGAGAAAAAAAGCGAAAAGTCCGCGAATCCCTTCGCAGACTTTCCCTGTTAACACAATCTTCATGAAACAAACTACACTATCGAGTTGATTGCAGAATTATAATCCGGCTCCTGTGCAATCTCAGGAACCAGTTCCTTATATACGATTTTACCTTCCGGGTTTACAACGATTACGGCACGTGCCAATAATCCTTTCATGGGACCATCGACTATCGTAAGTCCATATTGTTCTCCAAAAGACGAATTGCGGAATGTGGACAACGTAATAACGTTTTCGATACCTTCGGTACTGCAGAATCGGCTTGCCGCAAAAGGAAGATCAGCCGAAATGCATAAAACAACCGCATTTTTCATTCCTGCGGCTTCCTTATTGAAACGGCGAACCGATGCAGCACATACACCGGTATCTAAACTCGGGAAGATATTTAATACCACATATTTACCTCTGAAATCGGATAGCTTTGCTTCCGATAAATCGGACTTCACCACGGTAAAATCGGGAGCTTCTTCACCTACTTTCGGCAGCTCTCCACACGTGTGGATAGGTTGTCCTTTAAATGTTATGCTTGCCATATTGCTCAACTATTTTTTATTCCGATTTTCGTTTCTAATTTATAATTATTCCACTTTATATCGTATGTAACGCTTCTGTCAAATAAACGAAGAGAGCGAATAAATGTTCATTAAATTCTCATTTTTAACTTTTTCACGACGATAAGTGCAACTCTTTTCGGAGATATCGTGCCGTATAACTTTCGGAGTTTTTGCAAATCTGTTCGGGAGTACCCGCAACCATAATGTATCCCCCTTTTTCTCCGCCTTCGGGTCCGAGATCGATAATATAATCGGCACATTTAATCACATCGAGATTATGCTCGATGACAATCACGGTATTACCCTTGTCGACCAGCTTGTTGAGTACCGACAACAATACCCGGATATCCTCGAAATGCAACCCTGTGGTAGGTTCGTCGAGCACATAAAGCGTGTTGCCTGTGTCGATGCGGGCAAGCTCGGCGGCCAGTTTCACCCGCTGACTTTCTCCTCCCGACAACAGGGTGGAAGACTGACCGAGTTTGATGTAACCCAACCCTACCTCCTGCAACACTTCGATTTTGCGAAGGACGGCAGGAACATTTTCGAAAAACTCCACCGCCGCATTAATGGTCATGTCCAACACATCGGCAATGGATTTTCCCTTGAACCGCACCTCCAATGTTTCGCGGTTATACCGCTTTCCGTGACATACTTCACAAGGAACCATCACATCGGGCAGAAAATTCATCTCGATGGTTTTGTATCCGTTGCCGCCACACGCTTCGCAACGTCCGCCTTTTACATTGAACGAGAAGCGGCCGGGTTTGTAGCCGCGCACTTTTGCTTCGGGCATCTCGGCAAACAAGGCACGAATATCGTTGAAAACGCCCGTATAGGTTGCCGGATTTGAACGCGGTGTACGTCCGATAGGAGATTGATCCACGGTTACCACTTTATCCACATGTTCTGTTCCATAAACAGCTTTGTAAGGCAACGGATCGTTGAGCGAACGGTAAAGCTTTTGACTTAAAATGGGTTGCAGCGTTTCGTTGATGAGGGTCGATTTTCCGCTTCCCGAAACGCCGGTTACACAAATAAACGTCCCCAACGGAAATTTCACGGTCACATTTTTCAGGTTGTTGCCGGTTGCCCCTTCAATAATCAATTCTTTCCCGTTCCCTTTCCGTCGTTTTTCGGGAACGGCAATTTTCAGCTTCCCGTTCAGGTAGTTTGAGGTAAGGGTGTTTTTGGCAATCATTTCCTTAGGACTCCCCTCAAATACCACTTCCCCACCTTTGCGTCCTGCAAACGGACCCATATCCACAATATAATCCGATGCAAGCATCATATCCTTATCGTGTTCCACCACAATAATCGAATTGCCGGAATCACGCAATTTTTTCAACGAATCGATGAGCCGGTGATTGTCGCGCTGATGAAGCCCGATGCTGGGTTCATCCAAAATATACAGCACGTTTACCAGCTGCGAGCCCAGCTGTGTTGCCAACCGTATGCGCTGACTCTCACCCCCTGAAAGCGAGGCCGAAGCGCGGGAAAGCGACAGATAACCCAACCCGACGTCCAAGAGAAACTGCAAGCGCGAAAGAATTTCTTTCCGGATTTCCCCGGCAATGATGCGTTGCTTCTCCGACAGGTGATGATCCAAATCGTCCATCCAATCATACAGCCGGCGGATGTCCATTTCGGCAAGTTCGGCAATGTTTTTCCCGTTTATCCGATAATGCAGCGCTTCCTTGTTTAATCGCTGCCCGTGACATTCGGGACAAACAGTCGTGGTGATAAACTGTCCTGCCCATTTCCGGGCCGTGGCAGAAGCATCATCGTCCTGCTGCATCTCGAGGTATTTTGCCACTCCTTCGTAGGTAACCAAATAATTGGAATAGCCCAGCGCTTTGTTTTTGATTTTCAACCGTTCATTAGTACCATACATAATTTCATCGATGGTTTCTTGCGGAATATCTTTGATGGGTGTTTTCAGCGTAACCCCATATTTCTCGCAAATAGCGGCAATTTGCCAAAAAATCAGGCTGCTTCGTTCCTTCCCCAACGGTGCGATTCCTCCTGCGGCAATGCTCAAATCGGGGTTGGGGATCACTTTTTCCATATCGATCCGGTCTACCGTCCCCAAGCCCTTGCACCGTGGACAAGCGCCTTGGGGCGAGTTGAACGAAAAATTGTGTGGTGCAGGCTCGCTGTACGACAATCCGGTAGTCGGACACATGAGCTCTCGACTGTAATAGCGCACTTCACCGGTTTCGACATCCTGAATCAGTATCAGCCCCTTTCCTTGCTTCATTGCCGTGCGTACAGAGGCTCTCAACTGATCGGCAAATTTGTCGGAGACCACCAGTTTATCGATCAGTATCTCGATATCGTGGTTCTTGTATCGGTCTACCCGCATACCGGGAAGAATCTCCTTAATCTCGCCATCGACCCGCACATGGAGGTAACCCTTCTTGCGAATCTGCTCGAAAAGTTCCTTGTAATGCCCTTTGCGGTTGCGAACTACCGGCGCCAGGATATAAATTTTCTTTTGGGCATACTTTTGCAGAATGAGCTCGAGAATCTGCTCTTCGGTATATTTCACCATCTTCTCGCCCGTGAGGTACGAATAGGCTTCTCCTGCACGCGCAAAAAGCAGACGAAGAAAATCATATACTTCCGTAGTAGTACCTACGGTCGAACGCGGATTCTTGTTGGTCGTTTTTTGCTCAATGGCAATCACGGGGCTCAATCCGGTGATCTTATCCACATCGGGACGCTCGATCTTTCCCAAAAAACCCCGCGCATAAGCCGAAAAGGTTTCGATATAACGACGCTGACCTTCGGCATAGAGTGTGTCGAAAGCCAATGACGATTTTCCGCTCCCGCTCAAGCCGGTGATCACCGTAAGCGCATCGCGCGGAATTTTTACATCTATATTTTTTAGATTATGTACACGGGCACCGTATACATTAATGTACTCTGTTTCCTCATTCATAACCTGTTAATTTGTCCCACTCTCCTCCACCTCTATTCCACAACCCGGCCTTACTCTATGACCCAACGTTTGTCGTGGACTTTTATTTTTTCTCCTTTGCGATAATAAAGGCTCTCCTGCTTGGGAATGAGGATGGCGTACGTCTTGCCTGTTTTGTTGGTGAGTTTGTCGCTGCGCAACCACGAGTTGAAATCTTTCAGTTGTGCATAGGTGATGCCGTTTTGCCGGGCAAACGCAACTAAATTGGGGATCGATCCCGATACCCGCACCTCCTTAAATTCCATGGGTTTATACAACTGATGCGGACGGATGACAAATCCATACCGACGCGGATTTTCAAAAACAAGCTTGATGGCCAACATACGAAAATAATACCGCATGGTTTCATCCATAAGCCACATATCCAGGGCATTTTCTACTCGCTGATTTCGCAATTCGTTGGTGATCCTTGCCCTTCCGCCGTTATACGATAATGCGGCTGCCGTCCACGATCCGTATTCACGACGAGCATTTTTCAGATAACGGCAAGCAGCCTCGGTCGATTTTTCGATATGATACCGTTCGTCCACTTCGGAAGAAACCTCCAGTCCGTTAAGCCTGGCCGTACTTGCAATAAATTGCCAAAGGCCGATCGCACGCGCGGGAGAAGTCGCCCGATGATCGAGACTGCTTTCGATCACCGCAAGGTATTTCATATCATCGGGGATACCCTCACGTTTGAGGATGGGTTCGATAATGGGGAAAATGCGGTTTGCCCGCTTGAAAAGCAAAAGCGTGGTGGAATGGAAATAGGTGAAACTGTTCAGTTCCCTGTCCATGCGCTCCCGCAAATCGTACCGGTCGAAAACGATTTTTTCACCCGCAAAAGTCATCTCGTCCGGGATATCCACCGAAGCAGTCATGGAAAGCACATAAGGTTTCTCGACCGCCGCTTTTTCGACATCATTTCCCGCTATCAGCCACACCGAGGCAATCACGACAACGATGAGAAACACATGCATCCAGACAAGGAGAGTAGATTTTTTCATTTCTGTTTCGCGTATATTTTCGTGTATATTTTCTTTTTGAAGAATCAAATATACATAAAAAATTCGTATTTTTATCCCTGTAAAAGAGAATATGACCCTATGTCTTGTCCTGAAATAAGTTTACAGTAAATGTAACCAAAAATCAGGACGACACAAGGTTATCCCTGAAACGAATCTTTTTAATCCGATAAAAAGACGCGCTTAATCGGCGAATGTTTTACAAAAGAAAAAACACCTGCAAGGTGATTGTTGCAAGTGTTTGATTTTCGACGTGACCCCGGAGGGACTCGAACCCTCGGCCCATTGATTAAGAGTCAATTGCTCTACCAACTGAGCTACGGAGTCGCTCTTTGTTTTTGGCTGTGCAAAGATACGTTTTTATTTTTCATATTTCAACACAAAAGCAAGTTTTTTGATCTAAGCCTATGCCAATCTATTATCAGGGATTACATGAAAATAAGATAAATTCTCCTTCGAAATTACAGCTTCTTGGCAAGATCTTGCGGAAGATAAAATGTATGGTTTTTGTCGATATACACCACAACCGAACCGATATCGAAAGGCTTGCCGTTCAATTTGCCAACCGACGAAAAAGCTTTTATCTCCAACGTGTTTCTTCCTTTCTTCACTTTCAGGACGGGAAAATCGGGATCGCTGCTGTCAATCGTATAGCGCATTCCCACAAAAACAGCAGTATGCTTGGCAAAAATGCGGTCGGAGAGTTCCTGTAACGGTGTGGTCAATCCCGACACCTCGACCAGGTATTTATTTACATCGAGATTGCGAAGATGCCCGCAGAGCACATCCCCAAAAGGATGATAGGCCGAGAGCAGCACCTCTTCGCCCGTATGTCCGCCAGTTGTGAATCCGAAACACATGCGGGAATTCAAAATATTCACGATGTTGTTCAGCATATTGTTGCTGTTCTTCACTTGGGTATAATCGCCCGCTTTGTAATTTTTGGAAGAAAGCAGGATTTCCACTTCTTTATCTGTCAGGTCAATACCGGTGTATTTCTTGAATTCGTCTTTCAGTTTTTCGCGCGGAGTGTTTACCAAGACAGCTTCTATTCCCGAAGCGGTGAGCTTGCATTGCGATACGGTGGAAAACAATTCGGCAAGCGATAATTTATCGTATCCCTTACAACGGGAAGAACCGATAGTGAAACCACCGTTGCCGTGATCGGCAAGAACAACCACTGCTGTCTCGCCATTACTGCGGGCAAAATCCATCACTTTTCCCACTGCTTCATCAAAAGCAAGAAATTCGGTAATGATGCCCACCGGATCGTTGGCGTGGGCTGCCCAGTCCACCTGGCTGCCTTCTACCATCAGAAAAAAGCCGTTCTCCTGTTTCGACAAGATTTCCAATGCTTTTTCCGTCATTTCGGCAAGCGATGGCACTTCATCGGGATTTCTGTCCAAATCGTAAGGAAGTGCTTTTTCGCCGAAAAGCGCCCATACCTTTCCCTTCCCCGTATAATTCATCAGCGCCTGTTTATCGTTCTCGATCAACGTGGTGCCGTTATGGTTGAAGTGCTGCCGGATATCGTCGGTCAATAGGCTTGTTCCTCCACCGAACATCACATCGAGATTTTGATAGGCAATTTGCGGCGCAATGGCTTTATAGTTTCCCCGATTGTAATAATGGGCCGAAAAATCGGCAGGTGTAGCATGGGGAAATTCGCAGGTAACCACCAGTCCCGTTGCCTTTGCTTTTTCTATGCGCGATGCTTCAAGAATGGTCACTGCGGGTTGATAGGTTCGCGAGGTATCGACGGGATAAATGTCTTTTCCGGGATCGGCTTCGGGATGAATGGCCACGTTGCCCGATTGCTGAAGGACTCCGGTTGCATAGGCCGAACTTGTGGGAGCCGAGTCGCCAATGGGGGCATTGGACGAAAAGGTAGTGACCGTTCCCGTGATATAGGGATCAACATTGAGCGCGTCACCGAGTTTGTTGTACATTTTGTACCAACGCGCAGCAGAATATACGCCGATGGAGGTTCCGTCGGGGATCATGACAATGACGTTCTTTACCGGCCTTACTTGCTGTGCAAAAGCAAAGACCGAAAAGACCAACACATAAAACAACAATACCGTTTTTTTCATATTCTTCATATTTTCGATAAATTGGCGTGCCACAAAAATAATGCTTTTAAAATACCTTTCCCAACAAACATGAAACTATTCAATAATTATTCAAAACAACCCCTCATTTATTTCCTGAAGTGAAAAACGCTCAAGAGAAAACCTTTTTTGATGAAAATTACGGATTTAACAATTTTGTAACAAGAGAAAAGAAGCAATAATGCACGAATTTTGTTAATTTTGTGGCTCACATAAAATTATAGACACAATGGCCGAAAAAAGACCACTTATTTTGATAACAAACGACGATGGATATGAAGCCCAAGGCATTTCATCGTTGGTTGAAACACTAAAAGACTTGGGAGATATTGTTGTTTTTGCGCCGGACAGGCCTCGATCGGGTATGTCGTGCGCCATTACATCGGATACCCCTTTATACAGCAAATTGGTAAAGAAAAAAAACAATATCCCGTGGCATGTCTGCAACGGGACTCCGGTCGATTGCGTGAAACTGGCGTTGAACGAGTTTATCGACAGGAAACCCGATCTGGTGATTTCGGGCATCAACCACGGATCGAATGCGGGAATCAGCGTATTGTATTCGGGCACTGTAGGTGCCGCCATCGAAGGGTGCGTCTTCAATGTTCCCTCCGTTGCGGTTTCGCTATGTAGCAACCAAAGCAATCCCGACTTCTCAACGGCTTGCCGCATAGCGCGCAAAGTAGCCATAAAAGTACTGGAGGAAGGGTTGCCAAGAGGCGTTTGTCTGAACGTAAACATCCCCGAAGGGGAAGTAAAAGGCATAAAAATCACTACCCAAACGCAAGGGAAATGGGTGAACGAATACTACAAAATGCAGGATGAAACAGGGCGCGAAATTTTTCGAATGACAGGTAACTTCGAAAATTGGGAAGGAGACAACCACAACACCGACGAATGGGCATTGGCAAACGGATATGCAGCCATTGTACCCGTGAAAATCGACATGACCGCTCACGATTTCATTCCTCATCTTCAAAAATGGGAATTCCAAAAAACATGTTCACAGTAGAAAAATGAAATACTACCTGATTGCGGGGGAAGCATCGGGCGACCTGCATGCGTCGAATCTGATACAGTCGCTGAAAAAAGTGGACAACCATGCCGATTTTCGTTACTTCGGCGGCGATTTGATGCAGGCTCAAGGAGGTACACTCGTCAAACATTACCGTGAAATGGCGTATATGGGCTTTCTTCCCGTTATTACCCATCTCGACGCAATCATAAAGGCTATCCGTCTGTGCAAAAAAGATATTGCCGAATATCGTCCCGACGTGGTAATCCTCATTGATTATCCGAGTTTCAACCTTCGAATAGCCAAATTCGTGAAAACGAAACTCCGGATCCCCGTACATTATTACATTTCACCCAAAGTGTGGGCATGGAAAGAATATCGGGTGAAATCGTTTAAAAAATATGTCGATGAGATGTTCTGCATTCTCCCTTTTGAGGTAGATTTTTACAAAAAACACAATTACGAAGTGCACTATGTGGGCAACCCAACGGTGGACAGCGTTGCCGAAAGAGCGTATCGAGACGAAACATTCGAAGAATTTATTCGTGCAAACCAACTGGAAAGCAAACCCATAATTGCGCTGCTCGCCGGAAGCCGGAAACAGGAAATTTCGGCTAATTTGCCCACCATGTTGGAGGCTGCTGAAAACTTCGACGGATACCAACTCATCATCGCCGGTGCGCCGGGCATCGATCCGGCATTCTATAACCGTTTTATTGACGGACACCCGGTAACCTTGCTTTTCGGACAAACCTACCGCATACTGGCACAGGCCGACGCTGCGCTGGTAACTTCGGGAACAGCAACGCTGGAAACAGCACTGCTCGACGTTCCACAAGCCGTATGCTACAAAACCCCGTTGCCGCATCTCTCTTATTGGGCCTTCCGCCATATACTGCACACACCTTATATTTCGCTGGTGAACTTAATCTGCGGGCAGGAAGTAGTAAAAGAATTGTTTGCCAAATTTTTCACCGTCGAAAATATCCGAAAAGAATTGTACCGCCTTTTATTTGTCAAGCGATATCGCCAAACCATGTTGGAAAATTACCGCGAGATGCGCGAGGTGCTGGGTAGTCCCGGCGCTTCCGACAGAGCGGCACAAATCATCTTCGAAAAGATCAATAAGGAAACGGTTTCTTAACCACAATAAACATGCGTATGGAATCACCGGATAGCGAAAAACCTGTTTTCACACTCAATAAGGTAAAATTCAAGGATATTCTTTACATAAAGAAACTGACAATAAAAGAAAAGAAAACCACGGCTATCGTAGGCAGAAGCGGCAGCGGGAAAACAACGCTGCTAAAACTATTGAACAAATTGATTTCCCCGTACGGCGGCACGATTTATTATCGGGATATTCCGCTGGAGGCCATTGATGCGGTGACCCTTCGCCGCGAAGTGGTCATGATGCCCCAAACACCGGTGATTTTTGAAGGAAATATTCGGGAAAATCTGCTGATCGGCCTTAAATTTTCGGAGAAAAAACTTCCGCCTGACAATAAACTCATGGATATGTTGCATGTCGTGGGGCTCGACAAAAAACTCGACGAACCGGCACATCGATTGTCGGGAGGCGAAAAACAACGCCTTGCGCTTGCACGTGTCATGCTGATGGAACCTCGCGTATGGTTGCTCGACGAACCATCGTCGGCACTCGACAAAGACACGGAAGACCTGGTGATGCAAAAGGTGGTGGATTTCGGGAGAAGAAACGAGTCGTCGATTGTTTTCGTAACCCATTCCTCGCCAATGGCATGGAAATATGCCGAAGAAATGATCGAAATAGAAAACGGAGAAATCGTTTCCATAAAACAAAATCAACATGCATAAAAACGGAATCGTCGATATTGAACTCCTCCAGCTTATCGCTGCCTATGCGTATGTGATTGTACTCCTTGCCATCGTACGCATAATGGGGATAAAACGCGAAAAAATCATCGTAGCGTCTACCATCCGCATGACACTACAACTGATTATCGCCGGTTACGTTCTCATTTATCTTTTTAATCATCCTTCCTTTTGGTTCTTGATTCTTCTTTTCTTCTTGATGGAAGGATTCGCAATAAACAACACCTTTAAAAGGGTGAAAGTGCCGCTGAACAAGGAGTTGAAAATAATAACCGCCTATTCGCTCATCGGAGGAACAACCCTCAGCCTGATGTATTTTCTGCTCGTGGTGATTGGCAGCGATACATGGAACGATCCGCGTTACTTTATCCCCATAGCAGGTATGCTCATCGGCAATTCCATGACGGGAATTTCACTGGGAATCAACCGACTGATTGACAGTATGCGAACGGAACGTGATCGGGTTGAAGGAGCGCTGATGCTGGGAGCCACGCCCAAAATGGCGTCAAAAGACATTGTCAACAAGGCTTTCGATGCGTCCATTCTCCCAACCATCAACTCGATGCTGGGAATGGGCATCGTTTTCCTTCCCGGAATGATGACCGGACAAATCCTTTCGGGCACATCGCCTCTGATAGCCATCAAATACCAAATTGCCATTATGCTGGGTATTCTGGGCAGTGTGGCATTCACGGTACTGATCTTCGTTCACAAGGCGTATAAAGTTTTTTTCAATAAAGAGGCACAATTGGTATTGCCCGACGAAACAGAGGAAAAAAGGACAAGAAAAGAATAAACGGCGATTTTCAACTCGAAAAAGATTTTAGAAAAAAATGGGTTTGATGAATCCTTGTTTGCCCTTTTTTATTTCCTTTGTGTCGGATTGATCGAAAAAAAACAACATAAACATGAGAATAGGTATTCTTAGTTCAGGAGGCGATTGCCCGGGAATAAACGCAACGATCAGAGGAGTCGGGAAAACTGCCATCAATCACTACGGAATGGAAGTCATTGGAATTCTCAACGGCTTTTCGGGTCTGCTTTATAAGGATGTTGTCGAACTTACCGATTCCTCCTTGTCGGGAATCCTAAATTTAGGAGGGACCATCCTGGGAACAACACGCGAAAAGGTTTTCCGAAAAATGATTACTTCTCCCGACGAAAAAGATAGGGAACAAATAAAAAGATGCTATCACGAACTGAATCTGGATGGACTGGTTTGTATCGGAGGAAACGGTACGCAGCTTACCACATGGATGCTTTCGCAACTGGGTTTAAACGTTGTGGGAATACCGAAAACCATTGACAACGATGTGTATGGCACCGATATTACTTTCGGATTCGATTCGGCCGTCAACATTGCTACCGAAGCCATTGACCGATTGCATTCCACCGCAAGTTCACATCGCCGTGTGATGGTTATCGAGCTAATGGGGCATCACGCCGGTTGGATAACCCTTTACGCCGGTATGGCAGGGGGTGCCGACATAATTTTGCTTCCCGAACTGGGTTATGATATGGAGGTAATTCTCGAAAAAATAAAAAAACGAATGGAAGTGGGAAAAGCATATTCCATCGTGGCTGTTGCCGAAGGTATTAAAATTCCTAAGAGCAAAGAACGACCTGCTATGTTTTTTGCCCGAGAAATAGAAAAACTCACCGGGTTCGAAACTCGAGAAACCGTGCTTGGATATATACAAAGAGGGGGATCGCCTTCTCCATACGACCGTAATTTGGGAACATTATTCGGAGGACATGCCGTACAACTCATCCACGAAAAAAAATTTGGACGTATGGTCGCAAAAATCAGAAACGAAATCACGGATGTTCCTCTTAAAGATGTAGCGGGAAAACTTCGATTGGTAACGCCCCATACTCCACTAGTGGTTCAAGGGAAAAAAATGGGCATATCTTTCGGTATTCGATAAATGTCGGGGGAATAAGTGAAATCTTTAAGGTTCGGATAAAAATTCGTTGTTTAGATCATCAAAATCGGTTTCGTTCGGCTCCGGCGATTTTTCATCGGTATCTTTCTTGGTTGTACTTATGAGGGTTTGCCGAAGAGCCTTATCGTCCCGAATTCGTTGAATAGCTTCTTTTGCAGCCATCTGATGCGATTCTTTCTTCGAATATCCCATCCCTGTTCCTATCTCTATATCGCCAACGGAAACACACGCCACAAAGACCGGATTGTTGTGCTCATCGTATGACGATTCTATGACGTTGAAACTTACATCGATTTTGTTTTTTTGCCCCCACTCGATCAATCTTGACTTGAAATCAACCTCCGACTTCATTACCTCTTCTATGCTCAAATGTTGCTTGATGAGCGTTTCGAATACAAATTTCTTTGCCACACGATAGCCTTGATCCAAGTAAATGGCGCCAATGAGGGCTTCGAGTGCATCACCGTGGATATTGGTGTTATGGGCCAAATTCCGTGTGGACGATACAATCAGTTTATCCAATCCCAGCTCCACGGCCAATTTATTCAGCGTGTCGCGCTGAACAATACGCGAACGCATATTGGTAAGAAAACCTTCTTTTTTGCTTCGAAACTCTTTATAAAGGATGTCGGCAACGATCGCATCAAGAATGGCATCTCCCAAGAATTCAAGGCGTTCGTTGTTTATCAATCTCCCATTACTTGAACGCATGGGGGATGATCTGTGGGTAACGGCTTCTTTATATAAATCGATACGGTCGGGATAAAATCCGAGAATTTTGTAAAACGACAGATAAGGCTCTTTTCCTTTGTGAGGAATAGCCCGTATCTGTCGACCTAATTTTCTGAACACGCTATTTTTTAAATTGTTTGAAAATTACAGATGCGTTGTGTCCTCCAAAGCCAAATGTGTTGGATAATGCAGCTCTTATTTCTCTTTCTTGAGCTTTATTGAATGTGAAATTAAGATTATAGTCGATCTCGGGATCATCATCACCTTCGGCGTGATTGATAGTCGGCGGAACAATGGAATCGCGCATGGCCAATATCGTAAGCACCGCTTCTACGGCGCCTGCGGCACCCAGCAGATGTCCTGTCATCGATTTTGTTGAACTGATATTCAACTTATAGCTGTGCTCTCCAAAAACATCGATAATGGCCTTTGCCTCGGAAATATCGCCTACAGGAGTCGATGTACCGTGCACATTAATGTAGTCGATATCTTCCGGACACATTTGAGCATCGTCCAGTGCATTATGCATAACCAACTTGGCACCGAGTCCGTCGGGATGCGAAGCAGTTATATGGTAAGCATCGGCCGACATGCCTTCTCCTACCACTTCGGCATAAATGGTTGCTCCACGAGCAACGGCATGTTCCATCTCTTCGAGAATTATACATCCGGCACCCTCGCCAATCACAAAACCGTCGCGACTTGCACTAAATGGCCGCGAAGCGGTTTCTGGAGAATCGTTACGGGTTGACAGTGCATGCATGGAATTGAACCCGCCAACGGCAGAGGGACTTATTGTAGCTTCTGCTCCACCACTAACAATGGCATTGGCCTTACCTAACCGAATAAGATTAAAAGCATCGGCAATAGCATGCGTAGAAGAAGCACAGGCAGAAACGGTAGCATAATTCGGGCCTCTCAATCCATAAATCATAGAGATATGGCCTGCGGCGATATCCGCTATCATTTTCGGAATGAAAAAAGGGCTGAAACGAGGGCCTTTGTCTTTTGCAAGATAATAACCGCCTACCTCTTCTTCAAATGTTTTTATTCCTCCAATACCCGCAGAAAAAATAACCCCAATCCGATTCGTATCTTCCTTTTCAAAATCCAATCCCGAATTTTCTACCGCTTCTTTGGCAGCTTTAATGGCCAATTGAGAATAACGATCGTATTTTCGCATTTCTTTTCGTTCGAAAAGCTCACTCGGATCGAAGCCTTTCACTTCGCAGGCAAATTGGGTTTTGAATAATGAAGCATCAAATTGAGTAATAGGTCCGGCTCCGCTCTTGCCCGCAATGGCATTTTTCCACGTTGTTTCAACATCGTTGCCAAGAGGCGTAACGGATCCCAGACCTGTTACTACTACTCTTTTAATTTCCATAAATTACCTAAAAACGGATTATTTTGCATGTTGTTCTATGTAAGCGATAGCATCGCCCACAGTAGAAATCTTTTCTGCTTGATCATCGGGAATGGAAATATCGAATTCCTTTTCAAACTCCATGATCAATTCAACGGTATCAAGAGAGTCGGCTCCCAGATCATTGGTGAAACTTGCAGTTTCTGTTACTTCTGATTCTTCAACTCCTAATTTATCGACGATAATCGATTTTACTCTTTGTGCTACTTCAGACATAATTTTCGATATTAATTAATAAATAAAAAAATTTTATTTCTAAATTTGCGATGCAAAGTAAAGTATTTTTTCCTGAACCACATAACATTTTAGGTAATAAATTCATAAAAACTGCACATTTTTGCATTTTTTGTGCATAAAATCACTCATCAATATGATAAATATAGCTGTTTTTGCGTCGGGGAATGGATCAAATGCCGAAAATATCATTCGGTATTTTAAGGATAATGAAGAGATGCGGGTAGCTCTTGTCTTATCGAACAACCAAAATGCCTATGTACACACGCGGGCAAAAAATTTGGGAGTCCCTTCGTATACTTTTTCCAAAGAAGAGTTTGACAAGGGAGATCCCGTTCTTCAAAAATTACGGGAATACCAAATCGATTTCATTGTATTGGCAGGATTTCTGCTGAAAGTTCCGGATCCTATCCTGAAAGCCTATCCTCAACGCATCATCAACATTCATCCTGCATTGTTGCCCAAATATGGAGGGAAAGGCATGTATGGCGATCGCGTACATCGGGCTGTGATCCAAGCAGGGGATAAGGAATCGGGGATTACGATTCATTTCGTAAACGAACAATACGACGAAGGGGAGGTCATTTTTCAGGCCCGTTGCCCCGTTCTGCCTTCGGACACACCCGAAGAATTGGCTCAACGAGTACATAAACTGGAATATGAATATTATCCGCAGGTAATAGAAAAAATAGCAAAAAAGGTTTGCAAAGGATTCGACGAGAAAGACTCCGAACAACACCGATAAATTGCAACCGAGAAAAAGCGTACAAAATCAAAAATAGGAGAAAAAGTATTATCTTTGTTCTCGATTTGCGGCTGTGGCGTAATTGGTAGCCGCGCCAGACTTAGGATCTGGTGCCGAAAGGCGTGGGGGTTCGAGTCCCTTCAGCCGCACAAAAAAATCTTCCGAGAACGAGAAAATATTCTCGGAAGATTTTTTTATCCCTTTTTTATTTCGATATCTCCCTGAAATGAAATGGGTTGACGATTGGGGTCGGTTACATCGAGCCGGGCCGATCCGTTTTCCCAAATATCAAGAAATAAAATGATTTCGCGATCCGTATCATGTGTCTTTATGCGCACCTGCCAATTTCCCTCTCGTTTTCCCTTGCTCACTTCATATTCGAAATCGGTACTGGTAAACTTAATGCCTCCTTGCGCGGGATCCATAGGTGCCGTATAAGCACGTCCATAGTAAGGCAAATAAGCAGTAACGGCATCCTTCGATACTTTCAAATAATAATACGGACTCAAGTAAATAGCCCGATACCCGGTTGGATAGGCATGCGTTGCTTTGAATGTGAATTCGAAATCGTTGATTTTTTGACCGATTTCGGCAGCTTTGGTTTTCTTTTCGGCCGCAGTCTGAGCAGTTTTACATCCTGTTTGAAAAATCAAACCGAAAGAAAAGACCAAAGCAGCATAAAAAAACCGTTTTTTCATGTGATTGCCTCCTTTTTGTTCAAATCCTTTCTTTATTAACGCTCAATGCCCCTCTTTTGTTATAAAAAAGCAGGCATAAATGAAAAATAATTGGCACAATAAATCAAAATAAATACGCTAAAGAGAAGATAGAACGAATAAACCTGCCATTTGCTTTCGACCAACGAATAATAATAGGCAATGAGGAAAGAGAGCAAGGCAAGTGCAAAAGTAAACCAAAAAAGTGTGTTTGACCGATAAAGAACTTGCAAGACAAGGGTACAAATCACCATAAAACTAAGAAAGCCCAACAATATTTGAGTCAATACCTTGTCGCGGGAAGATTTTCGGTTCACCATAACAACAAAGGCGAGAAGAAGAACAACAATTATCCCGGAAAACACCCATTGGACGACAGAAAATTCAAAAAATTGCGTGATGGATATCCGAGCAATAAAATCAAAAAGAGCTGTAAATTCTTCGATACGCCCCCAAAAAACAAACAAGGCAAATACCAACCAATAAACCAATCCGACACCTATCAGTGAAGCAACAAACGATTTAAATTTAAATCCCCTTACCATCCTTTCGCCCCACCACCACAACGGCAAAAGAAGAAGGGCATAAATTTGAAAAACACCGGCTATGCCGATCAATACGGCAGACTGAAAAGCAAACACCCGGGGATTGCTCCGATGATACGAATTCAGCAAAGGGAACAAAGCCCACAATAAAAAAAACACAGCCACAAAATCGGGCGTCATTGCCAAAAAATACGGATGAAGGCTGAAAAGAAAAAGCGGAACGGCAAATGGCAAAACGGTACGCCCCCTTATAAGGGTAAACCGACGATTGAGATGCGAAATAATTGCTGCAATAATGAAAATCGACAAAGTGGAAGCACCAAAAGAAACGCGCGGGTCAGAAAAAAAAGGAGCAAGAAATTTCCATACGAAACTCGAATCGGAAAATTCATTTTGAGGGATGTCTCCATTCAAAAACATCAATACACGCATAACAATAACGGCAATCGCCGCAACGAATCCCGAAAAACGGCCTCCGAGAATCGTATGCTTAAAATTCCTTACCGTTTTATCCATCCCGTAAAAGCTTATTTTATAAACTGAAGAAGATCTAATCCGATATCCCTACGAAAATACATGTTTTCAAAAGATATTTTGTTTATACTATCGTAAGATTTTTTCAATGCCTCTTGCAACGTATCGCCAAATGAAGTGACGGCGATAACCCGCCCGCCCGATGTGCATATACCTTTCTCCGTAAGCGTGGTTCCGGAATGGAAAAGAATACTCTCGCTCACCTTGTCGAGCCCATGAATCGGTTTTCCCTTTTCATAAGTTCCCGGGTATCCCCCCGAAACAATCATCACCGTAACGGCAAAACGATTATCAATTTCAAGAGATTGTTTATCTAAAGTTTCCGTTGCCACTCCGGAAAAAAGAGTCAGCAAATCCGATTTGATTCTCGGCATGACCACTTCGGCTTCGGGGTCGCCCATCCTTACATTATACTCGATAACGTAAGGATCACCATTTACATTGATTAATCCGAAAAAAATAAACCCTTTATAATCGATTTTCTCCTCGCGCAGTCCTTCGATGGTGGGAATAATGATTCTTTTCTCTACTTTATCCCTAAACACTTCATCTACGAAGGGCACAGGAGATACTGCCCCCATTCCGCCTGTATTTAAACCGGTATCGCCTTCGCCCACACGTTTATAGTCTTTTGCTTCGGGTAATATTTTGTACGATTTGCCGTCGGTAAGCACAAAAAAAGAACATTCTATTCCCGATAAAAACTCCTCGATCACCACCTTGCGACTCGACGCGCCGAACATGCCGTTTAGCATTTCCCATAATTTTTGTTTAGCCTCATCCGGTTCCTGAAGGATGAGCACACCTTTTCCTGCCGCTAAGCCATCGGCCTTCAAAACATAAGGTGGATGCAACGACTCCAGAAAACGGTTGCCTTCTTCCACACTCTCCAACGTAACGGTTTTGTGTTTTGCCGTAGGAATATCGTAACGCATCATGAATTCCTTCGCAAAGTCTTTGCTTCCTTCCAGTTGTGCTCCGCGTCGGGAGGGACCGATAACGGCAATATGACAAACGTCTTCGTCATTTTGAAAATAATCGTAAATTCCTTGCACCAAAGGATCTTCGGGACCCACTACAAGCATATCGATATCGTTGTCGAGCGAAAATTTCTTAATCCCTTCAAAATCGGTAACCTTTAAAGGAATATTTGTTCCCAATGCAGCCGTACCCGCATTGCCCGGAGCTATGAACAATCTGTTCAACTCCCTGCTTTGCTTCATTTTCCATGCCAGTGCATGTTCTCGCCCACCCGATCCCAACAGTAAAACATTCATATACTTATTGATAATTACAAATTAATTTCCATGAAATCGATTGGCAAAGCTAATAAAAAATTACGAAAATTAAAGAGAAGTTTTTTACACGACGAATCTTATAGAGTCAACCGGTATTTTAACAACGCATTCATCGACCATTTGTCAATTATAATTATCTTTGCGGTAATTATGCAACAAGAACTTTTTCCTTCGGAACAATTCTCTTTTTTCAGCTTGGGGAGCGGAAGCTCCGGAAATTGTTATTATCTGGGCAACAGTCGTTACGGAATACTGATCGATGCGGGCATCGGCCCCCGAATAACCAAAAAACGGCTTGCCGAATACGGTATCGATTTTTCTTCCATATATGCCGTCTTGATTACGCATGATCATTACGATCATATCAAATCGGTGGGTTATCTGGGCGAAAAACTCCAGATTCCCGTTTATGCCACGCGAGAAGTACACCGCGGCATTGCCGATTCTCCGCTTACGAAAACCCGGATGAACGGTTCTAAACGATACATCGAAAAAGGAGTCCCTTTCCAAATCGAAGATGTCAAAATCACCGCTTTTGATGTGCCTCACGACAGTGACAATGTGGGATATTTTTTTGAATTCGAAGAACACAAACTTACGTTGGTAACCGATGCGGGTACGATTACCGAAGAAGTGGCACACTACATTTGCAAAGCCAACCATCTGATCATTGAAAGCAACTACGATGAGGATATGCTCAAGAACGGCCGTTACCCCTATCCGCTGAAACAGCGCATTACATCCGGTTCGGGTCATCTGAGCAACAGGCAAACTGCCGACTTTCTGGCCGAGAACTATTCGTCGAAACTACGCAACATATGGCTTTGCCATCTCAGCAGTAACAACAACCGCCCCGACTTGGCTTATCAAACGGTTGAAAAACAGCTCACCCGAAAAGGCATTAAAGTGGGAACGGAAGTATCGTTGCAAGTGCTAAAAAGAAATACATTATCAACAAAGACCAACTTCTAAACCCGTTTGTCATGACGCTTGCACCTGTTCTCCTGTTTACTTACAATCGTCCTGCACATACCAAACAAACGCTGGATGCATTGTTGAAAAACCCACTAAGCAAAGAAAGTTCGCTTTTTGTTTTTTCGGATGGATACAAAAATGAAATGGACCGACAACAAGTAGAAGAGGTGCGAAGCATCATCCGATCTCTTGACGGATTCAAAGACATTCAAATTCGGGAAAATGCCGAGAACAAAGGATTGGCCGCCAATATTATAGAAGGAGTAACCCGTGTAGTCGACGAATATGGAAAAGTGATTGTCGTGGAAGATGACCTGATCGCTTCGCCATTCTTTCTGACCTTCATGAACGATGTCTTGAATAAATTTGAAAGGGAAAAAAAAATTGGACATGTACATGGCTACTGCTATCCAAATATGGGTCTTCCCGATCTATTTTTAATCAAGTGGACCGGGAGCTGGGGATGGGGAACATGGGAAAGAGCATGGAAATATTTTAATCCCGACGGCAAATATCTTCTTCACGAACTGGAAAGAAGAAAACTGACCAAAACATTCGATTTCAACGGAAGTTATCCTTATACGCGCATGCTACGTCGACAAGTAAAGGGCGAAAACGATTCGTGGGCTATCCGATGGAATGCTTCCCTCTTTTTGGCCGATATCCTTTCTGCCAACGCCGGAAAGTCGCTGGTGCAAAACATCGGTTTCGACGGAACAGGTACCCATAGTGGCAACAAAAACATCTATATCACCGATTTATACGAAGGGGAACTCGCGACGGAAGTGTCGGAAATCAAAGAAAACGAAGATGCCCGGCGGGCATTCGAACAATATTACCGAAAGACCAATTCTTTTTGGGCTAAAGTCAAAAGAAGACTCGTAAAATGAACATCCTTTTCATCAGCACATCCGATTTGCATGGCGGAGCTGCCATTGCGGCTTTCCGATTGATGAATGCCTTGCAAGACGAGGGAATGAACGTCAACATGCTCGTGCGGGATAAACGTTCTTCCAACGGCAACGTGATCGAAGTCGGCAATAAAACCATAAATGAGTGGAATTTTCTTTGGGAACGGGGAAAAATATTCATGGCAAATCGTTTTTCCCGGAAAAATCTTTTCGACATATCCATTGCCAATACCGGTGTTTCTGTTACCGAACTCCCTGCATTTCAACATGCAGATATCATCCACCTCCATTGGATCAATCAGGGGATGCTATCGGTAAAAGAAATCGGTCGTATCCTTGCTTCCGGCAAAAAGGCGGTATGGACCATGCACGACATGTGGCCCTTTACCGGCATCTGCCATCATGCCGAAAATTGCACAAACTATCACCGGGAGTGCGGCCGGTGTCCTTATCTTGTTGCCCCCTCTCGAAACGATCTCTCCAACAAAATTTTCAAACAAAAACAAACGACATATTCATTGGGAAAGATCACCTTCGTAGCCTGCAGCAACTGGCTGAAAGACCTGGCCGAAAAAAGCCCGCTAACCACAGCCCACAGGGTAATCTCGATACCCAACCCCATCGACACCCGACACTATCGCCCCATAGACAAAATCGGTACACGCAAAAAATTGCAATTGCCTCTCGATAAAAAAATCGTATTGTTTGCTGCCGTAAAAACATCCGATAAACGCAAAGGCTCGGACTACCTCATCGAAGCAAGCCGATTAATGAAACAACATACCGATAATGTCTTGTTTCTTATCGCCGGCAACAACGGAAAAGAAATCGCAAACCAACTTGCCTTACCTACTCAAAGCATGGGGTTCGTTGCCCCTGAAAACATGCCCGATGTATATAATGCCGCCGACGTATTTGTTACCCCATCGTTGCAGGAAAATCTACCCAACACTATCATGGAGGCCATGGCATGCGGCACACCCTGCGTGGGATTTTGCATCGGCGGCATTCCCGAAATGATCGACCATTTGAAAACGGGTTATGTGGCCAAATATAAAAATGCCGCCGATTTGGCCAAAGGCTTGTTTTGGACATTATTTGAAGCCGACACCGAAACCCTCTCTGCCAATGCTCGGGAAAAAGTAGTGAAAACCTATGCTCAGGAAATAGTTTCAGCACAATATAAACAGATATATGCGCGATAACCTTAACCACACAAACACAAAAAAACTATCGGTAATAACGGTTACTTACAACGCCGAGCACACGTTGGAGCGAACGCTGAAAAGCGTCCGGGAACAAACCTATCCCGCTATTGAACATATCATTGTCGATGGAAATTCAAACGATGGAACGGTAGCGCTGATTCATCGGTATGAAAACGAACGATTAAAATGGATTAGCGAACCCGACAAGGGTCTTTACGATGCCATGAACAAGGGGATAAAAATGGCAACAGGCGATTACCTCTGTTTTTTAAATGCAGGCGACACGTTTTACGACACCGATACCGTGCAAAAAATATTCGCAAGTATCGATGAAGACCATTCCCCCGACATTCTCTACGGAGAAACGGCAATCGTAGACGATAACGGCCGGTTTTTGCATATGCGCCGTTTGCAAGCACCCAAAAACCTCACATGGAAAAGCTTCAAACACGGCATGGTGGTATGTCATCAGGCATTTATCGTAAAACGCGAACTCGTTGAGCCCTATGATCTATCCTATCGGTTCTCGGCCGATTTCGATTGGTGCATCCGAATGATGAAAAAGGCAAAAAACATTTATAATACCGACCTGATCCTTGTCGATTATCTCAATGCCGGCATGACTACCGCCAACAGGAAAGCCTCCCTGCGAGAGCGTTACCGCATCATGGAAAAACATTATGGAAAGGTTTCCACCTTTCTGTATCATATTTGGTTCGTTATTAGGGCCATGATCAAACCGGAGAAATAGAGAAAATATGACAAGCAGACGAAAAAAACTAAAAGTAGAAGAACTTAACCGCATCGGTATTGAAGAATTTCAAGCCGCAAAAAAAATCCCTTTGGTGGTAGTGCTCGATAATGTGCGCAGCCAAAACAACATTGGTTCCGTGTTTCGCACGTGCGATGCTTTCAGGGTGGAAGAGATTTTGCTTTGCGGAATCACGGCTACACCCCCCAATGCCGAAATCCATAAAACGGCACTGGGTGCCGAAGACTCGGTGAAATGGAGGTATTTTCATGAAACCCTACAAGCAGTAGATGAACTCAAATCGAGTGGATACACGGTTTTTTCGGTCGAACAGACCAAAAACAGCATTTCTCTCGAACACTTACAAATTGACAAACCCGGCAAGTATGCCCTTGTTTTGGGTCATGAAGTACATGGTGTACAACAAGAAGTAATCGACGTTTCGGATGGAAGCATCGAAATTCCCCAGTACGGAACAAAACATTCGCTCAACGTATCGGTTGCGGCAGGCATAGTGATATGGGATTTTTTCAAAAGATTAAAATAAGATTTATCGGTTTTCCTCCTTATATTTTTAAACCAAATTAATATTTGAATCAAGAATTTATTAAATTTGCGACAATAGAATCACAAAATGGTGAGGAATTTCCTCCAATCAAACGCCAACAATTAAAAAAAATCCAATGAAAAAAACTGCTTTAATCACCGGAATCACAGGACAAGACGGATCCTATCTTGCCGAGCTGTTAATCGAAAAAGGGTATGAAGTACATGGAACTCTACGGCGTTCCTCTTCGTTCAACACCGCCCGCATCGAACACTTGTATTTCGAAGAATGGGTGCGCGACATGCGACAACAACGCCTCGTAAACCTGCATTATGCCGACATGACCGATTCAAGTTCGCTGATACGTATTATTCAGAACATTCAACCCGACGAAATCTACAATTTGGCAGCACAGAGTCACGTAAAAGTAAGCTTCGATGTTCCGGAATACACAGCCGAAACCGATGCCGTGGGCACCCTTCGTTTGCTGGAAGCCGTGCGCATTTTGGGACTCGAAAATAAAACCCGCATTTACCAGGCTTCTACTTCCGAACTCTTTGGATTGGTGCAGGAAATACCCCAACGAGAAACCACACCGTTTTATCCGCGCAGTCCATATGGCGTAGCCAAGCTATACGGTTATTGGATTACAAAAAATTACCGCGAATCATACGGTATGTTTGCCGTAAACGGCATCCTATTTAACCATGAAAGCGAACGTCGGGGAGAAAATTTCGTAAGCCGAAAAATCACCCTTGCAGCAGCCCGTATTGCTCAAGGCTTGCAGGATAAGCTGTATCTCGGGAATTTAGACGCAAAGCGCGACTGGGGCTATGCCAAAGACTACGTAGAGTGCATGTGGTTGATGCTGCAACACGATGAGCCCGAAGATTTTGTGATTGCCACCGGGCAGATGCACAGCGTCAAGGAATTTTGCACGTTGGCTTTTGCCGAAGCCGGGATCGATCTTCGATGGAAAGGAGAAGGCATCGAAGAAAAAGGAATCGACAAGGCTACGGGACAAGTATTGGTGGAAGTCGATCCGAAATATTTTCGCCCGGCCGAAGTAGAACAACTGCTAGGCGATCCAAGCAAAGCAAAAAAACTATTGGGCTGGAATCCACAAAAAACTTCGTTTGAAGATTTGGTAAAGCTCATGGTGAAACACGATATGGAATTTGTAAAAAGATACCGACAATAGACCGTTTTATGGAAAAACAATCAAAAATTTACGTTGCCGGCCATCGCGGATTGGTAGGATCGGCAATTTGGAGAAAATTAGAGGAAAAAGGATACACGCATCTTGTGGGACGCACTCACAGTGAGTTGGATTTATTGGATGGCGATGCCGTAAAACATTTTTTTGACGAAGAACAACCCGAATATGTATTTCTTGCGGCTGCTTATGTGGGTGGTATCATGGCCAACAACATCTATCGCGCCGATTTCATTTATCGGAATCTGGAGATACAAAACCATGTGATTGGTGAAAGTTTTCGGCATAACGTGAAAAAACTCCTTTTTTTGGGAAGCACCTGCATTTATCCCAAAGAAGCACCTCAACCCATGAGTGAAGAAGCTTTGTTGACATCCCCTCTCGAATATACCAACGAACCCTATGCCATTGCAAAAATAGCAGGACTGAAAATGTGCGAGAGTTTCAATATTCAGTACGGCACAAATTACATTGCCGTTATGCCGACGAATCTTTACGGACCAAACGACAACTTCGATTTGGAAAAAAGTCATGTTTTACCCGCCATGATCCGAAAAATCCATTTGGGCAAATGCCTCATGAACGACAATTGGGATGACCTGCGAAAAGATCTGGATAAACGACCCGTTGAAAATGTTTCGGGGAAAAGCCCGAAAGAAGAAATCCTCGCCGTCTTGGAGAAATACGGCATTTTCGGCGATAAAACGATACTATGGGGTACCGGAAAACCCATGCGGGAATTCCTCTGGAGTGAAGAAATGGCCGATGCGTGCGTCTTTGTCATGGAGAATGTGGATTTTGCCGACTTGGCAAAAGGCAAAACGGAAATCCGAAATTGTCATATCAATATTGGTACAGGTAAAGAAATCAGCATCTACGACCTCTCCCAATTAATTAAAAAAACCATCGGCTACAAAGGGAGTATCGTTTTCGATCCGTCAAAACCCGACGGCACGATGCGTAAATTGACGGATGTTTCCAAATTGCATGCATTGGGATGGCACCATAAGATAGAAATTGAAGAGGGAGTGGAAAAAATGTACTCTTGGTATATTGGTGAGTAGCCATTTTATTACCCCTTGACTTTTTCTTTGTATACTTCCCACAAATTCATAACACAACGAACGTAATCAATCGTTTCGTCTCCACGGAAATATCCCATTTTGCATACCGGATCTTCATAATATTGTTCCAATCGTTTCAACTGTAAAAATTTCTCCACATTCCCATCCCATACATCCTTGTCGGCACCATACTTCTCGGCAAGTGCACGGGCATCCAACACATGTCCAATCCCGCCATTGTAAGCTGCCAACGCCATTTTTGTACGCTCCTGAACGTCCACTATGGAAGAAAATGAAACAAGCAATTTTTTTAGGTATTCGGTTCCTGCTTTTATATTTATTTCAGGATCGAAAAGCGAATTGCCCCGCACACCCAAATTTGCAGCTGTTGCCGGCATTAACCCCATAATACCTCCGGCTCCTGTCCAAGCCCGACTCTGAGGATCAAACGAAGATTCATGATAAGCAATCGAAGCCAACAGCCGCCAATCGATACCGAATTCTCTCCCATATTTTTTAAAATAGTTGTCGAAAGACGAAATTTGTCCCGGTTTTAAAAAAACCGGAAACGAAGAAAGGCCTCCATCTGCCAGCCTTTTTGCTTCCTCGAAATATCTTTTGGTAATGCGTCGATAGGTCGGCTCAACATTGATGCGGGCAAACCAACTATTGAGCGAATCGGCCAGAATAGGCATATTTTTGCGCACCGCCCACGACGAACGTTGATCGAAACTTACCGCCAAACTCACATCGATATTTCGAAAATAGGTTTTGTTGAGACGTGCCACATGCTCATCGGCAATGGTGTAATCAATCTCCCGATTTGCCACCATGCGGATAAGATCTTCCACTACAACCGTATCTTTATCCACATCTTTGATAACAATGCCACCACCCAACTCTTCGTTTAAGTTCACCAACCGGTCGTAATACTTGGTTCCTGCTTGCACATATACTTCCTTCCCAATCAATTGGGTAACGTCTTTCAATAAAGTATCCCCTTTTTCGGATCTCTGCACCAGCACCTGATGCGAAACCTGTGATAATCCACAATAAATAAGGGAATCTTTCAGGCTGTTGTCCACAGGGACATCGTAAGCAACAACATCGCCTTTGTTGTTATTCAACATGTTTACCAGCACCTCGGAATTATGGACAAGAACCACTTCGGGAATCAAGTTGTGTTTGTCGCAAAAATCTTTAATCATTTCATAATGATACCCCATCGGTTGATCACGATAGATGAAATAGGATAAGGAAGTATTCAGTGTCAGCACCCTGAGCGTGTCTCGCTCCATAATTTGAAGAAAATCATACTCCGGAGCTTTCTTTCTGTCTCCCTGACAAGAAATCGATATCGCTGCAAGAAGCACCATTGCCGAATGCTTCAAAAAAGCATGCATCTGTTTCTTTTTCATTCTTATACGATCTGAAAATTTGGCCACAAAGGTACAAAAAAATTCACTGTTTATCCGATTTGCATAACCTTACCCCATTGCCAAAATCGGAACAAGTGAACAGATATTCACACAATCCCGCAAATAATCTTTACTTTTGTAAAAAACAAAAAAAGAAAAACAACAGTATATAACAACGCAAATGAAATATCGGATACCCCTCTTGCTGCTGATTACTCTTTTTGAAGGTATTGTGAACATTCATCAAGCGAAGGGGCAAAATCAAACGTGGCGCGAATACCTTGAACAGTTGGCCGAAGAAGAAATGGATGGTGCAACAATCGAAAATATGTATGAAGAGCTTGCTTTCCTGGAAAGTAATCCGATAAACCTGAATGCGGTGACGCGGGATGAATTGCAACGATTCCCGCTTTTTTCGATCGATCAGGCGTTGGCAGTAGCCGATTTTCTAGATAAAAACAGGCCTGTTTATACCGTTTACGAATTGCGTAATGTCGCCGCATTGGATTATGCCACAATAGAACGGGTGTTGCCTTTCTTTTATGCAGGAGAAGTCGCAGATCAAAAAAAAGAGACATTTGATCAAATAATAAAAAACGGCAAAAACGAGATCCAAAACCGGTTCGATAAAACCCTGACCCAACGTGCCGGCTATGGGCATTTCTCGGACAGTATTCTCGCACGTTATCCCAATAGGAAATACCTTGGAGAAGATTGCTACACTTCATTAAAATATTCGTTTACATACAAAGATAAAATCCAGTTTGGCATCGTAGGCGAAAAAGATGCCGGTGAACCCTTCCTGAAAACCGGATATCCCAAAGGCTACGACCATTACGGCTTTCATCTGATCGTGCGCGATATAGGGCTACTGAAAACGTTGGCTCTGGGCGATTATCGATTATCATTCGGTCAAGGCTTGGTGCTCAACAACGATTTCACGATTTCTAAATCGGGGACATCCAACACGGTAATTCGCAATACCATAAAACCCAAGCGCCATTTTTCTACTGCCGAAAACGGTTTTTTCAGAGGTGCGGCAGCAACGATAGGAATAAAAAACATCACGATTACCGCATTTTATTCCAATAAGCGCATCGATGCCACTCTCTCAGAGGAAGGCAGCATCACTTCATTCAAAACCGATGGTTACCACCGTGTACCATTGGATATGGAAAAGAAAAAAAATACCCGCGAAGAAGTAACGGGTATGAATATAAATTACCGCAACAATCGATTTCAAATCGGAATCAATGGTTTATATCATCGTTTTAACCGCATGTACAATCCTGTGTTGCGCAACTACAATGCGTATTATCTGCGCGACAGCATAAACGCAAACGGAAGTATAGATTATTCTTACCGATTTTACCGCTTTGTTTTTGCAGGCGAAACCGCCATATCACGAAACGGTGCCGTGGCTACAACGAACGCATTGGAGTGGAAACCGACAACGCCTCATATTGGTTGCGTCTCGTTGCTCTACAGAAACTATTCAAAAGCATATCAAGCATTGTATGCAAATGCGTTTTCGGAAAGTAGCCGTGTACAAAACGAAGAGGGCCTGTATATCGGTTCCACGTTTTATCCTTTCCCTCGGATTTCGTTGACAATGTTTGCCGATGTTATCCGATTTCCCCGAATTCGATATAATGTCGATAAACCTTCGTCGGCACTTGATGTTTATGCTATGGCTTCCTATTCTTTTTCGAAAAACACCATATTCGATATCCGTTATAAAATAAAGCGAAAAGAAAAAAATACGGCTTACCCGGACGAAAAAACAACAACGGTCTTACCTTATATCACACATAAATTACGTTTGCGATATGCCGATGCCTTCAAAAACGGATGGAATATGCGCACAACGGTCGACATGAATATGCATCAGATAAAATACTTCCCAAAAGAATATGGGTATATGATCTCACAAAACATAGGATACCGCTGCAACGACAAACTGACGGGAGATTTTTTTGCGGGTTATTTCCACACCGACACCTATAATACACGAGTATATTCCTACGAGCGGAATATTTTGAACACATTTTATATGCCATCGTTTTACGGAAAAGGCATTCGTCTTGCACTTTCGGCACGCTTTGCTATTGTTAAAAACTTGACATTTTCGGTGAAAGGAGGTTTCACCCAATATTCAAACAAAGATGTTATTGGATCAGGAACAGAACAGATTAAGGGGAACAGTCGCACCGACATTTACACCTATTTACGTTGGAAATTTTAAGCGCATGTATATTGAAAAGGAGTTTTTGGTATAAAATTTGAACCGTATATATATGAGTCTCCTCTGATAACCCCATTTTTCAAAAATGCAAAAAATTGAGATATTTCAGACGAGAGTTGTTTAAAAAATTATTCATTAGAGAGTTTACATTATTTTCAAAACATATCCATTTTTTAATGGAAAAACAGCGTCTTTTTTGACTCGAAAGCGATCTTTTACTTGCTTGCATCACATATTTCAGTATTCTTCTGAAGTTTATCCAAGTAGCCCGGGAGTAAGCCCATAGGCGGTTGGCAGCAAGTCCGCGGTAGCGTGTCTTGCCGTTTGTGAGGTTATATCCGAATTGAAAAATTGTGGCTTCCACATTGTTTCGCTTCCATTTCTCCCTGATGGGGACGTCCCGCAGCTTTTGTCTTAGCATGGATGTACGGACATCCTCTATTGTGAAGTAACGGTATTTGCCATCATCTGTTTTGATGCGCCATTTCTTTACAGGTTTTCCTGTCTGTGAGTCTATCTTTGTTGTTGCTGCCAAACATGCTGTAATAATTATTTGTGTTTTAGTGTCCAGGACTATCAGCTCATCGGGATTTTCTTCACCGGGCGTGAGTTCATACCTGGGAGGCTGCCCCTGGATACCCGTAAGGATCAGCTCCATGTTATTATCGCTGGTGTAATCTTGAGTGCCGGTACTGTTATAAGCCCCGTCAGCATATACTTTTTCAATCTTCTCATCAAGGAGCTTCTGTGTTTCCTCGATGGAGGGTTCAAGAAAGTCGCAGTCCGGGGTAGAGACAACATCCAGGTTTACATCGGTAACCAGGTTCAATGGCTGCCTGCCGCTATCATCAGGCTGTCCTTGGCTATCCTTTGGTTCATCATCGCATGTTTCAGTAATGTTTGCGGAATAACCCTTTACCTGCTTTCCACCCTTGTTACGGTAGTGGGAGTCGGTATCGTGGGGTGATTGTATGGATTTGGCACTTATATCGTCATTATCCTTAGGCAGTACAGTCTTATCGGGAGTTACAGTAAACTGCTGTTCAAAGACAGTCTTCAGGGTCTGGTAAGTACCATAGTCATGTCTTTTAAACAGCTTGATAAAACGATACATCAGCCTGCCTAAAGCAACGAAGCGGGTATCTACCTCCTTCTTGTTACTGCGATAGATGAACTTGTTTCCCTCCTCGTCCATGATATGGTCGATAAGGTCGAACTCCTCCCGTGACAGGCTGCGCTTGTAAATATGATCTGAACGCTCCTCTATGAACAGGGCAAGTGTTTCATGTACAAGCTCGTAGCGGGTATACCAGGTGATGTTGCTTCCTATGAGCTTGCTGTCCATGCGCACCTGTTTGCCGCTGACCTTGAAATCAAGTATCTGGCTTTTAGCTATCTGCTGCATGCACTCCTTGAACAGATCCGTGTCATTTTCCCTGTTATAATCCATTACTTTCTTGCGAAACAGGTAGTAAGTGGAAGGGACCGGAGCGGTGTCGGTAAGGTTCATAAGCCCCAGAGCACTGCGGACTAGCAGGTTATAGTTGCATTCCGCGAAGAGCTGTTCATCGCTCCAGCCCTGGCCCTCTTTCAGGATAATCATTCCCACGAGAACGCGTATGGAAGCGTTAGGGCAACCGTTATCTGAAGAATAAAGGACACTGAAAATATCTTCATTTACACGCGTTATGACGTGTTCGCGGAACATATTATGCCAGGAGTCATTTTTCAGATAATTCTTCAACGAGGTGCCTTGTAACATCCCGGCAGGGGATGAAAACATGTCCATTTGTGGATTCTTATCGGATTCTTTAAACATTTTTCCGGTTTTAAATATACCGCTAATGTACTGAAATATAGATTAATATGCAAGCAATTAGGATACTGATTTTAGTGCATTTTTGAAAAATTTAAACCGTCTCTTCCGGGTGTCACTGAATTGAAAATAAAAAGTCAGAGACTTTTCGGAGTGGACTCATATATTATATTCGAAATAAAACGGGAGAGAGCAAAAATATGGAATAGCCATGATAATCACTCGTCGCTAAATGTTTTTAAGGTTACATCATTGCCATCGAAAACGGCATAGGAAAAATAACGAATCCAATCGCCCAGAAGAATCACACGCGATTGCTCGGCAATGGGCAAATCAAGCATAATATGCCGATGCCCGAAAATAAAATAATCGATATCGGGCATTTCTTTGAGTTTTTCCTTCGCAAAAAGCACCAAGTACTCTTTGTCTTCACCCAAATAATCGACCATTCGACCATTTTTCCGACCGTAATTGGACCATGCGTGTGCCAAGGGGACCGTCAACCCGGGGTGAATAGCAGAAAAAAGAAAACGTAAGAACTTGCTGTGAAACAATTTGCGTAACAGCCGAAATCCGGGTGAATCATCTCCCAACCCGTCGCCATGAGCGAGAAAGAACTTTTTCTTGTTCCACTCGACGATAAACGGCTCAAAATGAAGGATCATCCCACACTCTTTCGTAAGATAATCGGTAAGCCAAATATCATGGTTGCCGATAAAGAAATGCACTTCTATTCCCGAATCGGTCACTTCGGCCAATTTTCCGAGTACGCGTGTATGGCCTTTTGGCACCACGTGCTTATATTCAAACCAGTAGTCAAAAATATCGCCTAAAAGAAAAATTGCCTGAGCATCTTGTTTGGCACGATCGAGCCATCGGCACAATTTCCGCTCGGTTTCAACAGAATCGGCATGCCATTTCGATCCCAAATGTGCATCAGCAAGAAAATATATCTTTTTTCCCGGAACCATCCGTTACATCCTTATTTTTTATGCCGGAAGAGAGAAGTACCGCATTGTTTTACATCATCCCCAGCTCCAACCGGGCTTCATCGCTCATCATCGATTGATCCCAGAGTGGATCAAAAGTAAGATTTATCTCTACCTGATTCACTTCGGGAATGGATTCAATCTTCATTTGTACATCCGAAAGAATAAAATCGGAAAGAGGGCAAGCGGGTGAAGTAAGAGTCATTTCTATGGTTACATTGTTGTTTTCATCCACATCCACGTCATAAATCATTCCCAAATCATAGATGTTTATGGGGATTTCGGGATCGTATACCGTACGAAGCAAGGTCACTATTTGATCTTGTATCTTTTGTAGTTCTTCGTTCATTGTCTTTTGTTTTTACACTAAAAAAACGGTTTCTTAATAAACGGTTTTGCATACGTATTGTTTATCCCGACTCATCAAAAAACCATTATTGCAAAAAATCAAATCACACCTTCGTCTGCAAAACTGTAATACGCATGATCGGTCACGATAAGATGGTCGAGCAGCACAATATCCATATACCGAGCAGCTTCTTTGAGTTTTTTCGTAATCTGTACATCGTTGCCACTTGGGACACAATTTCCGGATGGATGATTATGAGCCAAAATAATACCTGATGCATATTTATTGAGTGCCTCACGCAAAATGAGACGAATATCGACTACCGTTCCGGCTATGCCGCCGCGACTGACCTGCATGTTATCAACCACCTGATTGGCACGATCCAACAGCAATGCCCACGTTTCTTCGTGATTGAGATCGATAAAGACAGAAGAAAAAACAGCATAAGCATCTCTCGACGAAAGAATCTTTTTTCGCTCTGCAACACCGGACTCTTTTCGCCGCTTTCCCAATTCCATGGCGGCTACTATGGCAACTGCTTTGGCCATTCCAATGCCGCGAAAATTGTTGATCAGATCACTCACCGTAAACTTAGCCAGTTTGCCAAGATCGTTATCGGCTTTTTGTAAAATGCGTCTGCTTAATTCGACAGCACTTTCTTTATCGTTTCCCGAACGGATGAGTATTGCCAACAATTCCGAATTGGAAAGAGCGGAAACGCCTTTCATCAACAGCTTTTCGCGCGGTCGATCTTCTTCGGCCCATTGCTTGATGGAAATTTTCGCGGAATCGGGAGAGGTCATGATTCAATAAAACGATTAAAAAAAATATAAAAAAGAACACCACTTGGCCGATGTCCTTTTCTCTACCGGTTAAATTAAAAATTTATACATTTATTCCTTTACTCGTTCCACGTAATTACCGGTTCGGGTATCTACCTTTACTTTATCGCCGGTATCGATAAACAATGGCACGCGTATTTCTGCGCCTGTTTCCAACGTGGCGGGTTTTAATGCATTGGTTGCCGTGTCGCCTTTCAAACCCGGCTCTGTGTAAGTTACTTCAAGAACGACATGAGGGGGTACTTCGGCAGTCAAAATCGTATCCGTGTCGGCATGTACTTGGGCTTCCACTATATCGCCCTCTTTGAGGAAATCGACCCCCTCGATCTGTTCGGCAGGAATCGAAACTTGCTCAAAGGTTTCGGTATTCATAAAGTGATATCCCATGTCGTCATTGTAAAGGAATTGAAATGGACGACGCTCAATACGGACCTCATTTACTTTCACGCCGGCCGTGAACGTCTTATCGATTACGCGACCTGTTGTCACGTTTTTCAATTTCGTCCGCACAAAAGCACCTCCCTTACCGGGTTTTACATGAAGAAATTCCACGATAAAATAATATTGTCCATCGATCTCGATGCACATCCCGTTTCTGAAATCAGCTGTTGTTGCCATAAATTATTGTTATAGTCGATATTACATTTTTTATTTCGCAAGCAAAAGTAACTATTCCCTCTTAAAAAACCAAATCGTCATCTTGTGGCAAATAAGGATTTATGTAATGAAAAAGTTCAACAATGTAAGATATAAATTCGTATTTTTGTGTTTTCGAAATAAAATCATTAATATGTCTGACTCAATAGAACAACAATTAAAACAACAATTGGTTATTTACAATACGCTTACACGAAAGAAAGAGGTTTTCGAACCTTTGCATCCTCCACACGTAGGACTTTATGTATGTGGACCCACCGTATATGGAGATCCCCATCTAGGTCATGCAAGACCGGCAATTACTTTCGATCTGCTGTTCCGATATCTCAAATTCATCGGATATAAGGTACGTTATGTACGCAACATTACCGATGTAGGGCATCTTGAAAACGATGCGGATGAGGGGGAAGACAAAATCGAAAAGAAAGCCCGCCTAGAGCAACTCGAACCGATGGAAGTGGCTCAATATTACACGCTACGTTATCACAAAGCAATGGAAGCGCTCAATGTGCTCCCGCCATCGATAGAGCCTCGTGCTTCGGGCCATATCATTGAGCAGATAGAAATGGCCAAAGCCATTCTAGATAACGGCTTTGCTTACGAGAGTAATGGATCGGTATATTTCGATTTGGAAAAATACAACAACTATTACCCATACGGTAAACTTTCGGGACGAAATATCGAAGAGCTGCTCGAAAATAGCCGCCAATTGGAAGGTCAACAGGAAAAACGCAAAAGCTACGACTTTGCCCTTTGGAAAAAAGCAACTCCGGAGCACATTATGAAGTGGCCGTCGCCATGGAGCAAGGGTTTTCCGGGTTGGCATCTCGAATGTTCTGCCATGAGCATCAAATATCTCGGCAAGGAGTTCGATATTCATGGTGGAGGAATGGACTTGCTGTTTCCACATCACGAATGCGAAATGGCTCAAAACATGGCAGCGCAAGGATCTCCCGCCGTTAAGTACTGGATGCACAACAACATGATCACCATAAATGGTCAGAAAATGGGCAAATCGCTGGGAAATTTCATTACTCTCGAAGAGTTTTTCACCGGCAACCATCCGTCGCTGGAACAGCCTTATTCGCCCATGACCATACGGTTTTTCATTTTGCAGTCACACTACCGTAGTACGCTGGATTTCAGCAACGAAGCCTTACAGGCATCGGCCAAAGGATTAAAACGATTGCTGGAAGCATACGATGCAATCGAAAAAATACCGGAGAGCGACACCTCAACAGTCGATCTCAAGACGTTACGCCAACAATGCTTCGACGCACTCAACGATGACCTCAACTCTCCTATCCTCATCGCCCATCTGTTTGAAGCAGCACGTATCATAAATGCCGCGCTAAGCAATACGGAAAAAGTGACGGCGGAAGACAAAATCGAACTAAAAAACCTCTTCGACGACTTCTTATTTGCGATTCTAGGAATTAAAGACGAAGACAAAAACAACGATTTAAGATACGAAACGTTTGCCAAAGCTATCGATATCCTGTTGACCATCCGTCAAGAAGCCAAACAACGAAAAGATTGGGCAATGGCTGACAGAATACGTAACGAATTGATTGCTCTGGGATTCGAAATCAAAGATACCAAAGACGGTTTCGAATGGAAATTGAAATAATATGCAAATTATCCTTTCTCCTGCTAAATTGATGGATTTTGGCCCTTCGACTAAAAAAAGAGCGCCAACACAACCACTTTTCCCGAAAAAAACTAGTGAACTGATCGCGGTTTATCGTAAACTTTCTGTCGAAGAAATTGCAGAAAAAATGAAAATAAATATTCAAAAAGCATATAACGTATACGAATATTTTCAAACTTTCGATTTTAACGAGATCCTGCAACGACCTGCCATTTTAGTCTACAACGGTATGGTATACAAAGGATTGAATGCGAATGACTTTACAGAAGAAGATTTCGCTTTTGCTCAAAACCATTTGATCATTCTTTCCGGATTATACGGTATACTGCGCCCATTGGATGGAATTAAACCCTATCGTTTTGAATTGCGACGACAAATAGTACCCAAAGGATATAAAAATTTGTACGATTTCTGGAACAGAACCATAAATGAATATATTGCAAAAAGATTAGAGGAGAACAACAAAACTATTGTAAATCTTGCTTCAGGCGAATTCATTAAAATGATCAAACCTCAACAACTGCCAAAAGGCACAACCTTCATTGAGATAAATTTTCTCGAGCAACGGGGAAATGATCTGCGCCAAATTACCGTCCACACGAAAAAAGCACGCGGATTAATGGCGCGATTCATTATTAAAAATAAATTAAGCCAAATCGAAGACATAAAAGCTTTCGATTACGAAGATTATTTCTATTATCCGGCTCTTTCAACCCAAGAGCGATGGACTTTTGTAAGGTAAGACAAAACAAATACCATAATGGCTGAAAAAAGAGCAACATTTGTATCGAAAATAGGAATGGTAGCCGCAGCAGCCGGTTCCGCTGTCGGCTTGGGTAATATCTGGCGTTTCCCAAGCCAAACAGCCGATGGGGGAGGCGCCATCTTTATCTTGGTCTATATCGGTTGTGTATTGTTTTTCGGTATCCCCCTAATGACAGCCGAATTTATCATTGGTCGCTCTTCCAGAGCAAATACGGCAGGAGCTTTTCGCAAATTGGCACCGGGCACACCGTGGGTATGGGTAGGGCGCCTGGGGGTGCTTACGGGCTTTGTGATCATGGGTTTTTACATGGTAGTTTGCGGATGGACGCTCGATTACATCTTTCAATCACTGACGGGGCAATTATTTACGGTTAAAGATTATACTGCCAACTTTGTCCAACTGCAAGAAAATCATTTGAAACAAATTCTGTTGACATTGATTTTCATTGCGCTGACAGCTCTCTTTACGCTATCGGGCGTAAGAAGAGGGGTGGAAAAATCGGCCAAGATTTTTATGCCGATCCTTTTTCTGCTTCTTATTATTTTGGGAATTCGCGCAGTAACACTTCCCGGATCTTCGAAAGGATTGGCTTTTTTATTTATGCCCGAAATAAAAAACGTAAAATCCACCGTTTTCCTTGACGCAATGGGGCAAACCTTCTTCTCCCTTTCTATCGGAATGGGATGCATGACAACATATGCATCGTACTTTAGAAACGATGTAAACCTGACGAAAACGGCCGTTCAGGTTTCCGTTCTCGATACATTGGTGGCCATTCTTGCAGGAGTGGTTATTTTTCCTTCTGCTTTTGCACTGACGGCCAATCCCGATACGATTATATCCGATCTGGTAGCAGGCGGTCCCGGTTTGTTATTCATTACAATACCCCAATTGTTTGACCAAATGTCGTTATCGGTATTGTGGTCAACGTTCTTTTTTGTTCTTCTGGCTCTCGCTGCAATTACATCTACCATATCGTTAATGGAAGTAACCACTATTTATCTTCAGGAAGAATACCGCATTTCGCGAAAAAAAGCAACCTTCCTTGTGTGCATCGGCGTATGCGTTACGGGAACCATCTCTTGTTTCTCGCCGGAATTTTTCAATTTACTGGATTATGCTTCCGCAAAACTCATGCTCCCTATCGGAGGGTTATTCATCTCGCTTTTTGTCGGTTGGTATCTTGATCAAAGACTGATTATGGCTCAAATCACCAATAAGGGAGCCATCAAATACGGTATGGGATTTCTTAAAGGATATATTTTTATTCTTCGCTATGTAGCTCCCCTTGCAATTTTAGCCATATTTCTCTACGGCTTGTTGTCGTGATAATTTAAACGAAAAACAGGTTAAACAACAAGGTTTTTCCATAAAAACAGCGTGAAGAAAAGTTTCTCGAGCGTGTTTGGCTCTTCATCCAAAATGTATTATTTTTGCCTAAAATAATGAAGGAAATCCATGCAGTATAAAATATTTCCACCCGGAAAATTACAAACGACCATTACCCTTCCCCCTTCAAAAAGCATTAGCAATCGTTTGCTGATTATGAATGCCTTAAGTTGCAGTCCTTACCCCATTGAAAACTTATCCGATTGCGAGGATACGCAAGTACTTATTGACGCTTTCAACTCCGATTCCAATGTTTTCGACGTCAAAGGAGCAGGAACAGCCATGCGTTTTTTGACGGCATTTCTGGCCGAAATGGAAGGGGAATGGATCATTCGGGGAAATGACCGCATGCACGAACGCCCCATTTATCCATTGGTTAATACCCTTATCGCATTAGGTGCCGAAATCGAATATTTGGAGAAAGAGGGGTATCCTCCGTTGAAGATAAAAGGCAGACACCTAAAAGGAGGCGAAGTATATCTTTCGGGCAACATGAGTTCGCAATTTGTATCGGCATTGCTCATGATTGCTCCCAAAATGGACGACGGCCTCATCATTCATCTCGAAAACGAAGTGATTTCGAAACCCTACATTCATCTGACACTCGGACTGATGGAAAAATATGGAATAAAAGCCAAATGGGAAGGGAAAGACATCGCCGTAAAACACCAGGAATATGTTCCTGCTCCAATCAAAGTAGAAGCCGATTGGTCTGCAGCATCCTATTGGTATGCAATGGTGTCATTAATTCCGGATGCAGAGGTAACGCTGCAGGGATTAAACAAGGACAGCTTGCAGGGAGATTCCAACCTGGTCAATCTTTTTCCCGATCTTGGTGTTTCAACCGAATTCATCTCCGATGGAGTAATCATACGAAAGACAAAAAAATCGACAAAAAAATTCTTTCACAATTTTGTCAATGAGCCCGATCTTGCACAAACTTTCGTGGTTGCCTGTTGTTTATTGAATGTGCCGTTTTTGTTCTCGGGAGTACAAAGTCTCAAAATAAAAGAGACCGATCGCATTAACGCATTAAAAACGGAACTGTTGAAACTTGGATATGTATTGAAAGACGACAACGAATACAGAATGCTGGGATGGGACAAAGAACGAAGTTTTCGACAAAAAGATGCCGTTATCGAAACCTATAACGATCATCGAATGGCAATGTCTTTTACTCCGGCGTGCATACCATTCGGGTCGATAATTATCGATAATCCGAGGGTTGTCGCAAAATCGTATCCCAACTTTTGGAACGATCTCAAAAAGGCAGGTTTCACCATACAAGAAAAAGAAGATTAACATGCAAAGTCTGTTCATATTTCTAGGAATTATCGTTTTTTTCGTGATCGCACTTCCTATCTGGAATTCGATCCAGCGGAAAAAAGGAAATACAGAAGAAAACAAGCCTGAACCACCGCTTATCGAAGGGGGATGCTGCGGCATGCATGAAGTTTGCGAACGCAACAGTCTGCTAGCTGCATTCAATCAAAAACCGGAATATTTTGACGACGAAGAACTTGACCGATATAAAGGTAAAGACTCTGCCGATTATAATGAAGAACAAACAGAAAAATTCCGAGAGATTTTCTACTCGCTTCTCGACGAAGAAAAACATCAATGGATACACAGTTTGCAACTACGCGGAATTTCCATCCCCGATCAGATGAAAGATGAGGTACTGATGGTTATTGACGACTTGCGTGCAAAGAAAGCACACGGCTGATATTTATTTAAAAGATGAATTTGTTGGAACTATTCGATTACGCTTTTTTTCGTAATGCGGTATGGGGTAGCCTTTTTGCCGGCATAGCTTGTGGAATGGTTGGCACATACGTGGTTTCACGCCGATTGGTTTTCATCAGCGGAGGTATTACTCATGCTTCGTTTGGAGGATTGGGCATCGGTTTTTATTTCGGCTTGAATCCTATTCTTTCGGCTATGGCTTTTTCCGTTCTTTCGGCATTCGGAATCGAATGGCTATCTACCAAACAAGGTGTACGCGAAGATTCGGCAATAGCCGTCTTCTGGTCGCTGGGTATGGCATTGGGAATCATTTTTACTTTTCTCTCTCCCGGATATGCACCCAATTTGTCCGAATATCTTTTCGGCAATATTCTCACCATTACCAAATCCGATATTTGGGCGCTTTCGACTCTATGTGTTTTACTTGCCCTATTTTTTCTAACACATTACCATGCCATAGTGTCTGTTTCTTTCGACGCCGAGTTTGCACAAACACGAAGAATATCCACGCGCTTCATTGAATATACAATGATGTTTTTTATTGCCGTCACCATTGTATTGAGCATCCGACTGGTTGGAATCGTCATGCTCATGTCGCTGATTACCGTTCCGCAAATGACGGCCAACCTCTTCACAGCAAAATATTCCCATATCATTTATCTTTCTTCTATCATCGGTTTTGCAGGTTGCATCATTGGGTTATTCCTATCTTATTATCTGAATGTGCCTTCCGGAGCTTTCATCATTTTTGTACTTATCCTCATGTTTTTCATCGCAAAAGCCGTAAAATCGTTACGCAAAAAATCCAAATGATAGGCAGGAACTATTGTTGCCGTTATCGTAGCCAATTCAGTCGATACGCAAAAATCCATTCGTTGCTGCCAAGTTTAAGAAAAAGTTAAGCTTGAAAAGCAAAATATTCGATAAATATTGTACCTTTACAGAGAATTGAAACGAACGTTTTCAAAGCCAACAAAAAAACATCAATTTTAAAAAAGAAGGAGGATATTGCTATGACAAACATCATTAAAAATACGGTTTTGGCAGGATTGGGGTTAATCTCATTGACCCGCGAAAAAGCCGAAGAATTTGCCAAAGAACTTATTCGACGAGGTGAGCTGTCCGAAAACGAGAAAGCTAAATTTGTAAAAGATATTTTAGATCAATCGGAAAAAACCAAAACGGAAATCGAACAGAAAATAGAAAAAACAGTTGAGACCATTCTTTCGAAAATGAATATTCCTTCACGAAAGGAGTTTGAAGAATTAAAGAAAAAAGTGGAAGAACTAGCTCGACAAGTAAATAAGACAGAATAACAATCTTTAAAAAAACCGATTTAATGCCGGACTTTTACCCACAGGCAGGTTTGAGTTTTCGTAACAATCGGGAAAAAGTCAAACGAAGACGCCAGATCATTTCGGTTTTCATGAAATTTGGTCTGGATTATCTTTTTGATGTCTCGCGTATTAATTTTATTAGAAATATACAGAGTCGTCGGAAAGGTTATGAAAAATTATCCAACCCCGAAAAGCTACGTATGGCTTTTGAAGAATTAGGACCTACTTTCATTAAGTTTGGCCAAATTTTAAGTACCCGACCCGATTTTGTACCGCCTGCATATATTTGCGAACTGGAGAAACTTCAAGACAAAGTTTTGCCTGTGGAGAGCCATCAGATGCAACAATGCGTGGAGAAAGAGCTAAATAAGCCCATAAACGAATTGTTTAAGGAGTTCGAAGAACAACCTGTTGCTTCCGCCTCCTTAAGCCAGGTACACAGAGCCGTTTTACACAACGGAGAAATCGTAGCATTGAAAATTCAAAAACCCGGCATCCAACATATCATTGAACTGGATCTTTCCATATTGGAAAATTTTGCCGATATATTGGAAAAACGATTCCCTGAGGGTCCCTTCCAAAGCCCAAAAGCTGTTGTTGGAGAAATAAAAAGAGCGCTCAGAAAAGAATTGGACTTCGTGAACGAAGCTCACAATTTCGATAAATTCAGAAACAATTTTAAAGGTATCGATTATATCAAAGTACCCAAAGTATATTGGGATTTGACTACCGAAAAACTATTGACCATGGAATTTATCGAAGGAGTAAAAATTACCAAAATCACTCAAGAAAAATACCGCCATTTGTTTGATCCCAAAAAAGTTGCCGATCGAGCAGCGGAAGCACTTCTGAAACAAATTATGCTGGATGGATTTTTTCATGCGGATCCTCATCCTGCCAACCTATTTATTCAACCTCCGGCCACAATTGTCATGCTGGATGTGGGAATGACCGGCCACCTTAACGAGAGAACCATTGTCATTATCGCCAAAATTTTACGCGCAGCCGGTAAAAAAGATTACAACCGGATCATCAGGGGAATAAAAGAATTGGGGTTGATACCGCAAAAAATAGACAAAGCTTCGCTTTACCAAGATTTGGACGAACTGCTCGAACTCTATACCGACCGCCCTTTCAAAACCATTAGTTTAGCCAAGATGAACCAACATATTTTGGAGGTCATGAAGCGCCATCGAATGACTATTCCGTCAAATATGGTGATGATGCTCAGGGCGTTGTCCATTGCCGAGTCTATCGGCAAACAACTGGAACCCGATTTTGATTTGTTTACGCTGGTACAACCGTTTGTTAGAAAAATATACCGGAAAATTTATTCGCCTAAAAGTTGGAAAGAACGAAGCATAAACGTGGCAGATGAAAGCTTGGAGCTCATTGAATATTTACCCCATAATTTATCCGATCTTCTTAGGAAATTGAAAGAAGGGCAGTTTGAAGTAAAACTCGAACATCACAAGCTGGAAGATATTACACAAGAAATTAAAAGATCCAGCAACCGAATTTCGGCAAGCCTGATTATCGCCGCTCTGATTGTAGGATCTTCTTTAATTCTGCAACAAGGGATTGGCCCTATGGTTTCCGATATTTCCATCTTGGGAATTATCGGATATCTTATTGCCGGCATTTTGGGATTGGGACTTATCGTTGCGATTTTGCGTTCAAACCATAAAAGCTGAACATGATCCCATCATTGTATTTTATGGTTGATTAAAAATAGCGCATATCTCACTATTTACTTGTTTGATTCGTTGTTCATCCATCTTGATCATTTCCCTGTCGTAAGTCATCAAACCGTTGACTTCAACCTCCACATCGGTAGTCTGGGTGTAAACTGCTGCAGAGAAACCATGTTTAATCAGTGTCTTAAGCTGCTCGGCATATTCCACATATTGATCGGTAACTTCTTTGGAACTGTTGAACTGCACATATCCCCAATTACGGTCGGGTTCCCACAAATGCCCTTTTACAGCCCATCCAATTCCGCCATATTCGCCTAAAACGGTTGGCCGTTGACCGTCATACAAATACAATTCGGGATGTGGATAATTATGCAAATCCAACATATCCCCTACAGGATAATGATTGCCCCCACTAGCCGGATTAACCAAGCGGGAAGGATCGTATTGTTTGGTCCATTCCGCTATTTCTTTCGTTTTAAATTGGCCCCATGCTTCATTGAAAGGAACCCAAACGCCTACACAAGGATAGGAATACAGAAAATCGATGATTTCTTTCCACTCCTTGCGATAATTTGCTTCGGATTCGGGAGAACGGAGCCATTCCACACCATTGAAATATTGACGTGGCTGCCAATGGGGACCACGATCTCCATTGGGCATATCCTGCCAAACAATCATGCCCAACCGGTCACAGTGCATATACCAGCGTGCAGGTTCAACCTTCACGTGTTTGCGGATCATGTTAAACCCAAGATCCTTGGTTTTCTGAATATCGAATTTCAGAGCATCGTCGGTAGGAGCGGTATATAAACCGTCAGGCCACCAACCCTGATCGAGAGGACCAAACTGGAACAAATCTTTGTTGTTCAATTGCAAACGAACAATCCCCTTATTATCTCGTTTTATCGAGTATTTACGCATGGCCGCATAACTGTTTACTTTATCCTGCGGTTTATTGTCGCTCCATAACGTAATTTCCAAATCATAAAGAAATGGGCTATCGGGAGACCACAGCTTTACCTGCTCCGGCATCGTAATCTCAACCGGAAGATGATTGATGGAACGACCGGAAGCAATAACTTGCGAACCATCCATTACTTTTACTTCTATTTTATCCAATGCAGATACTTCATTTACCGATGCCTCCACGGTAAGTATGTTTTTATCGATATCCGGAGTAATTTTTACATTCGTAATATATTTTTCCGGGACAGGCTCCAACCAAACTGTCTGCCAAATACCGGTTACCGATGTATACCAAATGCCTTCGGGCCTATTTACCTGTTTCCCGCGAGGTTGATAACCGTCGTTGGTCGGATCCCAGACTTTTACAACCAACGTATTGGACCCACTTTTTAACGCCGACGTTATATCGAAAGAGAAAGGCGTGTAACCACCGGTATGTCGACCGACTTTAATATCGTTTACCCACACATCGGCTTTCCAATCCACTGCACCAAAATGCAACAATATCCGATTATTTTTCCATTTTGAAGGAATGGTAAATTCCCGCTGATACCATAATTCGTTTTCCCTACCTACCTTTTTCTGTACACCGGATAAGCTTGATTCTATTGCAAACGGAACCAAAATTTTGCCGTCGAATGTCGAAGGTGTTTGCTTTCCTATAGGAAGTATGGCATAATTCCACAAGCCATTCAGGTTTTGCCATTCCGCACGTTCCATAATCGGACGGGGATATTCAGGCAATACATTGTTTACATCGATTTGCGATGCCCATCGGGTTTTAATCTTATCGCCGGCCGGCTGCCACCGGGCAAAAGCAGAAAAGGTCATCAGCCAACCCATACATACAAGAAGTCTTACTTTCATTTTCATTTTAATGCAAAAATTGAATTTATATGTGAGTCTGCTTTAAAAAGTCCAAAATACTGAAAATTAATTTTGTAAAAACCGACTTTTAAGTTGAATTTTTGCTCATTTTCGATAAATAAGACTTA